>NZ_JQDZ01000104.1 GCF_000764205.1 Thalassotalea sp. ND16A
ATTCTTTCTTAAAAAAGTTTGAAAATACCTTCATAGCGTTTGAGGTTTAGTTTTTTTGTTTTGTGGTGAAATTAATTTAACTAAATTTCAAACGCTTACACAAATATTTGTGGGGATACTTCAGGTTAAAACCCCGCCAACCAATGTTTTCAAAGCTCGATACGCGTTAGGAGGTCCCACACCTCGCTAATGCTCGTGATGGGATGACGTTTAACTGTACCCAGAAAATTTATGCCGTCATCCCCGAGGAGCACTAGCGACATCAGGGACCCCATTCGGGTGCAGCGTGCCTGAGTTAGGTACGCGGTTGGCGGGACTTCAATCTCGCGGTATGGCGATAGCCACTTCTTCTTACCTGCGCATTAGCGCGAGGTTAAAACCCCCGCCAACCAGGTTGTTTTGATGATTTATTTAGTAATTTTTGCTCGCAAAGGAAACGTTTTGGCTGAATTTTGCTCATTTGGCTATACTGTTTTCGTTATAATTACAAAATCAACCGCTATCACAGATGAATAGTAAATTGTTTATTTTCTAATTAGATTAGTTTAATATAACCTTTTTAGAGTTATTATTCTAAAGCGGTCGTTTTCAACCAAGATTTTACCGTTTTTGACTATTGACAAAATTTTTTTACAACAGATTGACAAATGATCATTGCTAAAAAAAATTGGAGTGATTATTCTATTTCTTTTACATATAGAGTTAGGTTATGGAAAATTTATCAGATACTTTTATAGAAGCAGCCGGTCTCATGCTCGTAGGCATGGGATTTGTTTTTGCTTTTCTGGGTTTATTAATTATTGCAATTCAACTTTTGGCAAAGTTTGCAAGCCAATTTCCAGAACCATCTCCAGCTACCAGTAAAGTAAGCACGGGTAAGGCCAGTTCCACTGAGATCCCTGCCGGTGTTGTTGCAGCTATTACCACTGCAGTCGCGCATTACCGCAAGAATAACGCAAAGAATTAGGAGCGAAATATGTCAAGTCCATTAGGTATTACAGAAGTTGTATTAAGAGACGGCCACCAATCATTACTGGCTACTCGTTTTCGTTTAGAAGATATGTTACCAATTGCCAGCAAACTCGATGACATTGGCTATTGGTCGATTGAATCTTGGGGTGGTGCTACATTTGACTCTTGCATCCGTTATTTAGGTGAAGATCCATGGGAGCGTATTCGTAAATTAAAAGCGGCAATGCCAAAAACCAAGCAGCAAATGCTGTTTCGTGGTCAAAATATCTTAGGCTATCGTCATTACGCCGATGACGTGGTAGAAAAATTTGTTGAGCGTGCCCACGTTAACGGTATTGATGTATTCCGTATTTTTGATGCGATGAACGATCCCCGTAATTTACAAACGGCAATTAAAGCCGCGGTGAAAGTGGGCGCGCATGCTCAGGGTACCTTGTCTTATACCGAGAGTCCGGTACATAACTTACAAGGTTGGTTAGACATGGCATCGCAGCTTGAAGATATGGGGGCGCATTCATTATGTATTAAAGACATGTCGGGTTTATTAAATCCATACGATGCCGAAGAATTAATCACTAAACTGAAAGAAACGGTTGAGTTACCATTAGCTTTACATTGCCATGCCACTACTGGTTTAAGCATGGCAACCCACATGAAATCTATCGATGCTGGCATTGATGTAATTGATACTTCAATCTCGTCAATGAGTATGACTTACGGACACTCACCAACAGAAGCTGTTGTTTCTACGGTGCAAGGTCGCGCACGTGACACCGGTTTAGATATGGTTAAGCTGGCTGAAGTTGCCGCTTATTTTCGTGATGTTCGGGAAAAATATGGCAAGTTTGAAGGCAGCTTAAAAGGTGTTGATTCCCGTATTTTATTAGCGCAAGTTCCTGGTGGCATGTTAACCAACATGGAAAGCCAGTTAAAAGAGCAGGGCGCGGCTGATAAATTTGATGAAGTATTGCAAGAAATCCCACGAGTGCGCAAAGATCTTGGTTATATTCCGTTAGTAACACCAACGTCCCAAATCGTTGGTACGCAATCGGTATTAAACGTATTAACCGGTGAGCGTTATAAATCTATCACAAAAGAAACTGCAGGCGTGTTAAAAGGGGAATACGGAGCTACCTCAGCCCCGGTAGATGCTGAATTACAAGCGAAAGTGTTAGATGGTAGCGAAGCCATCACTTGTCGACCTGCCGACTTGCTAGAGTCGGAAATGGATAAACTGGCAAAAGAGCTGACCGAATTGGCGAAAGAGAAAAATATCGAACTGGCTGATGAACAAATTGATGACGTACTCACCTACGCCTTGTTCCCGCAAATTGGCTTGAAGTTCCTGGAAAATCGTAACAATCCAGACGCGTTTGAACCTAAGCCAAGTAAAGACGACGTTAAAGTAGCTGCGGCAGAAGCTGGCGAACCAGAAAGTTATGCAGTACAAGTTGATGGCAAAGTGTATGATGTTATTGTTGCTCCGGGTGGCTCTATTGAACATATCGCGCCATCTGCTGGTGCGCCTATTTCAGCTCCTTCTACTCCTGCTGCAGCGTCAGCTGCCAGTGGCGAAACGCTAAATGCCCCGCTTGCCGGTAACATCTTTAAAGTGTTAGTTAAAGAAGGTGAAAGTGTTAGCGAAGGTGAAGTGGTTATCATCATGGAAGCGATGAAAATGGAAACTGAAATCCGCGCAACTGCCTCAGGTACAGTGGCTATGGTTAATGTAAAAGAAGGTGATGCAGTCGCAGTTGGCGACGCATTGCTAACGCTATAAAGGGTTAATTCGATGGAATCTTTATATACCCTGTGGTTATCTACTGGTCTGGCAAACTTTGAGTTTGGGCAAGTGATCATGATGTTGGTGGGGCTGGGGTTATTGTATTTAGCAATTGCCAAAGGCTTTGAACCCTTATTGTTATTGCCTATTGGTTTTGGTGCTATTTTGACCAACATTCCGGTAGCCGGTTTTTCTGAAGTTGGCGGAATATTGCATTACATCTACTATGCCGGGATTGATACCGGGATATTCCCGTTATTAATCTTTATGGGCGTAGGCGCGATGACAGATTTTGGTGCCTTAATTGCTAACCCAAGAATGTTGTTTTTGGGTGCCGCAGCACAATTTGGTATTTTTGCTACCTTATTTGGTGCGATTGCCTTAAACGCTATTCCTGGTTTCGACTTCAGCTTAAAAGACGCATCCGCAATCGCCATTATTGGTGGTGCCGATGGTCCAACCGCTATTTTCCTTGCCTCTAAATTAGCACCTGAATTACTCGGTGCCATTGCTGTAGCCGCTTATTCATACATGGCATTGGTACCAATTATCCAGCCACCAATTATGAAAGCGCTAACCAATGAAGAAGAGCGTAAAATAGAAATGAAGCAATTGCGTCATGTGACCAAGCTTGAAAAAATTATCTTCCCGCTGGCGGTGTTATTAGCAACAATATTTTTCTTGCCTGCAGCGACACCTTTGGTAGGTATGTTCTGTCTGGGTAACTTAATGCGTGAATGTGGTGTGGTTGACCGTTTAAGCTCTACCGCGCAAAATGAATTGATTAATATTGTGACTATTTTCTTAGGTTTAGGTGTTGGTTCAAAACTGAGTGCCGAAGCATTCTTAAATGTTGAAACCTTAGGTATTCTGGCATTAGGTGCTGTCGCATTCTCAATTGGCACCGCGGCCGGCGTGTTAATGGCGAAATTACTCGGTAAGTTATCAGCAGAGCCAATAAACCCACTGGTCGGGGCGGCAGGAGTTTCAGCAGTGCCTATGGCGGCTCGTGTGGTAAATAAAGTGGGTTTAGAGTCTAACCCTCATAACTTCTTATTAATGCATGCTATGGGTCCAAATGTCGCTGGTGTACTTGGCTCAGCAGTAGCTGCCGGTGTACTGCTTGCGCTAGTAGGTTAACCCTTAAAGAAAAACTTTAAATCAGAGTTGCTATCAACATCAAGCCGAAGTAAATTATTGAAATAATTTACTTCGGCTTTTTTATTCAGGGATGAATTTATCCACGACAGGCAGGAGCCTTCTGAGTGGGTTTATGGATAAGAAAATTTTATGATGACTGTTAAACACGTAAACCAAGGCTTTAAATTAACCATTTTCGGATGTGCACTGTTGACGTTATTTGCCTGTAATAAGGACGAACGAGTTAGCAATACTGATGGAGATGATAAAGGCTCTGCAACGGCTGCAGTGATCCAGGAAAAAAATGAGCCTTGGCTGGAAGTTCCGCAAAACCACTTACTTTATTTAGAATTAAGCACTGGCACTGTAACCATCTTGCTCGCTGATTTCTTTGCCCCGGAGCACAGCAAGTACATACAAGAGCTGGTCAACGAAGGCTTTTATGATGGTTTGCCATTATATCGGGTGATAGAAAATTTTGTGGTACAAGGTGGCGATGCCACGGAGCAAAAAGCAAGTAAGGTTAAACGTCGCATGCAAGCGGAGTTTGACAGGCCAATAAAGCCTGATACAGCATTTAGCTTAGTGCAACAGGGGGATTTATTGGCAGAGCAAACGGGGTTCATTAACGGCTTTGCCGTGGGTCGTTCGATTAGTGAAGAAAAAGAATGGTTAATCCATTGCCCCGGAGCAATTAATTTAGCTCGAGCGGTAGATCCTAATTCAGGAACTACCGACTTTGCTATCATGTTTGGCACGCCGCCGCGACACCTGGACCGAAACATGAGTGTATTTGGCCGTATTGTTGCCGGCTGGGAACATTTTTATCAGGTAAAACGTGGGCCTAAAGAAAACGGTGGGGTGTTTAGCGATGACAGCAAGGCAACCCATATTATCAAAGCCTATTTAGGCTCTAGCCTGGCAATCAATAAACAACAAACTGTTCATATTGAAAATACCGCAACGACTGCTTTTGCCCAACGAATTATAAAACGTCGCGCCTTAGAAAATGAGTTTTATCAATACAAAGGCAATGGCAATATGGATGTCTGCTATTTTCCAATTAAACTTAAATTTGAATAGTGAGAGCCAGCATCGGCTATTGATGCCTGGTCAAACAATCTGACGAGGGGAATAATATATGGAAGCGGATGAAAAAATTAATTATTTAGAGCTGCCGGCAAAAGACTTAGCAGCGATCAAACGCTTTTACCAAGATGCCTTCGATTGGCAATTTGTTGATTACGGCGACGAATATTGCGCGTTTAATGATGGCGCCATCAATGGCGGTTTTTATCAAGCCGATATCCGCAGCTCCTACCAAAGCGGTGGCGCGTTAATTGTTTTGTACAGCAAACAGTTAGAACAAACGGCAGCAAAAGTGTTAAATCATGGTGGCACAATAGTAAAAGCCATTTTTACTTTTCCCGGTGGCCGGCGTTTTCATTTTAGCGACCCCAATGGTAACGAATTGGCAGTGTGGTCAGACAAATAAATTAGGGTCAGAGTCAGGTTTTCTCATTAACCTGACTCTGACCCTCATTATTTTCAATTAGCTCGTTCGGCGATTGCCACCCGATGATGAACCCGAAGAGTTAGCACCGGAAGATTTATTGCCAGAAGGTCGACGGCGAGAGTTAGGTTTACCACTGGTGTTTTTCGCCCAAGGGTTATCTTTTGGCTGTCCGCTACCGGTATGTCTTTTGTTTTTTCCACTGGGTTTATGGCCGCGGGCATTCTCACCGCTACGCTGTCCGTCTTGATGTTCAACTTTCGCTTTCTTCGGTTTTTTCGCTTTCATTGGTCTAACATCGTGCGACTTTGGCACCGCATTGGCGGCTTCAAAACCATCTACCTCGGCACGGTCCAGTATTTTACCGGTGAGTCTTTCAATGGCCACGAGTAGCTTGTATTCATCACCACAAACCAGAGATATGGCGTGGCCGGTACTGCCAGCACGACCTGTTCTGCCAATTCGATGCACATAATCTTCAGCAACATGGGGCAATTCAAAATTAACCACTTGCGGTAGTTGGTCAATATCAATACCGCGAGCGGCAATATCGGTGGCTACTAATACTCGAATAGAGCCTTCTTTAAACTGTGCTAATGCTTTTGTTCTGGCACCCTGACTCTTATTACCATGAATGGCCAACGCGCTAATGCCATCTTTCTCAAAATGCTTGGTTAAGCGGTTCGCGCCATGTTTGGTTTTGGTAAATACCAACACTTGCTGCCAGTTATTGTGGCCAATCAAGTAGGACAGTAGTCGCGGTTTCTTATTTTTATCTGTGGTATACACTAATTGCTCAACCGTGGCTGCGGTAGCATTTCTTGGTGTTACCGATATTTCTACTGGATTGTTCACCAGGCCTTTTGCCAAGGCGCGTATCTCGTCAGAGAACGTCGCTGAGAATAATAAGTTTTGTCGTTGCTTGGGCAGTAAACCAATGATTTTTTTGATATCACGAATAAAGCCCATATCTAACATACGGTCGGCTTCATCCAGCACCAGAATTTCAACTTGCGAAAATTTAATGGCATTTTGCTGATATAAATCCATCAGTCGCCCTGGGGTCGCCACTAAGATATCAACGCCTTTTCTTAATGCCTGCATCTGTGGGTTTATTTTAACGCCACCGAAGACTATGTAGGAACTTAAACCCAGGTTTTTACCGTAGAGGGCAACACTTTCACCAACTTGCGCCGCCAGTTCTCTGGTAGGGGTGAGCACTAACGTGCGAATATGATTCGATTTGACTTTATCGCCTTTGGCTAATTTTTCTAAAATCGGTAGAGTGAAGCCAGCCGTTTTACCAGTTCCGGTTTGGGCTGCTGCCATTACATCCTTGCCTTCCAGTACTGCCGGTATGGCCTGTGCCTGAATAGGTGAAGGGGTTTCGTACCCTTGTTCTTTTACCGCAGATAAAATTTGGGCCGATAGCCCTAGGGAGTCAAAGCTCATAGAAAAGTCTCATTGATTAAGTCATTACGCCATTAGCGTCGCTGTTGCGCCGGCGCAGCTTACAGTATAGCTGTGATTGATGCAAACTGGGCTTGGCTTAGCAAGTTATTGAGTAATGTGGATCATCAGCGTAAAGAAGCCGGCAATAATCAGGTTAAACGCTAAAATATAGGCAAAGCCTTTTAGGCCTTGTTTGGCCGAGTAGCCATGTTTTGTAAGGTACCACCACCAGACTAAACACATAATTACCGGCAGTAAGAAAAACAATCTCATAAGCATATTTGAACAGCCTTAATTTTTATTATTAAACGTATGATAGTTCTTTTAGTGATCGATAGCCATTTATCAACATAAACTAACTTTGCTTAGTCCTTAGTCCTAGTTTGGCCAAGGGCTTCTGGCAACTAGCTACTGGCAGTCTGCATTAATTTTTAGCAGAGTATAAATTGTATGAGATTAAGCATACTGGTTGCTCATTGCTTTTGGAGTGACCCCATAAACGTGGACACTTAACTTACTTCTCTGTAACGCATTAATGGTACTTCACCATGAGTTCCATGAACACGTCACTGATTATAGAAATAATTGATTATCATATGCTTAGAAAAATTACTCCGTCATCCCGTTATGCTTTTGAACGGGACCTCCTAAACTCAAAACGTGCATAGGAACAATGGCTCTTCCGTAAACGTTCCTAGCTTTTCGTTTCTTGCTTCTCATTCCACGGCGCCACCTTAAACAACATCAACATTCCTGGAACGGCCAGTACCGTGCACAATAAGAAAAAGGAAGTCCAACCCATCTGTTCAACAATAAAACCAGTAGAAGCGTTGGCAAAGGTGCGGGGCAGCGCCGTTAAGGCAGTAAATAAAGCAAATTGTGTGGCTGCAAATGTTGGATTGGTCGTTCTGGCAATGAAAGCAGTGAAAGCGGCGGTGCCCAAGCCAACGCCTAAATATTCAAAGCCCATGGCAAATGCCAAAGCGTAGGTGTTATGGCCAATTTCAGCGAGCGCGGCAAAACCCAAAATAGAGATAATTTGCACAAAGCCAAACAACCACAAGGCTCGGTTGATACTGAGCTTAATCATCACAATGCCACCCACCGCTAAGCCGATGGTCATGGCTATTATCGACGCCGTTTTGGCAACCACACCAATTTCGGTGTTACTGAACCCTAAGTCAATGAAGAAGGGGGTTTGTAATGCCGTCGCCATGTTATCGCCGAGTTTGTACAAAAATAAAAAACACAGAATCAGCAACGCCGATGTTATGCCTTCACGATTGATGAAATCTTTAAAGGGTAACACCACGGCTTCTTGCAGAGTATGTGGGGCATTAGGCTCGCGTCGAGCTTCGCTTATGCAAAGGGTCATGATTATGCCGACCAGCATAAATGTCGCCACCACGAAGAACACCAATTGCCAGGGAATATGATCCGCCAAAATAAAACCCAAAGAGCCGGGTACCAGTCCGGACAAACGATACGCCTGTACATGAATTGAATTACCCAGGCCTAACTCATGATCTGGCAACAGTTCACGTCGGTATGCGTCAAGAATGATGTCCTGGCTGGCACTAAAAAAGGCGACAGCTGCGGCTAAATAGGCGACAGTCCAAATCGACATTGTTGGGTTGATATAGCCAAATGCGGCAATAGAGACGAGCAGACAGACTTGTGTTACCAACATCCAGCCACGTCGTCGCCCAAGAAATGGAAATGAATAACGGTCCATCGCCGGTGACCAGATAAATTTCCACACATAAGGAATACCAATTAACGAAAATAAGCCAATTTCCGCTAAACTCACGCCTTCACTACGCAACCAGCCAGGAACCAATTGGTATAAAAAAAACAACGGTAAGCCAGAGCTAAACCCGGTGAAAATACAGATCAACATGCGCTTGTTAAAAATGGCATCTTTAATTGCGGGAGAGGAAGCCGGAGTAGCTGGAGACATTGAAAAACCTAGTTTATTTTTATTTTCATACCAATCAAGTATCGGGCTTGGTATAAGTGAGTGCTTAGGCTAACAAATGCTTGTTCAGAAAAGAAGAGTAATACCAATTTGATTAATTAAAAATTTTCAACCGGCCGCCAGCCGACACAATGAATAGGATAGTTACCATTTCCTTTTAGGTAATCCAGACAGGTTTCAATTTCTGCCCTTAATCTTATGTCGTCTTTTAGGTTGGCAATAGAGCCAAGCTTAATTTCATGAATTAAATGCCAGAATACTCGTTCTCTGGTACTGCTGGGCATGTCATCGGTGACATTAAATTGCGCCCACTCTTCAAAGCAATCCCAAATAAAGCTTTCAACTTCCGTGTGGTGAATGGCACTTTTCAGTAAGGCATCAAGAAAATAAATTAATTGTGATATTTTGTCACTGATGAAATTATCGATATGCACACAACCCTCACAAAAGTAAAAACTAATACCGACCTGTACGAGTTTATCGTTAACTCTGTGCTGATGTGGTTGGTATAAAATCCATTTTCGTAAAGTAGCAAATTCCAGTTACTATTCAATGTAAGCGTAGGTTAAGGGAGTTTGTTTTGCGAATTATTAACGATAAAGATGGATTGAAAATTATTATTTGTCGGACTGTACATGTAACTCATTGATTTGTAAAGTGGTTAATTGTTGGTTGGTTGTTGAATATGTAGATAATCTTCAGGCATTAGTGTGGCTTTAATTAAGATGATCGGCTCCAGCGGAACATCAGGCCAACCTTGACCTTCATGAAAGTCGGTTTTACTGGCGGCCATTTTTTCCAGAACTTCTTCGCCAAATGTTACGCTACCAAATACCGTGTAGCCCCAGCCTCGGCCGGGGTCTAAAGAGGTGTTTTCACCGACGTTAAAAAAGAATTGTCGGATGGAACTGTGTGGATCATTTTGTCTTGCCATAGCTATGCTGCCAAAGCTATTTTTTAAACCGTTTCCCGACTCATTAAAAATCGGCTTGCCTTCTTTTTTCGGGATAAAGTCGCTGTCGTAACCACCACCTTGTACCACAAAATCTTCGATTACACGGTGAAAAATGGTGTTGTTATATTCGGTTGAAATCACATAATGAAGAAAATTGTTCACCGCAATTGGCGCTTTTACCCGGTCAAGCTCAACGACGATCACCCCCATCGAGGTGTCCATTTTTATTTGCGGATAAAGATTGTTAGCGGCAATAATTTTTTCTTTGCCTTGAGCATTGCTCAAAGTGGCAACATTAATCAGAGCCAAAAGAAAGAAAGCAATCATAACCCGCATAGTGTTTAGCCTTTAATAAAGTTTTGTAATTGTTGGTCTTCTAATACTTGCACAATTAATTTCGATAATTGCAAATTAAAGTCTCGTTGTAACTCATCAATGTTGGCGGTTAAGGCGCCGCGCGTAGTCGCTCTTAAAGTAAAAGTTTTTGACAAGGTTTGCGTTGGGTTTTCCACTTTGACTTTTAATTTAATGATAGTGTTGGCTCGGTAATCCAGTACGTCCTGATTTACAAAGGTGCGTGCGCGTAGCACGTTAAACTTCAGGGCCAATTCGGAAATCTCTGCTACGGTTAATCCTTGCGAAGCAAGTTCGTTTGAAAATTGCTGATTTAACACATCGGATAACGTGCTGGTGGAACCAATTAATGTCGAAGGCTCGTCAGCGCTTAATACTTCTACGATATGATAAGTACTGCGTAAGTCACTTACCGAAATGTTCGCGCTTAGGTCTTGGTAAACCTTGTTACTTTGCTTAATTATGGATGGATTTAGTCTAATGGCGGTCGGCTCGCTGGTGCAAGCCATTAGAGATAAAATAGTTAAAACAACTGAGATAAATTTAAAATTCATTACTTCTTCGCTGATAAAATGACAAACTTGTTATTACTGGAAACAGTCTCGCAATTGCCAAATAAACGTTGCAGTTTAATATGGTAGCCAAGGTTTCGGTTGCCTATTATCCTTAATTCTCCACCTTTTTTCAAAGTAATATAACTTTGTTTAAACATTTGCCAGGCAATGTGGTCGGTTACGGCCTGCATTTGGTGAAATGGTGGGTTGCACAGTACCAGATCAAAGCTGCTGCTGGCGACATCGGTTAGACAGTCATTTAGATGAAACTGACATTGTTCTATTTTATCTGGCAAGTTATTGATAATGTTGTCTTTAGATGACTGAACTGCCATGTAAGATTCATCGAAAAAATGCATTTGTAGATCCGGGCTCTTCGCTAACATTGCCAGACCTATCACCCCGTTGCCACAGCCTAAATCGGCAACTTGTAATGCACCGGTAATTTTTGGTAAATTTTGTAACAGCTCTCGGCCACCGATGTCCAGACTGTCTCGGGAAAACACATTGGCAAGGTTGGATATCGAAAATTTACTGTGCTCAAGTGGCCAGACTTTCGCAGGCGGCAATGGGGTTTGCTTGCTGTTGTCAAGCTTGGAAAAAATCAAGCGAGCCTTTTTCACGGCTAAAGACGTGGTGGTGACACCTAAATGCTTTTCAAATAATTTTAGCGTAGAGCTGTGTATATCTTTCGCTCTGGCGCTGGCGATGATTACGGTGTTTTCACTGGCAAATTGTTGAATTTGTTGTAATTGGTATTCTAAATAGGCTTTCGACTTAGGCAGTTTTAACAATACAATATCAATTGCACCATCAATCTGGGTCAAACTGTCTTTAAAGCAAATGCTATCCTGGTCGATATAATTACTTTCAAGATTGTATTTTACCCCTTGTTGAGAAATATAGGAGTCGTGCACCAATTGCAGGTTATGATGGTATAGGTTCACTGTGAGTGCACCAAAACTATCATTGAAAATAACGATGTTTTTACTGTCATTGAGCAGGTTGTTTTCTTGCAAATAATCAATGATGTACTCATCGGCGGCGTCCCAGGCTTGCAAGCTACGGTTAACTTGGGCCAGCGGATATCGCTCCAGGTGTATCGGCATATCATTTTTGAAAAAAGGGCTTAGCATGTGTGGGGATCTTCAACTCAATATTTTAGTTGCGCCATTATCGCAAAGTTTAAGCAAAAAAAACCTAACAATTTGTTAATGAGGTGAAATTTGTCTGTTATTGGTGATGCGGTTGCCCAGCAGTACTGTGCTGGTGAGCTACTGTACTGGCCTGGTTTTTATCCACAATTACTCGCCGATAGTTATTATCAGCGCTGTGTTAATGAGTTAAACTGGTCGCAAGAGCAAATTAAAATGTTTGGCAGGCGAGTCAATATTCCGCGCTTGCAAGCCTGGTATGGTGATGAAGATGCTTACTACACTTATTCTGGGCTGCCATTGCAGCCGCAGCCCTGGCAAAACACGCTGTTAGCGCTCAAGGCTGATTGCGAACATAAACTCGGTTGTCATTTTAATTCGGTACTAGCGAATTATTATCGCAATAATAATGATTCTATGGGCTGGCATAGTGATAATGAAAAGCAACTTGGTGAGCAGCCGCTCATTGCTTCCCTGTCGTTTGGACAAGTGCGCAGGTTTTGTCTGCAGCATAAAAAAAGTGGTGAAAAAGTGGAATTGAATTTACAATCAGGCAGCTTGTTGGTGATGCAGGGCGATTTGCAAAGCAACTGGCAACACAGTTTACCGAAAAGCAAAAAAAACTTACTCGGCCGGGTAAACTTAACGTTTAGGCAAATAATAAATTAATAGCAGCAGTTGCGGAGTATCTGATGAGCATTAAAACCATAATTGAAGAAAAATTAAACCAGGCTTTTTCGCCATTTCATCTTGAAGTGATAAATGAATCGAATATGCACAATGTGCCAGAAGGCAGTGAATCGCATTTTAAAGTCACCATCGTTAGTGAAAAATTTGATGGTTTACGCTTGATCGGGCGCCATCGCGAAGTCAACTCGGTGTTGGCTGATGAACTTGCCAACCATATTCATGCTTTGGCTATGCATACCTATACGCCGCAGCAATGGCAGACAATGAATGCCGATAAGGTACCAAACTCGCCAAATTGCATGGGTAGTGGTAAATAAGCCACTGATTAAATAAAAATAACAACCCGCGTTGAGGACTTAATGTTCAGCTCTTTTTTATCTCGGTTTATCCAAATTACCGACCACTTTACCGAATGGTTAGGCAAAACCATTGCCTGGTTAACGTTAGCCGTAGTATTACTGAGCTTTAGCGTTGTGTTGTTGCGCTACGGTTTTAACCTTGGCTGGGTGGCAATGCAAGAAAGCGTACTATATGCCCATGGTGCCGTATTCATGTTAGGTGCCGCTTATACGTTAAAACATGATGGCCATGTCAGGGTCGATATCTTTTATCAAAAATTTTCAGCCAAACAACGAGCTTGGGTCAACCTGGGTGGTACATTATTTTTATTATTGCCGGTTTGCATTTTTATTTTTTATGTCAGCGTCGATTACGTGTTGCTGTCTTGGGAAATTTTGGAAGAATCAAAAGAACCTGGCGGCATCCCTGCAGTTTACCTGAATAAAACCTTGATTTGGTTATTGGTATTAACTTTATCAGTTCAAGGACTGGCCGAAATAGCTCGTAACTTATTGGTGATTTATCCCAAAACAACACCGCCATCTGATTCAATTTCAACAGCAGAGAAAGAATAATGGAATATTTATCGCTGTTGATGTTTGTCTGCATATGTTTGGTGTTATTGCTTGGCTATCCGGTCGCGTTTTCACTGGCTGGTACGGCATTAATCTTCGCCGGCATCGCCAATCTACTCGGCCATTTCGATGGCTCTTTCTTATTGGCGTTGCCATCGCGTTACTACGGTATTTTAAATAATCAAACCTTGTTGGCGGTACCGTTATTTGTGTTTATGGGGGGGGTGTTAGAGCGAGCCCGTATTGCCGAGGATTTATTATCGACGATGGCGCAATTATTTGGCCGCTTTCGTGGCGGTTTAGCCATTTCGGTGACCCTGGTTGGCATGTTGTTAGCGGCAAGCACCGGCATAGTCGGTGCCACGGTAGTGACTATGGGCTTATTGTCTTTACCAACTATGATAAAACGCGGTTATGATCAGTCTTTTGCTACCGGAATTATTTGTGCTACCGGCACCCTGGGACAGATAATTCCACCATCCATCGCATTAGTATTATTAGGCGATGTGTTATCCAACTCATACCAATTGGCGCAACTAAAACTCGGTAATTTTAATCCCGATACTATCAGCGTTGGTGACTTATTTGCTGGTGCGGTGATCCCCGGGTTATTGCTGGTTGTTTTTTATATTGCTTATTCAACTTATATGGCGGTGTTTAAACCGGAAAAAGTGCCGCCAATTAATTTTGATGATCAGCCCCCACTCAATTTGACCTTATTGGCAAAATCTTTATTTCCACCATTAATTTTAATGTTTGTGGTGTTAGGCTCCATTCTCGGTGGCTATGCCACGCCTACCGAGGCCGCCGGGGTTGGTGCCTTTGGCGCATTGATCTTGGCCAGTGTCAATGGTCAGTTAAATCTTGATAATTTAAAAGCGGTGATGCAAAGCACGGTAAAAATTACCTCTATGGTGTTTTTAATTTTGCTTGGTGCCAGCTTATTTTCGCTGGTATTTCGCGGTTTGGGCGGTGAAGAGTTAATCCATCACTTCTTCGAACAACTGCCAGGTGGGGCGGTAACAGCCACTATTTTGGTCATGCTGGTGATTTTCTTACTTGGGTTTATTCTCGACTTTATCGAGATCACCTTTGTGGTCGTGCCAATCATTGCTCCCATTTTATTGATGATGGACATTAATCCTATTTGGCTAGGGATCATGATCGCAGTAAATCTGCAAACCTCATTTTTAACACCGCCATTTGGATTTGCTCTATTTTATCTGCGCGGCGTCGCCGATAAATCGATAGCCACGGCGAAAATATATAAAGGCGTGATCCCCTTTATTGTGATGCAATTAATGTTATTAATTGCGCTTGCCCTTTGGCCGGAGCTGGTAACTTGGCTACCGACTAAAATTTATGGTTAAATAGTAGGGTCTTTTGATCTTTGCTGTGCATTTTTGCAGCGTTTAGGACTCATTTTAGCAAGGCGTCGCTTTTTGTCGTGTGGTGAGCCACATAAAAAAAGTAGAAACGCAGCAAAAATGAGTCCTAAACGCTGCCCTTCGGGTTTAAACAGGCGAACTTTGCACCGCGTTATGGCTCAATTATTTGGAACAACCAAATTTCAATCGCCAAGCCTTGTTCAAAGCTCGCCTGTTTGAACAAAATTTGTACCGCCAAGATCAACAGACCCTAATATGAGATAAGTCATGGAAACTTCATCTCTATTTTATAAAATAAAAAACAATACCAATTTGATTCATTAACTTGGTATCAATAAACGGATAAAGTCATAACATGAAAAAATACCTCAGCCTTGCTTCAATTGTTTGCGTCTCTGTGGTGCTATTAACCGCGTGTGGAGAAAAAAAATCATCCTCGAGTAGCGAAACAGTGAAGCCGCAACAAACCTATAAATGGAAGTTAGTGACCTCATGGCCAAAGAATTTTCCCGGCCTTGGTGTAGGCCCGGAAAAATTTGCCAAGCAGGTTGAATTAATGAGTGCCGGCCGTTTAAAAATTCAAGTATACGGTGCCGGACAATTAGTACCTGGCTTTGAAGTCTTCGACACGGTCTCAAATGGTACTGCTGAAATGGGCCATAGTGGCGCTTATTACTGGAAAGGTAAAATTCCAGCAGCATCTTTTTTTGCCGCAGTCCCTTTTGGTATGAATGCACAAGAAACCAATGCCTGGTTACATTACGGTGGTGGTTTAGAGCTTTGGCAAAATTTGTATAAGCCATTTGGCATCATCCCGGTAGCTGGCGGTAATACCGGCGTTCAGTTTGCTGGCTGGTTTAACAAAGAAATTAATTCGTTGGATGACTTACAAGGCCTGAAAATGCGCATCGGTGGTATTGGTGGTGAGGTAATGAGCCGAGCTGGCGCCATACCGGTGAATATGCCGGGCGGTGAAATATTTTCATCGCTGCAAAGTGGCGCTCTTGATGCCTCGGAATGGGTTGGACCCTATAACGACTTAGCCTTTGGCTTTTATAAAGCGGCCAAATATTACTATTCGTCGGGTTGGCAAGAGCCAACAGCTACTCTGGAATTTTTAATTAATGAGCAAGCGTTTAAGGCGTTGCCAACAGACTTACAAGAAATTGTTACCGTAGCCGCGCGTGCCGTAAATGATGATATGTTAAGTGAATACACTGCTCGTAATAGCGCCTCACTAAAAACTTTAGTGGAAAAGCATAATGTGCAAGTGCGAACCTTTCCCCCACAAGTCATGGAAAAATTAAAAGCCACCACCAAGGAAGTGATTAACGAAATGGCAGCCAATGATGAAAGTGTTGCACAAGTTTGGTCATCGTATAAAGCATTTTATGATGATATCCGCGCCTATCATAAAATAAGCGTGCAGGCTTATCTCGAAAACAGGCAATAAGTGCATATTTTTACTACTATTGTAGAAAATTAACGAAATAACTGGCTGCTCTGATCTCATTTTGATTTTAAATTGGGTAGAATAGCGCCAGTTTACATTTTTCACTGTTGCTGCTGACGAAAATACGCAGCGGCAAAAAAATAAATTATAAATAAATTAAGGTTTTATTATGATTATCAAACCAAAAGTACGTGGTTTTATTTGTACCAATGCTCATCCTGCAGGCTGTGCCCAACATGTTCAAGAACAAATCGATTTTGTCAAATCGCAACCACAAGCCGATGCCAAGCCAAAAAAGGTGTTAGTGATTGGCGCATCAACGGGTTACGGTTTAGCGTCTCGAATCACTGCTGCCTTTGGTAATGGCGCTAGCACCTTAGGTATATTCTTTGAAAAAGAGCCGACTGAAAAACGAACTGGCTCAGCTGGTTGGTATAACACTGCGGCATTTCAAAATGCTGCCGATGACGCTGGCCTTTATGCAAAAAATATCAATGGCGATGCGTTTTCACATGACATTAAAGCGAAAACCATTGAAACCATTAAAGCCGATCTTGGTCAGGTAGATCTAGTGGTTTATTCACTGGCGTCTCCACGTCGAACCGATCCTGATACTGGTGAAGTTTACGCCTCCGCACTTAAACCAATTGGTAATGGTTTTACCACCAAAAGTTTAAACACTTCAAAACGCGTGATCGAAGAAGTTGCCGTAGAGCCTGCCAGCGAAGAGGAAATTGCCGGTACCATCAAAGTGATGGGCGGTGAAGACTGGGAGCTATGGATGAATGCTCTTAAAGACGCTGGCGTACTAAGCGAAAATGTGAAAACGGTAGCGTACACCTACATAGGTAAAGAATTAACCTGGCCACTATACGGCAAAGCCACCATTGGTCGTGCCAAAGAAGATTTAGACCGAGCCGCCACTGAAATTCGTAAAGTGACCAGTGATTTAAATGGCGAAGCCTTTGTAACCTCGTTAAATGCCGTGGTAACACAAGCCAGCTCTGCCATTCCGATCATGCCTTTATATATCTCTGGTTTATTCAAAGTAATGAAAGCCGATGGCACTCAAGAAAATCCAATTGATCAAATTCAAGGGTTGTTCCGTGACAATTTATACAGCACTGAGCGTTCATTAGACGAGCACAACCGCCTGATGCAAAACCTGAAAGAGCTTGAAGACGATGTGCAAGCACGCGTGCAAACTATCTGGGATCAAGTGGATACCGACAGTATTGATCAATTAACCGATTACACTGGTTATCATCATGAATTTTTGAAACTGTTTGGTTTTGAAGTTGACGGTGTTGATTACGACGCCGATGTTAGCCCTCTAGCGGCTATCAACAATATGATCCAGTAGTAGCATAAACAATACTCTCGCTATTGTTTTAATTTACTCATTACAACTTTAGTCGAACCTGCTGATAAATCAGGTTCGACTAGCTTTATTTAGCCCAAACCAGACAAACTTATTATAACTTTCCTACTCTCTTAGTTATTGTTTTTTATGCGATTTTTAACGCGTATTTGACACATATCAGTATTTTTCCTTAAATTGTTATTAAATGTGTCTCGCTGCATGGAAATCTGGTGCAATTTTTGCTAAAATTCGCGCCAGAAAAATTAACTAAAGCGATCTTGTAAGTTTTCTGGTCTATTTACGACCCGATCCTATGCAAGAAACACTGGATTAATAATTCTCTGATGAGCATTATTAATTTTAAATACTCCCATCAAAGTAGTGCATGTGTTTATGATTACAGTAAAGAAAGGTCTGGATATCCCGGTAAAAGGTGTTCCCCAGCAAGTAATCCATGATGGTTCGACCATCAAAACTGTTGCAACCCTAGGTGAAGAGTTTGTGGGTATGCGCCCAACCATGTTTGTTAAACTTGGTGACAGCGTAAAAAAAGGTCAGGTGCTTTTTGAAGATAAAAAGAATCCTGGCGTTAAATTCACAGCCTCTGCAGCCGGTGTTGTAAAAGAAATTAACCGTGGTGAAAAGCGTGTTTTGCAATCTGTTGTTATCGAAGTAAATGGTGACGAAGAAGAAACATTTAACGCTTATTCAACAGAGCAATTATCAACTCTTTCTCGTGAAGATGTTGAAGCCAACCTGGTAAACTCAGGTTTGTGGACCGCTCTGCGTACTCGCCCATTCAGCAAATCTCCGGCTTTAGGTAGCGTTGCTGCAGATATCTTTGTTAGTGCGATGGATACCAATCCGTTAGCAGCTAACCCAGAAGTGATCATTAACGAGCAAAGCGAAGCCTTTGTAAACGGTTTGGCCGTTTTATCTCGTTTAACTTCTGGTAAAGTATTTGTATCAAAAGCGCCAGGCGCAAACATTCCTGCAGGCACTGCCAGCGTGAATGAATTTTCCGGCAAGCATCCAGCAGGTTTGGTTGGTACTCATATCCACTTCTTGTCAGCTGTATCGGCTACTAAAGTGGTATGGCATATTGGCTATCAGGACGTTATCGCTGTGGGTACGTTATTTACTACCGGTAAATTAGACAGCAATCGTGTTATTTCATTAGCCGGCCCTGCGGTAACTACCCCTCGTTTAGTGCGTACCATCTTAGGTGCTAATACTGATGACTTAACTGCAGGTGAATTAGCCGACGGTGAAGTGCGAGTAGTTTCTGGTTCTCCGCTACAAGGCGATGCAGCCAAAGGTGTTCACGCCTATCTTGGTCGTTTCCATGTACAAGTGAGTGCTTTGAGCGAAGGTCGTGAAAAAGAATTCATTGGTTACATGATGCCTGGTGCAAATAAATTCTCTGTTACTCGTGCCTATCTTTCGCACATTTTTACTAGCAAAGTGTTTAACATGACAACCACAACTAACGGCTCAGCTCGTGCCATGGTGCCAATTGGTAACTATGAACGCGTTATGCCGCTAGATATTTTACCTACCTTGTTACTACGTGACCTGGCTTCTGGTGACACCGACGGTGCTCAGCAACTAGGTGCATTAGAGCTAGACGAAGAAGATTTAGCGCTATGTACATTCGTATGTCCTGGTAAAACTGATTATGGCGTTATCCTTCGTGATTGCCTAACCACTATTGAGAAGGAAGGTTAGACATGGGCTTGAAAAAGTTTATTGAAGATATCGAGCCGCATTTTGAAAAAGGCGGTAAGCACGAGAAATGGTTCGCATTATACGAAGCCGTTGCTACGGGCTTATTTACTCCTGGTTACGTCACTAAGGGTAAAACTCACATTCGTGACAGTATTGATCTAAAACGTATTATGATCACTGTTTGGTTAGCCGTATTCCCGGCTATGTTTTTTGGTATGTACAACATTGGTTACCAAGCCGTTGATGCCTTATCTGCCGGTTATGCCTTAGCAGACTCTTGGCAGGTTGGTCTATTCCACATGGTTGGCGGGCAATTAACCGCAGATTCCGGTTGGTTTAGCATGATGCTGTACGGTGCTTTCTTCTTCCTGCCAATTTATGCCACGGTATTTATTGTAGGTGGTTTCTGGGAAGTATTATTTGCCGCAGTGCGTAAGCATGAAGTAAACGAAGGCTTCTTCGTAACCTCAATTTTATTCGCGCTAATCTTACCGGCAACGATTCCGTTATGGCAGGCGGCTTTAGGTGTTACCTTTGGTGTGGTTATTGCCAAAGAAATCTTCGGCGGTACTGGTAAAAACTTCTTAAACCCGGCATTAGCGGGTCGTGCATTCTTATTCTTCGCTTACCCTGCTGAAATATCAGGTGATGCAGTGTGGGTTGCCGTCGATGGCTTCTCTGGTGCGACACCATTAAGCGCGGCATTATCTGGTGCGGGTCAATACGCTATGGACGCTGCCTGGTGGGATGCCTTCTGGGGTTTCATTCCGGGCAGCGTTGGTGAAGTGTCAACATTTGCCTGTTTATTAGGTGGTGCCTACATCCTTTATAAAGGTATTGCTTCATGGCGTATCGTGGTAAGTGTATTTGGTGGCATGGTAGCAACAGCATTCCTGTTCAATGCCATTGGCTCAGACACTAACATGATGTTTGCTATGCCTTGGTACTGGCATTTGGTTGTTGGTGGTTTTGCCTTTGGTATGATGTTCATGGCAACCGACCCGGTAACTATGTCATTTACCAATACCGGCAAGTACTTCTTTGGTGCTTTAGTTGGTGTCATGGTTGTGCTGGTACGTGTTGTTAATCCGGCTTTCCCGGAAGGCATGATGTTAGCCATTTTATTTGCTAACTTGTTTGCACCATTATTTGACTACTTTGTAGTTCAGTCAAACATCAAACGGAGGCTTGCACGTAATGTCTAGTAAAAAAGAAAGCTTTATCGGAACGGTTGGTTTCGTAGTTGTTGTTTGTTTAGTATGTGCGGCATTAGTTTCTGTTTCTGCAGTGCAATTAAAGCCACTACAAACAGCGAATAAATTACTTGATAAACAAACCAAGATTTTAGAAGCTGCCGGCTTATTAGAATTGGGCGTTGATAAGGGCATTGTTGCTACTTATAACCAATTCGTAACCGCGAAAATGATTGACGTCAAAACTGGTGAATACGTTGATGGCAACCCTGATATGTTTGACGAGCGTCGTGATGCCCGTGATACAGCTAAATCAGTGAAACCAGAGAATGATATCGCCGGTATCAATCGTCGTGCTAACTCAGCAGTTGTCTACTTAGTCACTGACGGTTCAGGTTCGGTAAATACCGTAATTCTACCTATTGTCGGTTCAGGTCTTTGGGACTTAATGTACGGCTTCATCGGTTTCGAAGCCGACTTGAACACGGTTAAGAGTGTTGTTTACTCTGACCATAAGGAAACTCCGGGCTTAGGTGCAGAAGTAATGAACCCTAGGTGGAAAGCCTTATGGCCTGGCAAAAAAATGTATAACGACAATGGCGACATTGCTATTCGTATCGTTAAAGGTGGCGCTAAAAAAGGCGACCTTCACGGTGTAGATGCATTATCAGGTGCGACTCTTACAAGTGCTGGTGTTGAGAAAACAATTCATTTTTGGTTAGGTGACGAAGGCTACGGCCCGTACATCTCTAACATTCGTGAAAAGGGGCTTAACTAATGAGCGATGCAAGTACTAAAAAAGTATTAACGCAACCTATCGTTGATAACAACCCAATTGCCTTACAAGTACTCGGTATTTGTTCTGCTCTTGCGGTAACTAGTTCAATGGCAAACGCGTTAGTTATGACTCTCGCGGTTGTATTAGTTACAGCGTTTTCAAACTTATTTATTTCGATTATTCGTAATCATATACCTTCAAGTGTACGTATTATCGTGCAAATGGCGATTATCGCGTCTTTAGTAATCGTGGTTGACCAAGTGTTAAAAGCTTTTTCATACCAGTTATCTAAAGAACTTTCGGTATTCGTTGGCCTGATCATTACTAACTGTATTGTAATGGGTCGTGCAGAAGCATTTGCGATGAAAGAAAAGCCAGTAGTAAGCTTTATGGATGGTATCGGTAACGGTTTAGGTTACGGTGCAATCTTGATGGTTGTTGCTTTCTTCCGTGAGCTATTTGGTTTTGGTACTTTCTTCGGTATCGAAGTACTGCCACTAGTACAAAACGATGGTTGGTATCAAGCCAACGGTCTTTTAGTATTACCATTTAGTTCATTCTTCATCATTGGTTTAGTCATCTGGGCAATTCGCCAGTGGAAACCAGAGCAAGTAGAGAAGGATTAATTTCATGGAACATTATTTAAGTTTATTCATAAAAACAATTTTCATTGAGAACATCGCCCTTAGTTTCTTCCTTGGGATGTGTACATTCCTTGCGGTTTCAAAGAAAGTAAGCACAGCAATGGGTCTTGGTGTTGCAGTCATTGTGGTTTTAGGTATTGCGGTACCAGCTAACCAAATTATTTATCAAGCGATCTTAGCACCGGGTGCATTAGATAGCATGATGGGTATTACTGACCCAACAAAATCTATTGATTTAAGTTTCCTTTCTTTTATTACCTTTATCGGTGTTATTGCCGCTCTGGTACAAATTTTAGAAATGGTTCTCGATAAGTTCTTCCCAGCTTTGTATCAAGCCTTAGGTATCTTCTTACCGCTTATTACCGTTAACTGTGCAATTTTTGGTGCCGTATCTTTTATGGTAGCGAAAAACCTAACATTAGGTGAGTCAGTGGTTTACGGTATTGGTTCAGGTGTTGGTTGGGCGTTAGCGATTGTTTTACTTGCGGGTCTCCGTGAGAAAATGAAGTACTCTGACGTACCAGAAGGTTTGAAAGGTTTAGGTATTACGTTTATTACCGCAGGATTGATGGCATTTGGCTTTCTCTCTTTCGGTGGTATCTCGTTATAAAGTTAATGCTGGTTAGAAGCTTGGCTTCTAACCAAAGAGTTTAAAGGAAAACACTATGCAAGAAATTATTCTAGGCGTAGGCATGTTCACCGCAATTGTAGTTGCTTTGGTATTGGTAATTTTATTTGCTAAATCTAAGTTAGTTGCAGAAGGTGACGTGACAATTTCAATTAACGGCGATCCAGACAAAGCCGTTACTACTGCCGCTGGCGGTAAACTACTTGGCGCATTAGCTGACCAAGGTATTTTCATTCCATCTGCCTGTGGTGGCGGTGGTACTTGTGGCCAGTGTCGTGTAGATGTACATTCAGGTGGTGGTGATATTCTGCCAACTGAATTAGGACACATCACTAAGCGTGAAGCGAAAGAAGGCTGTCGTTTAGCGTGTCAAGTTGCTGTTAAACAAGACATGGAAATTGAAGTAGAAGACGAGATCTTCGGTGTTCAACAATGGGAGTGTGAAGTTATCTCTAACGATAACAAAGCAACGTTCATTAAAGAACTTAAGCTACAAATTCCAAATGGTGAATCAGTGCCGTTTAAAGCCGGTGGTTACATTCAAATTGAAGCACCAGCGCATCACGTTAAATACTCAGATTTCGATATCGATGAACAATATCGTGGCGACTGGAACCACTTTGGTTTCTTCGAGGTAGAATCTAAAGTTGATGAGCCAACATTACGTGCTTACTCAATGGCGAACTACCCGGAAGAAGAAGGCATTATCATGCTGAACGTGCGTATCGCTACGCCGCCCCCAGGACGTTTACATTTACCTGCGGGTAAAATGTCATCATTTATCTTCGGCTTAAAAGCTGGCGATAAAGTGACGATTTCAGGACCATTTGGTGAGTTCTTCGCCAAAGAAACTGAAAACGAGATGGTATTTATCGGTGGTGGTGCTGGTATGGCGCCAATGCGTTCTCACATTTTCGATCAGCTTAAGCGTCTTAAATCAAAACGTAAGATGAGCTTCTGGTACGGTGCACGTTCGAAACGTGAAATGTTCTATGAAGACGATTACAACGGTTTAGCGTCAGAAAATGATAACTTCGACTGGCATGTGGCATTATCGGATCCACAATCAGAAGATAACTGGGATGGAATGACAGGTTTCATTCATAATGTACTTTATGAAAACTACCTGAAAGATCACGACGCGCCAGAAGATTGTGAGTTCTATATGTGTGGTCCGCCAATGATGAACGCGGCAGTTATCGGTATGCTTAAAGATTTAGGCGTAGAAGATGAAAACATCATGCTTGATGACTTTGGTGGATAAGCCATAGTTTTCGAAGCTAACAAAATAGAGCGCTTACGGCGCTCTTTTTTTTGCTTCGAAAAAGGGTACGAGGTAGGGGTACAAGGTACAGGCTGATAGCGCATTACTCATAGAACTATATAAATATTCTAATATCAACTTTGATTGATAACGTGTTGCTCTTCAGAAACGAAAAACGAAGAGCTAGCCATTGTCCTATGCAGGTTTTGAATTTAGGAGGTCCCGTTCAAAAGCGTAACGGGATGACGTGGTGTAAGTAAAACAAAATATCTGATTATCATATGCTTAGAAAAAATACTCCGTCATTCCGACGAATGTCGGAACCCCCATAATTGACAGCGAGCGCTTATATTTTTAATTACTTGCTCTAACCTGCACAAAAAAAGCCCCAAGTAAGTGTTGCAAAACTAACTTGGGGCCTCAACAATGCTGCTTGTACCTTGTACCTTGTACCTTGTACCTTGTACCTTGTACCTTGTACCTTGTACCTTGTACCTTGTACCTTGCTCCTACGGATGCAAGTGAAACACGTCCCAACCCTCATCCTGTTTCTCGAAACATATTCTGTCGTGCAAGCGGCTGGCTCGGCCTTGCCAAAACTCGATATAACTAGGCTCAACCCGATAGCCACCCCAAAATTCAGGTAGTGGTACTTGCTTATCGGCAAACTCGGTTTTGTATTGTTGCTCTCTATCTTTTAATTCGTCTGAATGAGACAGTTTTTCACTTTGCCTGGAAGCCCAGGCGCCAATCTGGCTACCTCTGTCCCGGCTATGAAAATATTGCTCTGATTGTGCTTGTGAGGTACGCTTTACCACGCCTTCAATGCGAATTTGACGTTGCAATACGCCCCAATGGAACAGCAGCGCTACTTTGTCGTTTTCTTGCAGTTCCTGACTCTTCCGGCTGCCATAATTGGTGTAAAACACAAAGCCAGTGTCATCGAAAGATTTCAACAACACCATTCTTGACGATGGCTGGCCATCAGCACTGCAACTGCTCACTGACATTGCTTCCGCTAACAAAATTCCCGATTTATTGGCATCATCAAACCAGGCTTGAAACAATTCAAACGGCGATTTACTTTCAGGTATTACTGGCAAAGGCAAAGCAACGCCTTGACCAAAAGTGAATAAACAACGGAATTTTTCTAAGAGAGTCATCAGCTTTTTCTGGTGATTATAAATTAGCGAAAATTGTAACAGTTAACCTTTGCCTGCGAAACACTAATAAAGCTTAGCATCAAGTTAATATTGGCCATAATATAGGCCTAATAGCTGGATGAAAAAATCAATTCTTAACCTCAGTGGTATGATTGTTAACGAGAATTTAATAATTACTAACAATTTGATGTTTGTAATGTACCTAAACAATTGGTTACTCTAGTATCAGCAAATAATAATCCATTTGATTATTTCAACACGACAAACAAACGCAAAATTTTACTTTTTAAGCTTTACTTAGCTAAGTGAAAGCTGGCAATCAATATTTCAATAACGAAAGGTTCACTAATGAAATTTTTAAAACCTACCCTGATCGGTATTTCTGTTTCTATGGCATTAAGCTTAACGGGCTGTGCAACCTCGCCAACGGCCCAAACATCGCCAGATGTTGAGGCGTCTCCAGCAGCAAAACAACCACAAAGTACCGCATTAACTTACGTGCGTACCGTTGAAGGTATTGCAGAGTATAGGTTAGCAAACGGTTTAAAAGTATTGCTTTACCCTGATGCTTCGCAACCGAAAACCCTGGTAAATATCACCTATAAAGTGGGTTCTAAACACGAAAATTATGGTGAAACCGGGATGGCACACTTACTTGAACACATGTTGTTCAAAGGCTCAACAAGCTATCAGGAAATTGACAAAGAATTTAAAAAACGCGGTATGGGTAAAAACGCCTCTACCTGGACTGACCGTACCAACTATTTTGAAACCTTCGATGCCAACGAAGATAGCCTTGAATGGGCGATAGGTATGGAAGCAGATCGTATGGTCAATGCCACGTTTACCGAAGAACAGCTTAAAAGTGAAATGACCGTAGTTCGCAATGAAATGGAAAAAGGTGAAACCAGTCCATTCCGGATGTTAATCGGGCGGATGACGTCCATGGCTTTTTTATGGCATAACTATGGAAAAAGCACCATTGGCGCACGCTCAGACGTAGAAAACTTCCCGTTTTATCGTTTACGTGAATTTTACAAAAAGCATTATCGCCCGGATAATGCGGTATTAATTATTGCCGGTCGCTTTGATAAAGACAAAACCATGGCCCTGGTGGAGCAAAAATTTGGCAGCATAGCGAAACCAAGCGTAGCGAAAGAACCGCTGTATACGGTTGAGCCAACCCAAGACGGCGAACGCAGTGTTTATATTCGTCGTGTTGGTGACTTGCCCTATGTGGGCTTGTCTTATCACGCACCATCGGCATTGCATCAAGATGCGGCTTCACTGTCGATATTGAATGAAATATTAGGTGATGACACCCGTGGTCGTATGCAAAAAGAACTGGTGGAAACTGGCATTGCCACCAGTGCCTCAAATTTCATGTTTCCGTTTGAAGACAGCTCGCAATTTCTATTTTTTTTACAGGGCAGCAAAGACTCTGATATTGGCGAGTTAGAAAGCAAGTTAATTGCCCTTGCCGAAAATTTGCATGCTACACCTATCACCCAGGACGAAATTGATTTTGCCCAAGCGAAACTCGCTCGCCAAACGGAGCAAGCGATGCGCAGTGTCACCGGTGTTGGTATGCAATTGTCTGAATACATTGCCATGGGCGATTACCGTCAAGCATTTTATTCCCGCGATCAAATTGAACAGGTTACCCTGGAGCAAGTGCAAGCGGTAGCGGATAAATACTTAATCCCAAGTAACCGTACTTCCGGGCGTTTCATTCCAACGGAAAAGCCGCAGCGGGCTGAAATTCCGAAAAAACCGAATTTAGATGAGTTACTAAAAGATTACACCGGCAAAGCAGTGATTGCTGCCGGTGAGGTGTATGACAATACGGTACCTAACATTAAACAGCGCCTGGTTAACATTAACTGGCAAGAGGGTACGACAGTTAGCGTTTACCCGAAAATCTTGCGTGGTGAGCAAATTATTATTTCCATGCACTTCCCTAGTGGCACCGCGCAAACATTGGCGGGTCAGGGCAATGTTATGGGCTTTATTGGTGGCATGCTCAAACAAGGTAATCAAAATTACAGTAAAGAAGAGATTGCCGCTAAGCTTGATCAATTAAAAAGCTCTATTTCAATTTCAACCTCGGCGGGCGCGACCGATGTGTCGATTAATACCGACAAGACAAACCTGGCTCAAACCGTTAAATTTTTGGGTGAATTAATGAGCACTCCAACCTTCCCTGAAAGTGAACTGGATGTACTAAAACGCGGCTCCGTTGCCGGTATTGAGCAACAGCGTACCGACCCTAGCTCGATTGCGGTTAACAGTTTCAGAAAATCGTTATACAACTACCCGCAAGGCCACCCAAAAGCTTACGTCAGCTTAGAAGACAAAATCACCGCGATCAACAAAATCACCACGAAGGAGTTGGCGGCGCTTTATCACAGCCATACCAATATCAACAATGGTTATATTGCCGTAGTTGGCGATGTAAACGCAGAACAAATTTCCCAGCAATTGCATGCGGTGTTAGCAAGTTTTGTCAACGATACGCCGTATCAGCGTATGCAAGCGAGTTTCAAAGATCGCCAGGGACTGATGGTAAGTAGTGAAACTCCCGATAAAGCCAATGCCCAAGTTTACTTTATTAATGCTATCAACATGCAGGTGACTCATCCAGATTATCCGGCGTTAGCAATGGCGAGCAAAATATTTGGTGGCGATACTTTCACCTCTCGGGTTGGCGCCCGAATTCGGGTGAAAGAAGGGTACAGTTACACCGTTGGTGCCGGCCTCAATGTTAATACCCTCGACCAGCAAGGTTTATCGTTAGGTTGGGCCATTTCGGCACCGGAGAATGTTGACAATGTTATTGCCGCATATCGGGAAGAGATGCAGAAAGTGGCTGATGATGGCTTTACGGCAGAAGAGTTAGATCAAGCGGTAAAAGGCTTTGTTAGTGACCGTAACCGCCAATGGGCAGATGATGGTACGATTGCCAGTATTTTGGTGAAGTCGGCCAAACTTGATCAGGACTTATCGTTTTATGATGAACAAATCACTGCCGTACAAAAATTAACGGTACGCGAGGTTAATGCCGCATTTAACAAGCACATTGCCAGTTTAGAGTTGAATGTATTTAAAGCCGGTGATTTTGCCAGCGTGGCCAAATAACTCCGGGGTGAATTAACTTAGAATTGCCAAGGACGATTTGAATGCTGTTTTGCTCGGGGAAGAGCTATATGCAGAATTTCCATGGATGGATAAAATTCTGTTTTGCTCAGGGAAGAGCGATATGCAGAATTTCCATACAATTCTTTAACCATTAAAAATGATCAGATATTTAATCAACTTGGTATTAAGGTTATTTATTAACGATAATACTCATATTCCTTACGATTGAAGCATTGTTTTCTTTAACGCTATTTTCTGCGATAACTCTGGTTTTGTACTCAGAATTATGCAACCAGCGATCTAACTCAGATACCGGTAAAGGCCTGCAGATAAAGAAGCCTTGGGCTGTCTCGCAGTTATTTTTGACTAACCAATCCAAGGTTTTTTTATCTTCTACCCCTTCAGCAACCACACTTAATCCTAATTGATGGGATAATTGAATGGTGGAACTGACAATCAGTTGATCTTCTGGCTGCAGAGTTAAATGTTGAATGAAACATCGATCAATTTTCAGTTCTTGTACCGGTAAATTTTTCAATTGCGCCAACGAAGAGTAGCCCGTCCCGTAATCATCAATGGATAAATAAATTCCGTGTTTTCGCAATAGTGAAATATTTTCAATTGCCTTAGAGTTATGATCAACAAATGCGTCTTCGGTTATCTCAAAACAAAAACCTTTATAAAGCTCATTGCTGCCACAAAGCTTGTTGATAAGTTGCTGACAAAAATCATCATCGAGCAGGTTTTCAGGGGAGATATTGACCGAAATATTAATGTCGATGCCACTCTCCTGCCAAACAAAATACTGTTCAATGGCTTTGTTGATCACCCAATTACTTAATGCGGTCATCTGTCCTGTTTGATCAACAATTTGAATAAAGGCATCGGGCGCAATTAAGCCATTCACCGGATGAACCCAACGAACTAAAGCCTCAACTTCTTCAATGGTATTGTTTTTCAGATTCAACTTCGGCTGATAATAAAGCGTAAATTCATCATTTTCAATGGCACTCTTCAACCGGTTAACCAATTGTAATCGATCAAGAGTATTTAAATCTATCTGCGGATCGTAAAGTTGGAACAGCAAATTTTTGCGCTTGGCTATTTGCATTGCTGCGTCCACTTCTTTTAATAACTGATTGCTTTGTGCCCAACCGCTGCTGTAGGTAACACCTATGTTCACTTGCAAGTGAATGGCAATATTTTGATAACTAAAATTTGGCTCAATTACGGCATTTATTTCTTGAATACAGTCTTTCGCGTCTTCCACCATTTTATGGTCTAAGCGCAATAAGAAGCCATTTCCCGAGGTATGATATAAAGGCAATTCAAGAGTTTGTAAGCGATTGCCGATTTCTTGAATCACTTCATCGCCTACGTCATGCCCTAAAGTATCATTGATATCGGATAACCGTCTTACATTCAATTGACATAATAAGTAGGGATTGGCAATGGCATGCATTTCTCGTTGAAATTGGTTACGGTTCGGTAACCCAGTCAAACTGTCTGAAAACGCTTGTTGGATAATTTCTTTTTCGCGCGATTCTATCGCGTCTTGCATTTCGCCAAACTGCTCAGCTAACTGATTTAACTCATAGGTTTTACCTACAAAAATTTCGCTTTGGTAATTACCTTTGGCAATGTCTTTGGTTAATTTAACCAAACGTCTTACCGGCTCGGTAACGCCACTGGCGATAATAAATGCACCTATCAAGGATATCGCCAAGGTAACCGAAATCAAAATTACCAGATTAAGAGAGTCTTCGATAATTGCCGCCACTAAAGATGATCGCAACTGAAATGCAGTGGCAATAAGCTGGTTGCCATTAACGTCGCCTAATGGGTAGTTTACGGCGATGAAGTCTTCTTCATTAAAAGCTTTGTTAGGGGAGAATTGCTTGCTATCAGCGGCTTTATTTATTGAAACCCATTGCCATTGATCAGCAGTCTCTAAACCAAAGCCGACATTAAAATTAGTTAAGGTCGCTAAGTCTTCCGCCAATTTGTTATTGAGTGAATAACCCAAACCGATATAACCAATACTCTTATGGTCATTAACCACCGGCGTGATCACCAGTTGATAGATTTCATTGTTGTAATGATAGAAGGATTGGCTGAGTCCCTCGGTAAGCCAGGACGGATGCTTAAACCGATCGCCAATTTGGTTTCCGGTATACACCCTTTTTATTTCTTTATTACTGTCTTTTACCAAGAGTTCACCGATGATCTCTGTATTTAAATTAAAAACAAGGGCAATATCGGCATCTATACGCTTACGGTGGTTGTTTAATATGAGTGATAAATCTGGATCATTGGCTAATATACCATGGGCTAATTCACTATCGGTTGCGGCGATTTCAACAAACGCACTGAGGTAATATTTACGAGTTTTGAGTTCACCTTTGAGTTGGGTTTCCGCTTGCGTGATGAGTGCGGTGAGTTGTTGCTTTTCCGTACGTTTGTTGGCGTAATAGGAATTAAAAAAAGAAACGGTTTGTACCACAATCAGCAACAAAATAAAGAAGAAAAATATCCGATTTCTTAAACTACTAAATTTCGATTCCACGGCGCGATTCCTTTAAAACATTACTTTTTACACAATTCCTCTAATCCATTGTTGCGTGCAAGCAATATTTTACAATTTTTTTTTATTACCTTTAACCATGGCAAACATTTTTCATTTGAGCAAATTTTGTTGGATGAAATTTAAGCAAAATTAGATGTTTGCGAATATCGGCAATGGCTGTTGCAATATTTCAAATGGCACAGCATGGCTGCAGTAAATTTGAATAATGTTAATACCATGTGAATTACGATATAATCCCCTGGTTCAAGGAATAAACAAAAGCCCAATGACGGGATCTGATAATAAATACTATGTCAATCTTGGGGTCTTACATTGCTTTCGTATTATAAGTTGTTGTTTTTATTGATAGCTTTCGCTTTAAGTTTTTTTCCTTACGCGCATTTTACGCCAATTTTTTCATCATCCTTAAACGGTACTATTCCCATTCCTATGGCTATTCTGCAGCTAATTAGTCTGGGCTTTGCTGTGCTGAGTTATTTAAAAACCAACTCTCGCTCGTTAAAGTTGTTCTGGCAATTTATTGCTTTTGCTGTACTTGGCGCATTGACATTTGAAGTGGTGTTGCTGGCAGGAACTGGCTTGTCTCAGCAGTTATTAACCGATTTCTTTTCCTTGTTGTGCTATTTTTTCATTATATTGGCTATTGAAACCAACCCGCACTTAAGCGATACGCCACTGAATAAATATATTAGCGGCAGGGTTCCGGCAGTATTTTTCATCGTAGTTTGCTTTTGTTATTTTGTCTTATTACCGGTAGAGTTTGCCGAAAGCACAGAGCAAGTTTATTCGCCTTCTGCATTTTTTCATCTCGCTATCAGCTTACTTATTTTTATTCGCTTAGGTATTTGCAGCATTTATTGCCAGGGCCGATTTTGGATCTCGCTCTACAGCTTGTTGTCTATTGCCGCTTTATTGATCCTGGTGAATAAGTTGAGTGTATTTTTCCCGAATGAATTGAGTGCTGAATTCCAGCAGAGTTACTTTGCCGGACTTGTTCAGCTGGTGCCATATTTCACGGTAACGTTTGCGGCTTGTATTACCTTAAATCATGTGACTCCGCCAACGCCGGTTAAAAAACACACCTATCCGGAGCTTTATATTCTCCTGTTGGTCATTGGCCTGGTGGTGATCCACGTCGTTGGCTTAGAGTTACAATTAAGTTATATCACTCATTCTTATCTGCAATCGTTAGTCATCGCTTTTTGGTTGTTAACCGCGTTCACCTTGTTGTTGTTTATCACTCATAAAAAACGTGGCTTCTCGTTAAAACTAAAACGGCAAGTCGCTCAGCAAAGCGCTGAGCTGAATGAATATCAGCAAATAACTCAGCAATTAACGGATTCACTGCTAAATTCCGAAGATAAAGCGATAGTGAGCGCATCAAACAATGCGATTTTAACCGCGTCAATGTCGGGACAAATACTTTCCGCCAATCCGGCCGCGGTACAAATGTTGCAAAGTTTAGAGCACGAGCTGAAGGGAACTCCGGTGAGTGCCTTGTTCTCGGCGGATGAACAAATGCATTATTTTTTCGATTTTCAAAGTAATGTTTATGCGCTGCAACGAAAAGAGCAGGGCATCTCCGTGGAATGCCGGGCAAAGAGATGCGATGGTACCGATTTTCCGGTACAAGCGGAGCTGCAATGGGCGGAACGAGCAGAACAGCCGCTGATTGTTATCACCTTTATCAATTTAACTGCGCGCAAACTGGCAGAAACCAAAACCTTGGAATTAAAAGATAAATTTATTGCCAATATTTCTCATGAATTTAGAACGCCACTGACCATTATTAATGGCGTACTCGATCGTTATTTATTAAAACAACAAGCCGATAACGAGCATAAAGAGTTGCTTACCGCCAAACGTAATGGTTTGCGCCTGGTGAGAATGGTGGAACAATTACTCGAACTTTCCCGTTTAACCGATAACCCACAGTTGTCACTGGCAAGGTATCGACTTAGCACCATTATGGCCATGCCGAATGATTCCTTTGCCCGCCTGGCAAAGCAAAATAAGTTGACCTTTAGCGCCGATATTCCCGATCACCTATGGCTTGATTGCGATGCGCAGGCGTTTGAAAAAATACTCTTTAATTTGCTGGCCAATGCGATTAAATATACACCAGAAGGCGGCAGTATTCAGGTGAAGGCCTATAGTGAACAAGATACCATTATCCTCGATGTGATCGATAATGGCATTGGCATCAGCAGTGATTCGCAAAGCAAAATATTTGAACGCTTTCAGCGTGCCGATGACGATAAAAATAAAGCAATTTTCGGTGTTGGTATTGGTTTATCTTTGGTAAATGAGCTGGTTAAAGCCCATCAATGGCGAATAAATTTAGTGAGTGAGTATAGTCAGGGCAGTAAGTTTTCCCTGTCCATTCCACAGGCGAGTGCGAAAGAGATTGAAGCAGAAACGCCAAACAGTGTTTCAGAAAATGAGGTGTCGTCGTTACTGATTGAACAACAGCATCCGCTCAATCAACGAGTCGCGCACTCGCAAAAAGTGATTTTGGTGATTGAAGATAATGTCGACATGCAAAGCCACATCAAGCAGGTGATCGAACAAAAGCATCATTGTCTGCTGGCAATGAGTGGCGAGCTGGGCCTGACCCTGGCGCAGGAATACATTCCCGACTTGATTGTCTGCGACATTATGCTTACCGGCATTGATGGCTTTGCCGTATTAAAGCAGCTAAAAAGCAATGAATTAACCGCACACATCCCGGTGATATTACTGACAGCCCGATCCGATTTAGATTCTCGTTTGCAGGGCCTGAATTTGCAAGCCGATGAGTACCTGAGTAAACCATTTAATCAACAGGAACTGCTAACTCGCATCGCAAACCTGATTGAAAGTAGAAAACAATTGCAGCAATCTTACTTGCAAAAGTTTAAGCAAAGCGAAAAAACAGCACGCAAAGAAAACTGCGTAAACAAGGTGTCGTTGTTAACCGAAGACAGCACAGAAGCGCAATCTTTAGATGAGCTATTTCTTGAGAAACTGCAGGCGGCCGTTGCTAAAATGTATATGGAAATTGATTTGGGCATACAGCAACTTGCCAGTGAAATGGCGATGAGTGAGCGTCAATTACAACGCAAAATTAAAGTGTTGCTCGGTACCACTCCGAATAACTTCATCAAAGAATTCAGACTGACAAAAGCCCAGGAATTACTGAAAAATGGTACGCAAATAGGCATCATCGCCTTAGATGTTGGCTTTTCTTCACAAACTTATTTTGGCCGTTGTTTCAAAGAAACGTTCAATTGCACGCCGAAACAATACCAACAGGATTGTGTAAAAAACCAAAACATGAAGTAGCCCTATATTAAGCAAAGAATTATTGGCTTTGGTATTATACAGATTGGTATTACCCTTGTTTAAAGTCGATATGTTGTTTGATCATCAACAGGCTTGGTTGTTTTATCACTTGTAAGTAGTCGAATGGCTGCAGTTTCGGTGCACAAAAGCCTAACCAATTAAGTGACGGCTCTTTACTGACGATATTCAACCCCAGCTCTACCATCACGCTTACCTGATCCCAAGACAGATCCATGGGCTGTTCACGGTTAAACGGATAAAACGAATATGCCTGATTAACACTCTGTTGTGGCTCAAAAATACTGTCGAATCGACTGGCTAACCTTGCCGCCAGCTCACTGGCATTATTGTCTTTTTCAAAACCAATGATGGCAAAGGTATCCTCTGACCAACGGATCACCAAATCATCGGGGTTACGAGAGTAGAGTAATAAATCGGTTAAATTTACCAATTGACTGTTACTGATAGTGTCGGGCTTGGATGTCTGGATCATTAAGAGATACAGCCTTGGCAAAATACTGCGCTGTACCGGCAAAATATTTTGATGGATCTGGTTCATTAATTGACTGGTTTGTTCAATGTATATATCGAGGTAACGTCGGCTTTTTACCCCGGTTAACTTATCGACGGTTGCGGCCTTTTCCAATTGATTATTGGCGTGCTCCAGTTCAGTATTTTTTTGCGCATAATCTTTGGTTTTTTCGATAACCTGCTTTTTCAGCAATAGCTTTTGTTGTTGCTCGATCACTAATTTTCTGTTGATCAAACGGGTATAACTGAGCACGGCCAGGGCAATTAACACCACATATAAGACATAGGCCCACCAGGTATTCCAGGGTGCAGGATTGACCCTGATATCGATAGAGTAACCGGGCTCGCTCCAGACACTATCACTATTGCCGGCAATAATTTGCAAGGTGTAATTACCTGCCGGTAAATTGGTGTAGCTGGCACGTTGTAATTTTCCGGCATCTATCCATTCATCATCAAAGCCGAGTAAGCGGTATTTATAACGAGTTGATTCCGAATCGCTATAATTTAAGCCGACATATTCAAAGGCGATTAATTGATCGCTGTAGTTAAACGTTAGCGACTCTACATTGGATAACCCTTGCTTGAAGACCATAGGTTCATTGAGCTTAAAAATATTGGTAAGCCTGACAACGGGGGCGGGTTGGTCGGTTAATATGTTTTTTGGATCGACACTGGTAAACCCCTTGGCACTACCAAAATATAAGATATCATCGGCACCGCTAAATACTGCGCCGTGGTTGTATTCCAAGTCGACTAAACCATGGCGGGTATCGAAATGTTTAAAACTATTATGTTTTACTGAATAGCGCGATATGCCCTTGTTGGAGCTAAACCAAATATTGCCAGCAGAGTCTTGTGAAAAACCGTAAATTGTTTGATCTTTCAAGCCATCTTTTATATCAAAATATTGAAAAGCATAGTTTTCATCGACTATCTTGTCTCGGGTTAATAAGTTTAAGCCTGCAGCTTGCGTTCCGACCCATAAGTTGTTTGCCTGATCGAATAACATAACCCAGGCGATATCGCTGCTTAAGCTATTTTTAATGTTAGCGTTATGATGGATATGGGTGAATGTTTCAGTGCCGGGATTGAAGCGATTAATACCGCCATCATAAGTTGCTAACCAGATATCACCTTGCTCATCTTCGACTATTTGCAATATATGGTTGGTGCTTGGGCTTTTATTGGTCAACGGCAAGGTTGCTTCAAATCGTTTGAAACGACCATTTTTATCGAGCAAGTTCAGGCCCTTATGATAGGTAGAAACCCAAAGTCTGCCAGCGGTGTCTTTATGGATATCGGTAATGCTATTGGCCGAAATAGAATGGCTATTCTTACTGTCGTGACGATAATTTTTAGATTCGCCATTGGCCAAATTGATCTCGAACAAACCCGAAGATCTAGAGCCTAACCAAAGCCTGTCACCATCAATGAGCAGACTGGTTAAACGCAGTTTTTTATTGGCAAGGTTGAATTTAAAAGGGCTGATTTTATTATCTTCAACCGATAACTGATAAAGACCGTTGGCATAGGTGCTAAAGACAATATGGTTGCGGTCTAGTTGCGCGAAATCCATGATTAAGCTGCTGGCAATCTTTGGGTATTGTTGATCATTATACTGAGTAAATGTGGTCATGTGAGGATCCCAGCGACTGACCCCGGAAAATGTGCCGATCCAGATCATATTCATGTTATCTTCAAAAATCGTCAGTACAAAATCATTGGTTAAGCTGCGAGGATTGCTAATGGAATGATTAATATGGCTAAAGTTATCCTGGGCTTTGTCATATAGCACTATGCCTTTGTCGGTTGCCACCCAGATACGTCCAGTTGAGTCTTGATAAATAGACTCAATCGAGTTGCTCATCAGTGACGATTCAATTCCTTCTTCAAATTGGTAATGAACCACTTGGTCATGCTCTTGGGTAAGCTTAAATATACCACTTTCACTGGTACCTATCCAAATATTCTGCATGCTATCTTGATAGAGCACTTTAATTAATTTTTCAGACGCTGAGTCATTTTTATCGGCTCGGATCTTAACCGTTCGGATGAAATTTCCCTGTTGATCAAATACCGAAATACCGCCGCCGCCAGTACCAACCCAAACCAGACCATTTTCAGTTTGTAAAATGGTTTCAACGCTGTTATTTGATAAGCTATTGGGATTTCCCAACTCTTGTACGATATGTTTCACTTGCCATTCTTGGTCAGTACGAAACAGAATGTTTATGCCATTTTCAGTGCCAATCCAGAGGTTGCCTCGGTCATCTTCAATTAACGCATTTATATTATCGTTGGTTAAGCTCAACGGCTTTGTCTTTGAGGTGATCCGTTGGAAATTTTGCAAGTTTTCACGGTACAAATTTAGGCCGCCACCGCGAGTTGCCACCCAAATTTGTTTTTTACTGTCAACCAGTACGCGACTGATCACATCTGAACTTAATGAGCTAGTATCTCTGGTATCGTGATGAAAACTTAGAAATTGATGGCCATCATACCTATGTATGCCTTCTTGTGAACCAAACCAGATGAAACCTTCTTTATCCTGAGCAATGGTGCGAACGGCTTGATATGACAAAGGATGATCAGCGGTAAAGTTTTTAAAAGAATTAACATTTTGAGAAAAACAAGGACGACTTAGTAAGGGTAAGAGCAATACCAGGGTTAAAATGAATTTCATTCTAATGTGAGTTTCCTTTACCTATTGAAACGAATATTTGAATCTATCTGTTGCAATACAGCAATGCAATAAAAATGTGTTGGCGATGATGAGTTGTTAAGTTCAATGTTATCTTCAATCAGCCTTTAAGAGCAGGCTACTAATCCATTTGGTATTAGTAGCCTTTTACTTATTGTTACTGTTGTTCTACCCAGTTGTTTACTTTAATTTCTTCATTGCTATTGAAATCGACATTCGTTTTCCAAATTAATCTATCGACTTCTAAGTTGGTTTTCCAGATCAACCGGTCGACTTCTAGGCTAGTTTTCCAGATCAGCCTGTCGACGTTAAAACCCGTTTTCCAGATTAACCGGTCTATTTCAACATCGGTTAACGTGCTATCGCTAATGCCATCAGCATCGGAGCCGGTTATATCCCAGACATATTCTGCCCCGAGCCCTTCAATATAAAAATTACCGTCATCATTGATGCTGGCCGGGCCGGAATAGTGTTGCTCGCCGGCGAGATCTTGAGTGATGTCTAAATCCGTATTGGCACAATCAACCGCGGAACTGTTTAATGCATCCTTGACATTAACGACCCCGGCGCCTTGTTGAAACACACTATACGCCAATTCACCGCTCTCGGTTCGGGCAGTATGCGCACTCGCGATCAAGCGACATTTTACCTGATCAGGCGTTAAGGTTGGGTTATCGGTTAGCATCAGCGCGACTACGCCTGAAATTACCCCGGCGGCTTGTGAGGTACCTGACATTTCAAAATACCTGCCACCATCATGATATTCCGGGTGTTCGACTACGATTTGTGAGTCATAAGACATCAACCCCGATAAATGACCACCGGGTGCGAGTATTTCCGGCTTAACAAAACCTTCATAAGTTGGGCCCGCGGCACTAAAGGTGGCCAATTTATCATCGTAGCTGTCTGTCGAGGTGTAATTATCGGTCATCGCCCCTACGGTTATGATATAAGGTACATTGCCGGGTACGCCGATGGTCATTGGTTCAGGTCCGGTATTACCGGCAGAGGCAACCACGACAATGCCGCCTTGCCATGCTTTCATTACCGCCAGATTCAACGGGTCATCCCAGTAATTAGAACGTACCGGGCCGCTAAATGACATGTTTAATACTTTCAGGTTAATTCGATCTTTAACCTGTAAGGCCCAGTCGATGCCACGGATCACATCGGCGTAAGTGGCCTGGCCATTGGCATCAAATGCTTTGATGCCAACAAGAGCTGCATTGGGAGCTACACCGTATATTTTGCCATAAACATCATAGTCACTGTTGGCGGCAATGCTGGCAACATGAGTACCATGGCCACTGGCTTCATCGTCGTAATTACTGACCGAATTGTTAACCGCATCATAGGTACCCCAGGCTTTATCGCGACCATATAAATCGGTAGATAAACCGGATAATTGATCTAAGCCGGTGTCTAAAAAGCCGATGGTGACGTTGTCGCCAAAGTTGTTCGCTGCATGCGCAGAGGTGGCATCAATATACTCGGCTACCACAGCTTTAGGTTGCCATTTACGTTTGCCCCATGCTCTCCCGCCGGCAAGTTTTACCTGATAATTTTCGCTGACCTTAACCGCCACTTGCTGGCGTAATTGGCTTAATTGAGCTTCGTTTAAGTTAACCGCAACCGCATTAATAATGGCTAACTGATGGCTTGGAACTGCCGCAAGCCTTACTAGGGTTGATTGCAATAATTCATAATTACTGGCACTGATGATATAAGACTGAGTACTATTGGTAGGCTTGGCTACAAATACAGAATTGATAAGCCAGGCTGAAAGCCCAATAACGCCTAGCAATGTGAATGGTTTTATTATTCTACTTACTGATTTAAAAGACATTCTCTTCCCCTTTGTGCAACATACATAAAACTCATTTTAAAAACATAAGGGATAATATCTGCGGATTTATACTGCATTGTGTAACCAATATAAATTGCTAATTTGATATGTTAAAAAATCGTTATTATTCTAACTTTTATGCAACATATCGACAAAACACCCTGTATGTCAACATTAGCCGGGCTAACGTTAAATTTTTTTAATCATTTTCGTAAGGTTAAAACAACAATATCCAGCCGATAAAATCGGCCGGATATTAATCACGCGTTAATTAAAAACTAAAAGCTTACGGTTGAGTCCGCAGAACAGTTACTTGTACCTTGATCACATACTGAATAGGTGTAAGTGCCCGATGTTCTGAAACTGTCGGTGTAAGCGCCGTCATTGGTTGTAGTCGTTAATAAGCTACCGTTTTTGTAGATATCAACACTTGACGTACTCGCGCCAGACCAAGATAAATCTACTTTATTTTTGCCTTTAGCTCGGTAACCATTGGCTGTTAAAGAAATATCACCTACAGGTGGTTCAACTACAACACCACAACCATTGGCGGTTAAATAATCGCTTGCCGCTTTTGCTTTCACAATACCTGCGCCAAAGTAGACATCGTTACCGGCAGCGCCGGCATCTTCGGCGGTCGCTTTTAATGCTTCACGAATGTCAGTACCAGTACAACCGTTATGGTTAGACCAAACTAGGGCGGCGATACCTGATACCGCAGGTGTCGCCATTGATGTACCACTCATGAAACCATAATCCGAAGTACCAATGTTAATGTCTGCGGTTGTTGCGGCAATTAGCGCTGCTCTGTCTTCAAACGTGGCACCAACTGCTGGAATTGTGGTGGCGTTGGTCTCACCTAACGTGCCGTATAACATACCGGCTTCATTATTAATGATCATGGCGCCAATACCGCCAGAATTTTCACAGTTAAGCACTTTGTCGTGGAACGAAATAGCGCCACGGTCAATCACACAAATATTACCATTGGCACCGCCATCAGTAGTTTCTGCTGTGCCCATGTAGTAAGTATTGCCACTAACGCTACCTGAATTTTCCATCGCTGATGCCGCAAAGTATTGGCCATCGGCGCTCATAGAAGCACTCGTTGCCATGTCTGCCGGGTAGGTTGATAAGGTATCGACACCACCGGCGGTTACTTCAACACAAACCGTTTCATCGGTTACGGTTGTCGCATTTTTACCACGACCGGTAGTAACCGTACAGCTTGGGAATTGTGAGAAATCGGCAATGTTATTATCGCCGTCATTGGCACCAATCATCATTACTGACGGGTAACCGGCAGGGTATGAACGTACGCTGTTACCATCGTTACCGGCAGCAGCTACCACTAAACCACCCGCGGCAGTAAATGCTTTAAACGCATTCTCTTCAGTGCTATTGGCACCACCGCCACCTAAACTCATGCTAATGATGTTGGCACCTGCGGCCGTACACTTATCGGCAGCGTGGGCCAGGTCAGATGAATAACCCCAACCATCAGCATTGAATACTTTGATAATGTGCAAATCGGCACCTGGCGCCATACCAACAACACCTACGCTGTTGTCAGCTGCGGCAATAGTACCAGCAACGTGTGTGCCGTGAGGACCGCCATTTTCATCCCAGTTGCCAGTTCCTGAATCGTTATCACCGCTGATGTTATTCCAAACGAAATCAGAGTTTGAACGGTCTAAACCCGAATCGATAATACAAACCTTCATGCCGGCATTGCTATTAAAACTTAGTTGATCCGCTTGCGATTGGTATACCGCATATGGGGTGATTTGCATTGCTGATGGATCACCCGCATCATCGCTGTATACAGATAACGGCATACGGCGTTGATCTTCTTCAACCGCGTGAATATGTGGATTATTCATTAAGCCTTTTACTTGCTCTAAGTTTTTCCCTGAAAACGAGGCGGCGATAAAGCCATTGCCATCAACCTTCAGTTCAGCGCCTAATTTCTTGGCAAGAGCTTTCACTACACCTTTGTTATTATTGTCAACGCGCATAATGTAACGATCGTCTGCCGCTTGTGCGCTAAATACTGAAGTAACAGCTAGGGCAACAATGGATGTTGCAAATTTTGATATTTTCATAGTATGTAATTTCTCTTGGTTGTTTGAGCTTATTCTTTTTATATTAAGATTGTTTTATTCAGTCATTGTTATTCCGTGTGACTCTAGTGACCGCATCATTTCCTTGAATCTTGGTATGTCTCCATACTAGCAGCTGCCCAATTGACACCTAGCAAATTCACGACGACTTTTCGCACTGTCCCGACACCGACCTGTTAAGTGCTTTAAAAACAACTGGTTAGTGTTACGTTGTGAATTTGTCATGTCGTGTTTTTAATAGTCATTGTCAGCTTTTTGCTAGTTAATTGCTTGCTAACTAAGCATGCTGAAGGGGTTGGGAATTACCACCAGTTTCCGCTTTATCGATGCAATTTAGCCGATACGTTATTAATAATAAGAGAGATAAAATGAAAGCAAATAGATTAACGCCAAAGAGATTACTACTGAGCACGCTTGCTCTGTCGGTAATGACAGCAACAAGCATGACGCAAGCAAGTGAATTGAGAGAAGTTAGCCAAATAAATGAGCCAAGTGAGACGATCACTTTTGCTCAATGGCAAAGCAAACAGCAGCAACAGCGTTTAGATAAAACCGACCGACTAATTGTAAAATTTAAAGACAAGCATCAGGGGAAATCCATTCCACCAGGGTTGGCGAAAAAAGCCGGATTGGCGTTAAAGCATGAAAAAATCTTAAAAAATGGCCACCACATTATTTCATTTGGTCAGCAAAAAAATATGAAAGATGTGAAGGCGTTGATCAATAAATTGAAAAATCATAAGTCGATTGAATTTATCGAACCGGATCATAAGCGCTTTTTAATGGCACAAAACCAGCCATGGGGCATTAGCAATACTCAGTCTGACTTGCTCAGCGACAATGATGCCAGCAACATGACGGTTTGTATCATTGACTCGGGTTACCAACAAGATAACCCGGACTTAAGTGCCAACAATGCTACCGGTACCAACAATTCAGGCACCGGTAACTGGTATCAAAATGGCGGTTCACACGGAACTCATGTAGCCGGCACGATTGCGGCGGTAAATAATAGCGAAGGCGTAGTCGGTATTATGCCGAATACCAATGTAAACCTGCATATTGTCAAAGTGTTTAATGAATCTGGCTGGGGCTATACCGGTGAGCTTGTCGATGCGGTTGATACTTGTGTGAATAATGGCGCACAAGTTATCAACATGAGTTTAGGTGGTGCCGGTTCAAGTAATACCGAGAAAAATGCACTACAAGCTGCCGCTGACGCCGGTATTTTACTGGTTGCCGCATCAGGCAACGATGGCAATTCAACCATGTCATACCCGGCATCTTATGATGCGGTTATGGCCGTTGGCGCGGTCGATCAAAATGGTCAGCACGCAGAATTTTCACAATACACCAGCCAGGTTGAAATTGCAGCACCGGGGGAGGCGATACTATCCACCGTTGCTGGTGATGGCCGCCTGGGGTATATCACCATTGGTGGTACGACCTATGGTAACGATGAAGTGGTGCCGCAAACCCGTTATGTCCAAAGTGGCTCAAATTATGTGGTAACCAACGTTAATGGCAGCGCCAGTGGCGTGTTAGCAAGTTGTACTATCTCGGGCAGCAGTTATAGCTGTAGTAATGTTGCCGGTAACATCTGTTTGGCCGAACGTAATGATAATCAGGTAGGCAGTAATTACCCGGAAATCAACCCTGCCAAAGCCTGTACCGATGCTGGTGCCGCCGGGGTTATTGTTTACAGTGACAGTGCTCGTCCCGGGTTACAAAACCCTTTCTTGGTAGATGGCAGCAGTGACGTTAATGTGCCAACTGTATCCATTAACCGCTCTTTGGCCCAACAACTGCTTAGCCAGTTGGGCAGCAACGTTGAGCTAACGGTTAATGATGGCCAAAACTACGCTTATTACAACGGTACCTCGATGGCTACACCACATGTTACCGGTGTGGCGGCATTAGCATGGAGCAATAACCCAAGTTGTACTGCCGATGATGTTCGCAGTGCCCTTAAATCTACCGCCATTGACTTAGAAACGGCAGGCCGTGATGACAAAACGGGCTTTGGCTTGGCACAAGCCAAAGCCGCCTCAGATTTGTTAGCTGCAGGCTGTGGCACCACCACACCACCACCAACCGGCGGTAACGTACTTGAAAACGGCGTTGCCAAAACCAACCTTACGGCGAACAGTTCTGAAGAGCTGAGTTTTACCATTGAAGTTCCGGCTGGCTCAACCGATCTAAGCTTTGACATGTCTGGTGGTACCGGTGATGCCGATCTATACGTGAAATTTGGCTCCGCACCAACGAGCAGCAGTTACGATTGCCGACCTTATCAAAGTGGTAATAGTGAAAGCTGCCCAATCAATAACGTACAAACGGGCACCTACTACGTAAACGTTATTGCTTACTCGACGTTCTCGGGCGTTAGCTTAACGGCGAACTATACCGAAAGTTCAACCGGAGGCACCGGTGGTGCAACTGGCGGCTCTGCTACTGTGAGCGATATCAGTGTTGCTCGCAGAGCGTGGCAGTACTACACCATTGATGTGCCAGCAGGAATGGCAACATTAGATTTTACCATGAGTGGTGGTACCGGAGATGCTGATATGTACATCAAACAAGGCGCACAACCAAGTTCATCGAGCTACGATTGTCGCCCATATGAAAGTGGCAATAATGAATTTTGTTCATTCAACAACCCGGCAGCAACAACCTGGCATATCGGCATATATGGCTATAGAGCCGCAAGTGGAGTGAACTTGGATGTAAGCTATAATCCATAACTGTGCTGTGACCAGTTAAGCACAACAGTTAAGCGCTACAGTAAAGGGAAAATGGTTAACACTGTTTTCCCTTTTTACATGGTGATTTACTTAGCACTAAATAGATAAATAGCTAAACAAGCTTTTCCATTATCATCATCAAAATCCAGATGAAAAAGGGATTAGGAAAGCTGTTTCTTATTCAGTGGCTTAAAGTAGAACAGCAATAAAGGTAGCAGAGTTAAATTTGCCAGCAGCGCAACCATCATTGAAAAACCGGTCAACAGTCCAAAATAAATGGTAGGGAGAAAATTGGACAAGGTGAGTATCGAGAAACCTAAGGTGATGGTGATTGAGGTATAGTACATCGCCCGGCCAATGCTGGCATGAGCAATGAACATGGCTTTTAGGTAATCACCGCCTTTCTGATATTCCAGCTTAAATCGATGAACATAATGAATCGAGTCATCAACCGCAATACCGACACTAATTGCGGCGATGGTGATGGTCATGATATCAAGCGGCACATGGGCCCATCCCATAATGCCGAGCACCATCAGCGCAGAAACGAGATTTGGGATCAGGGTGATCAACGCCAATTTGAAATTTTTATACATCATCATGAACATTATCAAAATACAGAAAAACACTATGCCGAGAGTTTTTATCTGTGAGTTAAATAAGCTCTTCAGCATATTGTTGTATAACACCAGCATGCCTGAAAATTTAATTTGCTCAGGTTTTAAGCCAAACTTACTGGTTAGCCCCTGCTCAATTTCATTGAGCAACGCCGTACGTTTCAGTGATTTATCGCTTTCGAATAAGCGAATACTAAAGCGTATTTGATCGCCATCTTGCGATATGTAGGGCGTTAGAATTACGTCTTTTACCGATTCGGGTAATTTTGAATATAAAATCTCTAAGGTAAAATCATCATTTTTGCTTGCCGGTGAAACCTGATTAATTAATGCCATCCCCGATACCACCGACAGCACTTTACCCGTTTGCGGCAGGCTCTCTAAATAACTATGATATTTTTTGATGTTGGCAAGCATGTTAAGGTTAAACCAATAGCCGTTATAAGCATTGGCCGGTTGTTCTGCCGAAAACTCGGATAAATCGTCGTCGTCCAAACCAAGTTCCGCCATTAACTCGTCATCCTCTTCCGTTGCTGTATCTACCACTTCTAGTGGAATAATCGGGGCATCGATGATCACTTCCAATGGCGTGGTGCCACCGAGTTTTTGATCGATAAGCACCATGCCCTGGTAGATCTCGGTGGATTTTTTAAAATAATCAATAAAACGATTTTCAACGGTAAGTCGAGTTACACCAACAATGCTTAAGATGACGATAATAAGGTAGAATAATATGACTAGCCTGCCGTTGGCCAATAAATTATGGGCAAGCCAGAGGACAATGCGCTTGGTAAAGTTTTGTTGATTCACCGGCACCCCGGGTGAAAATTGCATCATCATCACCGGAAACAGGGTAAAAGCCATAATAAAAGCCAAAGTTATCCCTAAGCTCATCATCCAGCCAAACTCTATGACTGGCCGGATATCGCTCACCATGAGCGAACCGAAGGCAATGATGGTGGTAGTGGTGGTAAATAAACAGGGAATAAGTTTTTTTCTCAACGTGGTGGAGACCAGCACCAGTTGACTCGCTTGGGGGGTTTGCCAGTGTAATTCCTGATAGCGCACGATCAGATGAATGAGCAAAGAGAGGGTCAGGATCAACATTAGTGAAATGAAATTTGAAGATACCACCGTCACCGGCCAGTCGACCAGACCAAGAAAACCCACCATCGCAGCACCGGTAATGACACAAGTAATTAACGGTAACAACACCCACTTTAATCGACTAAAGGCGACCGCTAAGGTAATGATAATAAAAACGAAGACAATAATACCAAAACTCATTAGGTCGTGCCGGATAAAGGCAATGGAATCTGCCGTGATCATCGGCAAACCACCAAGGTGTAACTGACCAAATTGTTGATAATCACTCATTACCCGGCGCACGTTGTTAATCAGCTTGGCTTCTTTGTTTTGCAACTCCTTGGCATATGCTGAATAGGCATTGTTAATTGCTGTCAGCTGTCGTTGCTGTTCAGCACTGAGGTCTTGCTCTGCGGCCGTTACTTTTAACGAGTTTCTTTGCTTGGCCAGCTCTAACAAGGTGTGGTCTTGCTTGATGTTGAGTATTAATGCCACGGTTTGGCTGTCGGCACTGATCAATAAATTCCGATACAGCGGACTTGTCACTAACTCTTCCCGGGCTAACTTGGGCTCGGTGCCAGCGCTTAGCAGTGTTGGTGTTTGCTGTTGCAGTAATTGCAAAGAAATTGGCGGGCTGCTGACCAAGGGCACATTTAAAATACTGATGACGGTTGCTACGTCGGCTACGTCTTCGAGACGAGCAGACAACGAAATTAGCTGATCTAGAGTTTCCTTAGCGAATACCGGCTGGCTCGGACTAAACGTCATAATGAGATAATCATCAGAACCATACTGAGCTTTTATTTCTCGGTAAAACTGTAAACTGGCATCATTTTCGAGCACCAGAGTTTCGCTGGAGGCATCTAATCTAAAATTGCTTATATGGGCAGCAAAAAATAAACTGATGAGGATGATGACGGCAGTAACTAGCTTAGGTTTTGCCAGAATTTGCCGTTCATAAAAATCACCGAAGTTAAAAAACATAGCGATCCCTGGTTTTATTGAACATCAAACTTATAAACTCTATAAAGCAGTAGTTAATCGTTTTATCTCAGGCATCCATGCCTTCGGTTCATAGAACTGCTTCGCAAAGAAGAATTGTTCCATACAATTCTTTAACCATTAAAAATGAGCAGATAATTGATCAACTTGGTAATAGTATGTCGCATTTTAAAAAAAGTGCCGATTAAAACTGCTCAAAATTGCGTATCCGGTAAATGGCTCAAGCTTAGAGGGCGCGCATTACGTTTGTTTTTTTATCCCTACTATTGTTGCTGCGCTTAAAATAAACTATATATCTTTAGCTGGTGGAATATCGGTAAATACGCTGTTGCTCATCCATTGACTTACATTTTGAGTCAAGGCTTTATGGCCAATCAAGGTTAATTGCGCTGTTTTTATCGCTTTTTTATAAGTCGTATCACCCATCCATATATCGGCCATGATTTTTACTGTGGTGGTAAAGTATATGTCAATTTCTTTGCCAGGATCTTTGACACATAAATCGACATTGTCAGCTTGTACCACCAGCCGCTAACGACAATGTGAATGATAACATTAACCCGGTGAGTCTATTATATTATGCCGCCTCAACTTGTGGGTGAACCCCTTGTTCATGCTCACAAGAAACGCCATTTAATATGGTGTTGCAAGCCAGTTAGTGCACAACGGCAATAAACTTGATGATGGCACACATTATCAAGTTTATTTTTTTGCACTGCTATAGCCCTGAAAGTGATATTCACCGGTCTGTTGAAAGCGCCACTTTATCGAACCATAGCTCGCCAGCAAAACATGAAAGTTTACACTTTCTAACCTAAACTTATTCAATGCTGTAGATAGCTACAAGAACATCATTTCATCTCGTCTGGTTGAAATTGAGTTTCAATGTTCTTGCGAGAAATACCCACCAACTTCTATTGGAGAAAGTCATGTCTTTGCAAAGAATGTTATTCATTTTAATGACAATGAGTTGCACGCTTGTCATCAGTAATAGTGGTCTTTCCCATGAGGGTCATGAGCATCAAGACTTGACCATCAGCAAGCTTGGTAACTTGGGCAACGTTGACTTTGACGTTTCTTGCAGCGATAAAGCACAACAGGCGATGAATACCGGCGTTGGTTTATTGCATCACATGATGTACGCACAAGCCGAAAACCTTTTTCATCACTGGATAGCGAAAGACCCCGAATGCGCGATGTTGTACTGGGGATATTCGATGACGTTATTTCATCCCTTATGGCCAGATACAATAAAAGAGGAAGCCTTGCAACGAGGTGCAGAGGTAATTAAAAAAGCAACAGAGCTAAATGCTTCAACTCGAGAAAAATACTATATACAAGCCGCAGCCTCATACTACGAAAACTGGCAGGTAAAAACCGATAAAGAAAGAATTGCCGCATGGGCAAAAGCGCAGGAAGCAGTGTATCAACAATATCCTGATGATATTGATGCGACAGCGTTCTATGCCTTGTCGCAAATTGTCATGGCCCCCAAGCAGGATGCCACGTTCAGTCAGCAACAAAAGGCGGGAAAACTGTTAGCTAAAATACATAAATCATTACCAACTCATCCCGGGGCAATTCATTACACCATACATGCTTACGACAGTGCGTTGCTTGCCAAACATGCGGTTGAAGCTGCCAGAGCGTACGATCAAATCGCACCCGATGTACCGCATGCGCTGCATATGCCTACCCATATTTTCGTCAGATTAGGCATGTGGGATGATGTTATTAGCTGGAATACACGCTCGGCAAAAGCGGCGTTAAAATATCCGAGCCAAGGTACTACCAGCATGCACTACATTCATGCTATCGATTACTTAATCTATGGTTATTTGCAAAGCGAAGATAAATCAAAGGCTTTAGCCGTGATAAAAGAGGTGGAAGCGCACCATCCTATTCAAGCCACTTTCCCGGCTGCGTATGCCTTAACTACCATACCGGCGCGGATGTTTTTAGAACAAAAGCAATGGCAATTGGCCAGCCAATTAAAAACGCAAACCCCAGCCTATATTGACTGGATGAAATTCCCTCAGATTGAAGCCATTACCTATTACACGCGTGGTCTGGGTGCCGCCCGCAATGGCGATGTAAACGCGGCGAAGGAAAATCTGAAAGTGCTTGACCAATTATACGATAAGACATTAACAATCAGCCCTAAGTATTGGGCACCACTGGTCGATGCCCAAAGGCAAGTGGTCACAGCATGGATTAGTTACGAGCAGGGCAATAAAAAACAGGCAATAAATCAACTCAAGCGAGCAGCCGACATTGAAGATTCACTGGACAAAAATCCGGTAACTCCTGGGGCGGTACTTCCGGCACGCGAACTATTGGCAGACATGTATATGTTAAATGGCGATTATGCCAAGGCCTTGACTGCATATAATGATAGCTTGTCCATCAATCCAAATAGGTTGAACAGCTTAACCGGGGCGAGTGCAGCATCGAAACAAATTAAGCAGTAAATCTTTGTCTTTTGGTAAATATCAAATTTCAGGCGAAAAAAAAGAGCTCAGGAAAGCTCTTTAATCTTTTAAGTTGGTGGAGTAGGGCGAGTAGTTCCTTTGTAATTCATAAAAATATGATCGGTACAGACATATATTACGGACTGAGTTAAATTGGCCCCCGGATTTACGTACCAGAACGCCTATAAGGGTTAACTCCCACTCGGGTTTTTTATCCTTGTCTTCGTTAGGCTCAGCTCTGCTTGTCTTTTACGGAAAACTGCATCAGCCAATATCAGCAATCTATAACCTTAGTACTAACATACCCGAACGCTCGTCTAAATATACTTAATTTTAAGCTATACTGTATGATTATTCATCCCCAAGTGAAGTGAGAGAACACCTTGGATCGTTCATCGCTAATACCATACCTGCTATTACTTATTGGCTTCAATTGCTTTGCTGAGCAAAAGCCGTATGAAATATTGAATTTGGAAGAAGGCTACGATTCTAACGTTGATGTCTCTGGAGGTGTGTTAACCGCTTTTCAATTTGAAGGTGCCGACGAAACAGCACAATTAGATAATTTATTTATTGCTAAAAGCGAAAACTCTAAAAACCTTAATATTAAAATCTTGAGTATTGATGGTAAATATCATGCGGAATTTGCCGTTAAGTTTCTACCAACTGATAAAGAGTGGGTTGAAGTCGCCATTCCTTCAAAATATACAGAAGAACTTGCTAGTTACAAGGCGGAAGAAGTATCGGTTTATGCCTATCAAGAAGTAATAACCAAAAGGAATAAAAAAACACATTTCATCTTTCCTACTGCTTGGGGAGAGCCAAATACATTACAACAAAAATTTTACATTAATAGCGCTGGAGATTTTGCCAAACTCGCCTACGTTGATATTAACATCGGGAAACAAGTCACATTTTGTGAGCCAATATCGCGAAACGTAAAAACTTCTTTTAACTATGAATGCACATTGCCGCCAAACGCCCAACCCAAAAATAATTTTATTGTATTTACTACCACAGCTGGAGCTAAAGGGAAAAAGTATAAAATATGGCAGCCGAAAAAATAAAGCAGGTCACTTTTATAATCTGGTTAAAAAAGCAGTTAGGAATTGCGGATGCGACACCTCAAGTTCTAGTGTTAGTGGGAATATTATGTTTTTTAATAGTATTTATTCTCTCGATCATTACTTTTTCAGTGTTTAAGAAGCTTGATGACAACACAAAATATTTAATTACTGCCGAAAGTGAACACATCAGCTACCAGACTACAAAAGTATTACCTCCCCCTATTATTATAAAGAATTTTAAATACGCACAAGAGTGTGGCGATTTCAGTAAAGAAACATATTCCGAGGGCGAGTTGGATGTTAACAGGAATTATTTGCTTAAGATCACACGTATGCTGAACAATGAAGTGACAATTGTTTTAGTCAAAGCTCCGAAAAATGTGAATGAAAAAGAGCAGAATAAAAAAAATATAAAGGGTTATTTTGAAATTGAAGGTGAAGGGGTTGAATATAACAACTGCTTAGCGATAAAAGTGCAATTGAATGAGGAGAATCCTGTATTAGAGTTTAATGCAATAGGCCATGTGGAGTTAGGTAAGAGTATTACAGATGCTTCAGATGGTTATTATCCATTGTTATTGTCGGGTGAAATTACCGTTACTGGTGAGACACTATTTTTTCAATCAACGTATCAATTTACTCCTTACGTCATAAAAAAGAGCGATTATATTTATAACAATTCGGTAAAGGATTCTTCTCAAACCGCCATAATAAGGGTGGTAAAAGACGAACCTGGAATGACCGCAATTGTTTCGTTACACGGTGGAAATCTATATGTTCAACGTTATCGTATGGAACCTCAATTAATTGAAAGCAGTTTTATTGATCGTGTGAGTAATGACTATGAGTTAGCGTTTAGTCTATCGATTGCTATTGTCTTTGTGCAGTTTCTCTTTGGTGTCATCAATTTCTTATTAAGGATAGAAATGATTCATAAATAACGAGAAGGATTTTTATCATGCTTAAAACTTTTTTTATAGGAATGTTCATCTATATCACGTGTTTCTCTGTTTTTTCGTCTGATGTATTTATAGAAACTGATATGGAATTTGGCCGAGGAATGTTACGTCAGGTAGGTTCTACTTGCTTAGTATATACCCCAAAACATGTAATCGAAGACTCTGAATCAATTTACATCAGTGGACGTTTCAAGCGCGATATAGCGGTAAGCTTATTGACTCAATACCCTCAAGATTTAGCAGTACTATCAGTGCCATCATCCGATACTGAATTATGTCGGGAAAGTACTTGGCGCGATGGAGCAAGAGTATCTGCCATATTAAACAGTTTAACAAATGCAAAACTAAGCTTTCGAAAGAAAAATGGTGGCTTAACAGAGTACGATCTAATTATCGTTGAGAAAGAGATCCATACATATTTTCATATTAAACTTTCAAGCAGCAAAAAAACTATCAAACAAGGCATGAGTGGCAGTACAGTTTACGTAGGCGACTACCCAATTGGCATACTGGTTTCAGTCAAAGATGGAGTAGGTAAGGTACTTAGACTGGATGATATCACCAATATTTCTCAATCAGTTGTCAGTACATTTGAAACGGAAGCAGAAAAAATATCACGTGAAAGTGGTTTAGTTACACGAAAGACAACACCAACAACTCAAGCAGTTGCCCCCAGTTCAACAGACCAAAAGGAACAGATATTTCAAGGTGAAATAGCCGAAGGGACTGTAAAAGTCTTTAATATACTTTCAAAAGGAAATACCGCGTATAAGTTAACGAATTTAAAGCAAAGCAACAGCGTATTGTTATCATTTGAATTTTTAAGTCCTGGAGAGCAATGGTTATATCGTTCAGGTAATTTTACTTCGGACAAGAAAAAAGAGTTTGGTTTTGGAACTCAAGAAGTTGGTGAGCACATTTTAAAAATCTCAGGCAACAGAGGTGTAGGTAGTTTTAGTCTCAAACTGGAAGAAGTTGCAACCCCAGAAGAGCTAACCGGTGAGGCTAACATCATTGGTCACAACGATATTGCTAAAGGATTTATATCTAGCGGAACCGTTGCATACTATCGAATATTCAGTAAAGGCAATACCGCGTATAAGTTAACGAATTTAAAGCAAAGCAACAGCGTATTGTTATCATTTGAATTTTTAAGTCCTGGAGAGCAATGGTTATATCGTTCAGGTAATTTTACTTCGGACAAGAAAAAAGAGTTTGGTTTTGGAACTCAAGAAGTTGGTGAGCACATTTTAAAAATCTCAGGCAACAGAGGTGTAGGTAGTTTTAGTTTCAAATTAGAAGAGGTTAGCACTAAAAATTAAACCGTGAGCTATTTAAAACGTTTTATCACTGAATTTCAGGCGAAAAAAAAGAGCTCAGGAAAGCTCTTATTCTCTAAATTGGTGGAGCGGGGGGGAGTTGAACCCCCGTCCGAAAAACCTACATCCTCGGTACTACATGCTTAGTCGTTTATTTGTTTAACCAATTAGACGTCAAACGACAGACTTCGTCATGGTGAGTCTGATACTGTTTCGCGGTTCACCGTCAGACACAGTTCCCTCGCTAACCTATTTGGGGTGACCATCGATCCTCTAGACAACAGGTAAGACTATGAGGCGATGGCTAGCCTTAAGCGGCTAGTGCGAACGTTTCGTCGTTAGCAATTATAGTTTTGCGGCTTTTTACCAGGCCAACCGCCCCTGGGCATGCACCTTGGGTTTCGTGAATCTCGTCGAATCCTGAATCCGCCCCAAAGTTTCTATTGGTTTACGAAATAACTCAATAGAATGACTATTATAGCGCTTAATTGGTGTAGAAACAACGCGGGTAATTAATGTACAGTTGTTGTGTTTTAAGTGTTCAAAGGTTAGGTGGCTTCGCCATTACGCGAGACTGAAGTTCCGCCAACCAGTGGCTTCGCCATTACGCGAGATTGAAATCCCGCCAACCAGTGGCTTCGCCATTTCGCGAGACTGAAGTCCCGCCAACCTTAGGAGCGTGAATTAACGTAGGCTGAAGATCTGCTAACCAATTTTTATGCGTTTATCGTTGCATTTCTTGGTTAACCGTTTATATTAAGTTTACTTTGATTAACTGATTAGACCAGTTTGGTGGGGAATTGCTCCCAAATAACAATAAGGCGTGAAAATGGCACAACCAAAACTTTTAGATATCTATAATAAATGGCATAAATTCTCGTTTGGCAATCGATTGTTTTCCTGGTTTTTTGCCCGCTGGGCGCCGTATTTTAAAACCATCAAGCCGTATGTGGTTGAATTGCGTCCCGGTTACTGTGAAGTGTTGATCAAAAAACGTAAAATTGTGGAGAACCACATTGGTACCGTGCATGTGATTGCCATTTGTAATGGTTTGGAAATGGCGATGGGCGCGGTTTCAGAAGCATCAATTCCTGCACATTTACGCTGGATCCCTAAGGGCATGTCGCTTGATTACACTGCCAAAGCGGGCAGTAATATTCGCTGTGTTGCGGACTTAACCGGTTGTGAATGGCAAGAAGGGGACTTTTTAGTGCCAGTTACCGCATACGATATTAACGATGTGGTAGTGGTAACCGGTACTATTAAACTTTGGGTAAGCAAGAAACCGGTCAAGAAGTAAATTTGTTTATGCAATAAAAAAACGCCAGCGTTTTTGCTGGCGTTATTGCTTTGATTGGTTTTAGGTTAGCGTTGTAACTTGGTAACCTGTATTACTGGCTTTTTTGCTTCATGATACGGCCCTGGTCAACTTTCCATTCTCTATCTTTGATGTCGGCACGCTTATCGTGGCTTTGCTTACCTTTACCCAAATAGAATTCCAGTTTTACCCAGTTTCTTTTCCAGTACATCGCGGTGGCTATCATCGAGTAACTCTGGCGTTCGACCGCGCCAATTAAGCGGTCTAGCTCACGACGGCTCAACAAGAGCTTTCTATCGCGGGTAGGGTTACACACCACGTGCGAAGATGCGGATAACAACGGATGAATTTCAGCGCCAAGTAAATACGCTTCACGGTCTTTAATATACACGTAGCAGTCAGAAATGTTGACTTTGCCTTGTCGAATGCTTTTCAGTTCCCAGCCTTGCAAACTCATGCCGGCTTCGAACTTGTCTTCAAGGGTATAATTATGCCTCGCCTTTTTATTTAAAGCGATGGTATTACTTGCTTGTTTGTTTTTTGATTTTTTCTTTGCCATAACGGCGCTTATTATACTGAAAGATAATGACATTGATACCGCTAGATGCGTTTTTTATTGGAAAATTTTTTGCGGCAGAGGGTGAGCTTTTATTTTGCCTTTGGTAATATACCCGTTACCATTCAAGATGCTGGTTTCAGAGTTCTTGAGCGATACCAATACAAGGCGCAGTTATGCCGATATGGTTGTTCCATTTAAAATAGCTGCAATGACTAGTGATATCGCTCAAGCACTTCTTCGATGGGGTTAAAAGCAATTTATGCCGCGTTATTAATTTTAACAATGGAGCAACCATGCTCTAAAATGAATGCCTTGCCTAAATTGCTTTTAACTCCCACTGAAATCCAGCACTTTGAATGGCAACGGGTATAAACAAATGCATTTTGAAAGGGGGAAGTAAATGTCAGCAATAAACCGCAGCGCACTGGTGATGTATAGTGCTGCCCAAATGTACAATTTAATTAACGATGTATCCGCGTATCCAGAGTTTTTACCCGGTTGTCGCGAGTCTAAATTACTGTCATCGACTGATGATTCGATGACGGCGTCGTTATTGGTGGCAAAAGGTGGCATTAAAAAATGGTTTACCACCACCAATTCGTTGAGCAAAGATAAAAAAATCACGATGAACTTAAAAGACGGACCATTTAAAACATTAACCGGTTACTGGTTACTTACGCCGTTGAGTGACGAAGCCTGTAAAGTTGAACTGGTACTCGATTATGAATTCTCGAGTAAACTAATTGAAATGGCTTTTGGCCGCATTTTTGATAGTCTTACCAATAGCATGGTGTCGGCATTTACCAAAAGAGCAAAAGAGGTATATTAACCTATGGCAGTTGAGCAAATAGCAATAGAGCTGGTTTACGGGCTTCCTACGGAACAAACGCTGTTGGTGTTACACGTAGACGAAAATTCTACGGTTGAACAGGCAATTATTGAATCTGGCATTTGTCAGAAATATGCCGAGATAGACTTGGAAGTTAATAAAGTGGGCATTTGGAACAAAGCGGTGAAATTAACGCAGCAGCTTAGCGATGGCGATAGAATTGAAATATATCGGCCGTTAATTGCCGACCCGAAAGAAGTGCGCAAGCGCCGCGCCGAAAAAGCCAAAGAAGAAGGTCGCGCCGACAAAGTTACAGGGGGGAGAGTAAACCCGCAGCGCGCTAAAACAAAGAGTGAATAAGCCTAGCTTTGCTCACCGCTAGGCGTGATGAAAGCGAGGCATTAAATTTAGCTGCAGCTAAAAAGTAAACAGTTTGGCCAATCGGGTGGTACGACATTCTTGCTCAGTTGTTAAGCTGTCATCATCCGAGAACGTATCGCCAACTACCGCCATAAAATACTGTAGCTTATCTTGTACTTGCATCGCCATGGCGAAAACATTGTTGGCAGTTTTGGTCGGAGTGAATTTGTTTTGGGTAACGCTATTTACCTCAACCAGTTGCGCTAAGGGTCTATTAATTAATACATCATAGGCATTAAAGTAATTGCCGGTTACCGTGCTAATACTTACGTGCATGTCTTTGGTAAAACGTACCTTAGAGTCTTCTAAAGCCTGGCTTGTCATTGGTATTGCTAAGCCAACAAGCATCGCTAATACAAAGCTTTTCACATTCAATTGCGTTTTCATTCTACTCTCCCAACTTAACCATGGTAACTGCATTAATGTAGATTTTTTTGCTGAGCTTAATCTATGTTAATTAAGTGTTAATTGCCAGCGTTTATAGACGAGCCACCATATTTACAAGATGAACGGCAAACTAAGGAAAATATTTCAAAAAATGTTAGTGCTAACACTGCTTGGCAACTTCATCGACTAAATGTCGAAACCAAATGTGGCTGGGTTCGTGATGCAGCAGCGGCGACCAGATCATTTTCAATTCAATATCAGGAATGCAAAATGGCACATCCAATATCGCATAACCGCGGTCTTGCTTATGGACCATTGCGGCTTTTTTCGGTAGCGTAGCGATAATTTGATCATCATGCGCTAACTGCATCGCTAAGTGGTAATTACGAGTGAATATTTTGATGTCGCGTTGCTTATTAATTTCGGCTAATGCTTCGTCGACCAAGCCCAGATTGTGTACATCTTTTGGGTCCATTCCCAGGCCGACACCAAAACCAGTTTTTGACACCCATACGTGTTTACTGGCCAGGTAACTGTCCAAGTCGAAGTTTTCAAGTATTGGGTTTGAGCTTCGGGTTAAACAAGAAAACCCATCTTGCCAAAGCACTTTTTGATGAAACGATTGCGGTAGCTGATCAAATAAGTTTATCGCCATGTCAATTTTGCCATCTTCAACGTCATGAAAGGTCACATCACTTGGCGTCATTATGTCGATGGTAATATGGGGGGCAATGCGATTAATTTTTTCTAACAGCTTCGGCAGCAAGGTAGAGGCGGCGTAGTCGCTGGCCATTAAACGGAACACCCGGGTACTGTGTTGTGGCTCAAAGTCTTCAACCGTTTGTAACGCTTCTTTGGTTTCTAACAAAATTTTTCGAATTTTTGGCGCAAGCGTCGCGGCTCTTTCGGTTGCCGCCATGCCATCCGAGGTTCTTACCAGAACCGGATCGTTTAACAAGGTTCTTAATCTCTTTAACGAGTTACTCATTGCCGGTTGGGTAATGCCTAAGTGATTAGCAGCACGAGTGACATTTTTTTCGCGCAGTAACACATCAAAGGCAACCAGCAAATTAAGATCGATATTGGAGATATTCATAAAGTAAATGCAAAATTAAAAATGATAAATTATATGAATTTTAACAGGTTTTCCAGGCTTGTTGGCTATTACTTGCAAATATTTCGGCATCCTCATAAAAAAACGGCATAGCCCTTAATACAGGCGATGCCGTTATTCATAGATAAACAATTTTAAATGCTAAACACTAAGGTTAATGACGTTTCGGTACGGGTACTGTCAGTATCTTTTTCTACTTCGGTATTGTGATCTACCTTGAAGGCAAACTTTAATGCTAATGAATCAATCAGTTTCGTGGTAATTGAACTCACCGATTGATACTTACTGTTTTCGCCGGATTTAGGCGCCATTTCGGCACTAAACGTTTGCTTAAATTGCATGGTATCAAAAAATCGTCTCTCATACGTTGCCGCAGCACGAATGATAACGGCTTTTTGGGTTTCATTATTGTGCGTGTCGGTTTCGGCTACTTCATCAACTTTATAACCCGGTCCAACCTCAGCATCAAAAAATGCTTTATCAGTCTCATACCATCGTCGACCCCAACCCGATGCAATAGAGCTTTGATAGTCGAAACCATTAAAGCGATTTCTTTCGTACGAGACGAAACCGAACAAGTAGTTTTTTCCACCTTCTTCTAAGGTGTAGTTACTTTGCAATGAAGTAGCCCATTTTTGGTCGGTAGTTTCAAATTCCTTTTTGCCATTTTCTTGCTCTTTTTCGCTAATACGACCAAATAAGTCCAATATCCAGTTGGAACGTAATTTACCTACCTCGTGCACTAAATCGGCTTTTGCCTTACCAATGGCATAGTCGTTATCACCGGTATTGAAAAATGCCCCCACTTCCACCGAGCCGGTAATGACTGATGCAGTAATGTCGCACTCGGGAAAACCTATAAATTCTTCCGGCGGGACTTCGTCAGTAAAGTGGTAACATTCAGGTTTTTCAACCGGGTTTAACGCGGTAAGTATGGCGTCTATGGGCTGACTATTTAAACTATCTTCTGCGACTACGGGGGAAGAAAGTACGAGTAATAGGATAAAGGAAATTAGCTGTTTCATGGTTTAGTTAATTAGGCGTTGTGCCTGATATCTCTAGTTATTGTTATTGTTTGTGTATTGCTATTGTATATCGGTAATCCTTTAACCGCGGTTATTATAACGAAGTTCGCTCAGCTGACCAGTAAAATACCAAATTGGTATAATTTTATTTATCGCGATATTAGCTATCCATTAAAAAAGGGCCGATTGGCCCTTTTACAATAAATACAATGTAGCGGTATGAATTATCCGCTAATCATTTATTTAATTAACGCTTTTAACTCGCCTTTTGCATAACGAGCATACATATCGTCTAACGAGATAGCTTTAATTTTGCTGGCATTACCGGCGGTGTTGAACGCTTCGTAACGGGCTTTACAAATATCGTACATGGCATTGGTCGTTACTTGTAAGAATTTACGCGGGTCAAATTCCGTAGGGTTGTGCGCTAAAAAGCGACGCACGGCACCCGTTGACGCCAAGCGTAAATCGGTATCGATATTTACCTTGCGCACACCGTTTTTAATGCCTTCTTGAATTTGCTCAACCGGTACACCGTAAGTTTCAGGAATGTTGCCGCCAAACTCATTAATTACCGCTAACCACTCTTGTGGCACCGATGATGAACCATGCATCACTAAGTGCGTGTTAGGAATACGTGCGTGAATGGCTTTAATACGATCGATTGATAAAATGTCGCTCGTGGGTGGGCGAGTAAATTTATACGCGCCGTGTGAGGTACCACAGGCAATTGCCAAGGCATCTACTTGCGTTTTGTTAACAAAGTCTGCCGCTTCTTCCGGGTCGGTTAGCATTTGCTCAGCAGTTAGAATGCCTTCTGCGCCAATGCCGTCTTCTTCACCGGCCATACCGGTTTCAAGCGAGCCTAAACAACCCAGTTCACCTTCAACACTTACACCACAGGCATGCGCCATTTCAACGGTGCGACGGGTTACGTCAACGTTGTATTCGTATGATGAAGGCGTTTTGCCATCTTCACCTAATGAGCCATCCATCATTACCGATGAAAAGCCTAATTGAATTGAACGTTGACATACCGCGGGTGAGGTACCGTGATCTTGGTGCATTACCACTGGAATTTCCGGAAACTCTTCAGTTGCTGCTAGGATTAAGTGACGTAAAAATGGCGCTCCTGCGTATTTACGTGCACCAGCCGAAGCTTGTAAAATTACCGGGCTGTCGGTGTCACGCGCCGCTAACATAATTGCCCGAACTTGTTCTAAGTTATTGACGTTGAACGCCGGGATCCCGTAACCAAATTCTGCTGCATGGTCTAGCATTTGACGCATTGAAATTAAAGCCATTACCAACACTCCTTACTGTGTGTGATACAAGCAGGTAAACCTGCTTTATTATAGATTAAATGTTAAATGTTAAATTTTGATTTTATAAACTGTGTTTCATTGTTGTTTTAAATTGAATTATTGCGCTGCGCGTTGTTCTAAAATAGCAACTGCTGGTAATTTCTTACCTTCTAAAAACTCAAGGAAAGCACCACCACCGGTAGAGATGTAAGATACTTTATCACTAATGTCGTATTTATCTACCGCCGCTAGTGTATCGCCACCACCAGCAATAGAAAATGCCGATGAGTCAGCAATCGCCTGGGCAATGGCTTTGGTGCCTTCGCCAAATTGATCAAACTCGAACACGCCTACCGGGCCATTCCACACGATAGTGCCAGCATTGGCAATAATTTCGGCCAGAGCTTGCGCTGAATCTGGACCAATATCAAAAATCATTTCATCATCAGCAACATCATTAACCGACTTTAAGGTAGCGTCTGCACTTTCGCTAAACTCTTTGGCAACGACCACATCCGTTGGTACCGGAATATCACCATTGTTGGCTTGCGCATTCGCCGTTAATTGTTGTGCTTGCGTAATTAAGTCGGCTTCAAATAATGACTTACCGACGTTATGGCCACTGGCGGCAATAAAGGTGTTGGCAATACCACCACCTACCACTAATTGATCAACCACACCTGCTAATGATTCCAGAACGGTTAGTTTAGTCGATACTTTTGAGCCACCAACAATGGCAACTAAAGGACGTGCCGGGTTATCCAATGCTTTGCCAAGGGCGTCTAATTCACCAGCAAGTAGTGGGCCGGCACATGCAGTAGGAGCAAACTTTGCCACCCCATGAGTACTGGCTTGCGCACGATGCGCGGTACCAAAGGCATCCATCACGAACACGTCACAAAGGTTGGCCAGTTGTTGTGATAATTGCTCACAGTTTTTCTTTTCACCAACATTAAAACGAATGTTTTCAAATATCACTAACTCGCCAGCAGCAACGTCAACACCGCTTAGGTAATCGCTCACTAACTTAACGTTTTGGCCAAGGGCCTGGGTTAAGTAATCGGCAACCACTTGCATTGAAAACTCACTGTTAAACTCGCCTTCTGTAGGGCGGCCTAAGTGTGACATTACCATCACTTTGGCGCCTGCCGCTAAGGCAAGCTTTAACGTTGGCAATGCCGCTCGTAAGCGCGCATCAGAAGTGATTTTTCCATCTTTAACCGGTACGTTTAAATCTTCGCGAATTAGTACACGTTTGTTGGCAAGGTCAAGATCGGTCATTTTAATGACAGACATAGCAAGTCTCCGTTGATATAAATAAAATTTCTGCTGCAGGGTCGAATTGCTTCGAATCGTCCTGCAATAATAAAAATGTTGTGCAGGGTAGAATTAATCTGACCTTATGGTGCGATTAATTCTACCCCACAGTAATATAAAATTTAGCCTGCTTGATCCATGCATTGAGCGGTATCAAGCATGCGGTTAGCAAATGCCCATTCGTTATCGCACCACACCAGTAATTTCGCCAGGCGTTTATGACTCACCCGGGTTGAGTTACCATCGACAATGGAAGAGTTGGGATCGTGGTTGAAATCACTCGACACTAATGGTTCGGTGGTAAAGCCTAAAATGCCGGATAAACCATTATTTTGCGCTTCAATAATGGCATTGTTCACCGCGGCAATGTCGACGTCAGAATTTAAGGTTACGCTTAAATCCATGGCGGTAACATTCATCGTTGGCACACGTACTGCAATCGCTTCAAAACGGCCGGAAAACTTCGGTAATATTCTTTCAATACCGGCGGCCAGTTTTGTTCCTACCGGAATAATCGACTGGCTCGCCGCTCGCGATAAGCGTAAATCATCGTGATAGGCATCAATCACTTGTTGGTCATGCATCGATGAATGAATGGTAGTGATGGTGCCGCTTTCTATGCCAAAGGCCTGATCAAGCGTTTGGATCACCGGCACGATGCAATTGGTGGTACACGAGCCATTGGAAACAATGATATCATCCGCGGTTAAGGCATGCTGATTGATGCCAAAAATGATGGTTTTATCGACATCGGTATGGGCCGGTTGCGAATATAAAACCTTTTTCGCGCCTTGTTCAATATGTTGTAACGCCGACGCTTTACCTTGATAAATACCGGTACAATCTAAAACAATGTCAACGCCGAGCTCAGCCCAGGGCAAATCTTCGGTTTTGCGGTGGTGAAATAAGGCAATATCATCACCGGCAACATTGAGCACGCTGTTTTCATAACTCACGGCAAAGCCAAAACGACCATGGCTGGTATCGTATTTCAATAAATGGGCAATGCCTTCCGGCTTCGCCAGCTCATTGATAGCAACGATTTCGAATTGATCGGTGCGGCCGGTTTCATACAGGGCGCGTAATATACTGCGGCCGATACGACCAAAGCCATTAATTGCTATTTTTATTGTCATTACCTTTAACCAACTGAGCCGAAATAGGCCGAGATAAACCCGGCCTATTGATGTTAGTGCTTAACTTAAGCCAATAATTCTTTGGCGGTATTTACCGCATTTTCTACGGTAAAACCAAACAGTTCGAATAACTCGCTTGCCGGCGCCGACTCACCAAAGGTTTTCATGCCAATAACGCGGCCGTCAAAACCAACGTATTTGTGCCAGTAATCTTCAATGCCGGCTTCAATGGCAATACGGCTACGCACTGAGTTAGGCAATACCGATTCGCGATAAGCAACGTCTTGTGCTTCAAACGCTTCGGTACATGGCATAGACACCACGCGAATGTTTTTGTCACTTAGCTCACGGCTTGCCGCCATGGCCAGCTCAACTTCCGAACCAGTCGCAATAAAGATCAAGTCAGGTGTGCCGGTACAATCTTTTAAGATATAACCACCACGAGCAACATTGGCTAACTGCTCAGCAGTACGCTCTTGTTGTTGTAAGCCTTGGCGAGTAAAGGTTAACGTTGTTGGACCATCATTTCTTTCAATCGCCATTTTCCACGCTACCGCCGACTCAACCGCATCACATGGACGCCAGTTATACAGGTTAGGGGTCATGCGCAAGCTGGCAAGTTGCTCAACCGGTTGGTGAGTTGGACCATCTTCACCCAAACCAATAGAATCATGGGTGTAAACAAAAATGCTGCGTTGCTTCATTAAGGCTGCCATACGTACCGCATTACGGGCGTATTCAACAAACATTAAGAAGGTGGCACCGTAAGGAATGAAACTGCCGTGTAAAGCAATACCATTCATAATGGCCGACATACCAAATTCACGTACGCCGTAAAATAAGTAGTTACCGCTGGCATCTTTTGCTTCTATGCCTTTTGAACCCGACCAAAGCGTTAAATTTGAACCGGCTAAATCGGCAGAGCCGCCAACAAATTCTGGTAATATTGGACCGTAGCTGTTTAAACAGTTTTGGCTGGCTTTACGAGTAGCAACATTCTCAGGGTTGTTTTGCAATTCTTGAATGTAGTTGTTTGAGTACTCTTCCCAGTTTTCTGGCAACTGTCCGGCCGAGCGGCGTTCAAATTCTGCTGCTAATTCTGGGTGTGCCACTTTGTAAGTCGCAAATAATTCATTCCATGCCGCTTCTGCTGTGGCGCCGTTGTCTTTGTTATCCCAGGCATTTTGAATGTCTTCTGGGATCACAAATGGTTCGTGTTGCCAGTTTAAAAATTCGCGAGTGGCTTGTATTTCATCATCGCCTAGTGGCGCGCCGTGACAATCGTGGCTACCGCTCTTATTCGGTGAGCCGTAACCAATAATGGTTTTACAACAAATCAGCGTTGGCTTATTGGTTTCTGCTTTGGCGGCAACAATGGCTGCTAAAATTTCTTCCGGGTTGTGACCATCTACTTCCAGTACCTGCCAACCGTAAGCGTTAAAACGAGCCGGAGTATCGTCTGAGAACCAACCTTCCACTTCGCCGTCAATTGAAATACCGTTGTCATCCCAAAAGGCAATTAATTTTCCTAAGCCCAACGTACCCGCTAATGAACAGGCTTCATGCGAAATCCCTTCCATTAAACAACCGTCACCTAAAAAGGTGTAAGTGTGATGATCAACTACGGCAAAATTTTCGCGGTTAAATTGTGCCGCTAAGGTTTTTTCGGCAATGGCAAAACCAACGGCGTTGGTAATACCTTGGCCTAAAGGACCGGTAGTGGTTTCTACACCAGGGGTATAACCATACTCTGGGTGACCTGGTGTTTTTGAATGCAACTGACGGAAATCTTTTAAGTCATTAATCGATACGTCGTAACCACTAAGGTGTAATAGAGAATAAATTAACATTGAACCATGGCCGTTTGATAACACAAAACGATCGCGGTCAACCCAGTTCGGGTTATTTGGATTATGCTTTAAATGATCACACCATAATGCTTGCGCAATGTCGGCCATGCCCATTGGGGCACCCGGATGTCCAGATTTTGCTTTTTGGACAGCATCCATACTTAAAACTCGAATTGCATTGGCCTGGTCTTGACGAGACGGCATAATAGCTCCACTTAATTTATTTAGAGTAAAAAAAACTGCGCGTATTTTCGCCCAGTCAGGCGCTCGGTGCAATCAAAAATAGGCGATTTTTTAAGAAAGTTTGCAAATAACTAATAGCAAAACTTTATCGCCGGTTTAAGTTAAAGGCTTTATCCGGTTTATTATTTAATATTATCAATAGTTTAACTTGGATTTGTGGCTGTTTTATTCTCTGTGTCGCTAACCTTGAAAGTTTTCATGGAGAAATCAATTTTTTGCAGTCAATAACCTTTATAACTTAAGTTGCGAAAAATCGCATTTTGTTATTCTAAAATGCGATAAAAGATTTTGTACTTATGTGCAGTTAGGGCGGTATTTTTTAACTGTTTGACGTGTAAGTGTATTGTTGTTGTTTGCGTTAACTGGTTGAATTGCATGTTTTATTTTTTGATTTGTTGCGTTTTTGTTAAATATATTTTAAATATTTATGAAGTTTTTTTTAAAAGGCACTTGTTTGTTTTGATTAAAACATATACATTATTTCCCGCTAGTTAATAATAACAAAAAAAATACATTCAAGGCTTAAGTCATGAACAAATCGTCTTTGGGGGAAGTCAAACTTAGCGCTGTATTTATTGCAGTCTTGGTTTTGGGCATATCGGCTGGATTATCCAGTTCACATGCCACTCAAGACACGGAAGTTAACAATATTATAAAAGAAGAAAAACAATAATTAATTATTGTTAATTTCGTTAAAGCCTCGCTCTGCGAGGTTTTTTTTTGGCTGTAATTTAGGGGGGAGGTTTAAGTGGCGTCCCTGAGACGATTCGAACGTCCAACCTGGCGCTTAGGAGGCGCTGTTGTTTAATTTTTATTGAATAAGTTTATTTGTTGCGACTTATAAGCGGTTATGAACAACCGCCATTTTTTGAAAAATGGCATCCCCACCTGGACTCGAACCAGGAGCGCCGGCTTAGGAGGCCAGTGATTTATCCAGTTAATCGATGGGGACGCGATGAATATCATTATATCTATTTGTTTATAAAAAGATATCCAAGGCAGAATAAAAGTAGGCCAAACCTTTTTGTTTGGCTAATTTTTGTGCGCAGGTGCTAAGTTGCTGCCTATTGGCCTTAACTGGCGACTCCATTAGCGCGAATTTGATTTACGTTTAAATTCATTAAATGGCGAAGTAGATAACGAAACAGCACTTTTTTAACACCCGATAGGTTACTGCCCTGGCGTGCGTAAAAATCATCCGGTTGGCTATATACGCCAAAATCATCGGCAATACCGTCACTTTGTATATAAGTGCCTTCTCCGTTCCAGTCGATGTCAGGCGTCGCAAGACATTTGGTGGCAATACCAAAGCCGGAAAACGGTTCACATTGATTAGCAAAGCGGTTTTGTACTTGCGTTAAATAAGCCTGGTCGATGATGTAACCTTCCAAGTTAAGCCAACGTTCGTTGTGATACACTTCAACCCAGCTATGGATAATGCGCTCTGGCGCTATTACAAACAAATAGTTAGGGATTGCACCACGCTGTAATTCGTTGTAAATGGTAAAACCATGGAAGCGAGCGGATACGCCAACGGCACGTAATAGCGCCATTAATAATGTACCTTTGGTATTACATTGGCCGTAACCATCTTTTAGCACTTGGCTTGCTGTTAAGCGGTCATCGGCGTTATAGCCAAAACGGATTTCATCACGTACATAATGGTAAATTGCGCCAATGGCATCATATTGCGGTAAATCTCGCCATTTTCTTTGTGTAATCAAAGCTTGAATCTTTGGGTGGTTAAAGTCCAGCATCGGGGTAGCTAAAAGAAAATCGTTTGATAATGTTGTCATGGGTAATACCTGTTCAATGAATAGGGCAACAGATTAATTTATCTCGCAACAACAAACTTGAATAAACTGGCTAACCTTGTCTAAAAATAGTCTGCGCTTGCCTGATCGTCATACCGAAGGTATTTCGAAAAGTCCGGCTTAGGTGAGAGCTATCTGAAAACCCAGCAAGATGGGCTGCATCCGTAGCCGAGACATTATTTAACAACGCTTGCAGCGCACACATCATTCGTCGCCAGAGCAAATACGGCCGCCAGGCAATGCCTAATTCCTGGCGAAATAAGTGCAGAAAGCGGCTTTCAGATAAAGCCAGTTGTTGCGCCACTGCAGCAGCTCGCCAATTCGAGGGTTTGATACAATCACCGTCTAAGCACTGGTTTAATTCCGTTAACAGCTGTTGTACTCGCGTATCTGCTACCGTACTTTGATTAATCAGTAAGGTTTGCCTGGTGAGTTTTAATTGCGCAAACAAAGGGGCAAGCAACTGGGGTAAATCATCGAGTTGTATCGGCAATGTGCCAGTCGTTGTTAAGGGCGAGCGAAATGTTTTGAACGATTGCCCGGCTAGTTTAATAGACAACGCCTGGCCTAAGTCACTCTTTGGTTCAATTAATAATATCCAGCCTTCGTCTAATTGCAATTGATGCTCAACTTTAGAGTCGATAATGAGTAGCTCTGCTATGTCGTTTTCATTTAATTTACAAAGAGAGTGAGTTTTCGGCCAGATAACTTGCATCGCACGGTGACTGTGTGGCGCTGCATCCAGGCTGGAGCCATATATAATGATGGTGCCAGCCGTGATCCAAACATTGGGTTTCATCAATAATATGCCTGATCAAATGAAGATAGTTTTTATATGGTGCCATAACAAGCAGATGTTGGGGAAAATACTTGCCATTACTGAGCAGACTTTAACGGCAAAACCGACGACAAACAGCCACCGGTAATTGCTATTGAATGGCCAGCAGTAAAGCGTAACTTGTTAAGTAAATTCAGCTATTATAGTCATTAGCAGGCTTGGCAATATTGAAAGCGACTCATTTGGTAAATTAATTTTGGAGATAAAATGGAATATCCTCTGGTAACAACAGCATGGCTTGAAGAAAATCTAAACCGTAAAGATTTGATTTTACTTGATGCCAGTATGAACTCCGTCGTCGACAAAGAGCCCATTATCTATGATGAGTTTATTTGCATCGCAAATGCGCGAATGCTTGAATTGGAAAAAGATTTTTGCAATCCAGAATCAAGCCAGCTTCATGCACTACCAACCGAACAGCAATTTTCTCGTAGCGCGCAGAAACTAGGAATAAATTCTGATTCTCTATTGGTTATTTATGACAATCAAGGTATCTATTCGTCTCCTCGGGCATGGTGGACTTTCAAAGCTATGGGGTTTGATAACGTTTATGTATTGGACGGTGGGCTGCCTAAGTGGTTGGCAGAAGGTGGTAAAACGGCCAATACATTTGACCAGGATTTTCCACAGCCCGGGAATGTTATTGGTCAGTACCGCGATGAATTAGTATGTGACTCAGATTATGTACAAAACTGCATTAACAGTCACAAAACAGCAATCGTAGATGCTCGTGCATCGAAACGTTTTGCGGGAAAAGCACCTGAGCCACGAAAGGGGGTCCGATCTGGTCATATACCCAATTCTCTAAACTTACCGTTCTCACAGCTATTAGAGTCTCACGGTTTCAAAAATGCCAAGGATATAAATAATGTGTTTTCAACTTTGGTTGCGGAGACTAATGAACAACTCGTCTTTACCTGTGGTTCAGGCATTACTGCTTGTATTGTGCTTTTAGCTGCCGTGGTAGCGGGGTATCCCCGAGTGGTGTTATATGATGGCTCATGGGCTGACTGGGGCAGTGATCAAAATTTACCGATTGAGTCATCAGCTGTAAGTAACGCATAGCGGGCGAATAGTATAGTTGCTAAGTCTTTAGTTTAAGTTTTTTGCTTAATTTTTTGGCGGCAAGTCATTGCCGCTTTTTCAGGGGGGCGAAGATCAACAGCATGTATGATCCGTGTTTAGTCAATAAAAGATCGTTTTTTCGATGCCTTTGTCTGGCTAACGCTAAATTTTGATCAAAAACCAGGCGATTGAAATCACATTTGTTTTCTTTGGATCCTAGCTGAGTGATGGCATAATTCTTGAATGCTTTGTATTTGAGGTACGTTGTCAAGTTTGCTTAGCAGATGGGTTTATGCCATTGTCGATTTAATGGCATAAAAAAACTCTTACTGGCATCGGTATATTCGTTATTAATAATAAACTCGCTGGAATTATTTAGTGAAAAAAAAACAAAGTAAAAATGCGGCAGGAAGCCCAAATTTGTTAAATGAAAATCAAGCCAAAGACTCTATTGCTAAACACGCAACCATAGAGTTGCAAGACTTCTTCGCTAATATTATACCCGAGCCAATCGATGCCCTGTTGAAAAAGGACATGGATAGCGACGAACTATTCTCGCAATTACTCGCCTCTTCTATCAGCCAGGGCATTGATGAGTATAATGATAAACTTCATCATCAGGCAGCAATTAACAGCTCAAATAAAGCCTTACAAGCAAGTTCACTGATTGGCCGCAGCGTGCTGGTGGAAGATGGCCATTTTTATATTGAGCCTGGTGAAAGCGTCATCGGCAGGTTGAAAATTTCCAGCAAAGCCCATCATATATTTGTTTATATCGAAAATGAACAAAGCGACATAGTACGCATCATTCCCTTAGGCGATGATTTGTTGGGGCAAGTCAGTTTTGCCTGGAATGGCGTTACCCGCACCGGCGATGTTGCGCCTGAGGGCGAATATCGGTTTATTGTATCGTGTATCAGTAATGGCCGGGTGGTTGAGCTTAAGGCTATGACTTATAACAAAATTGTACGGGCAAGCTTTGACCATAATAGTGATGATATTTGGCTGTATTTTGAGAACGATCAAACCATGAATCTTAACCAGGTTGTTGAGATTTTACAGGAATAGTGGCAAGACAAAACTTGGTGGTAAAGATAAAGCTTTTGCTAGTTTACTATTTAACCTATGATGAAAAAGTAGATCACATACTTAATCAAATAGGTATTGGCTAAGTAATCACTAGCATTTACACACTCAGTTATTTTAAAGAGGTAGCGTATGAGTTTGACTCGTGGGGATAATAATAACGAATCCGCAAAGTCGACAGTCTCAACAGGCAAAGCACCGAAATTGCTCAGCGAAGCATTTGCCGGTGAGCTTGACTTGTTGCGTTTGCAATCTAACCAGTTAAATCAATTATTTGATGTAATGCCTGCCGGTGTGGTGATTATTGATGGTGATGGCATTATCGTGAAAACCAATAACGTTGCCAACAACTTACTCGGCGCCGAGCTGTTAAAAAAAGCCTGGATTGATGTTATTACATCGGCATTTAAACCCCGCGCCGATGATGGTCATGAAGTGTCATTAAATGATGGCAGAAGGGTGAAGCTTGATATTTCTTCGTTTGGTTCGCAGGCTGGCCAGCTAATTTTGATCACCGACCTAACCGAAACCCGCCTGTTACAAGACAAACTCAGCCATATGCAACGGCTGTCGGCATTAGGCCGTATGGTTTCTACTTTGGCTCATCAAATTCGCACGCCATTGTCTGCGGCAATGTTGTATTGCTCCAATCTGAGTTCGAAAGCGTTATCGGCAGAAAAACGGCAAAATTTTCAAGATAAATTAACTTCCCGGTTACAAGACTTAGAACAACAAGTGAACGATATGCTGTTGTTTGCCAAAAGTGGCGGCAAACAGGTGGTTGAAGTGTTCTCGGTAACGGCATTACTCAATGACGCGATTTCGGGCGTAGAAGCACAAATAAATGAAGCAAATGCGCAATTAAATTTAGCCATTGATGATCAGAATTTAAATATTTTAGGCAATCAAAATGCGCTAGAAGGGGCATTGCAAAACCTCATTCATAATTCAATACAGGTTATTAACCAACAAGCGATCATCGACGTACACGCCTATCGTAAAGAGCAGTCTATTTATATTCATGTTAAAGATAATGGTTGTGGCATCGATGAAACGGAAGTGGAAAATATTTTTGAACCATTTTACACCTCTAAGGTACAAGGCACTGGTTTGGGCTTAGCGGTAGTGAAATCGGTTGCTAAAGCCCATCATGGCGATGTATCGTTAGTCAGCAAGCAAGGCGAAGGTGCCGATTTTTGTATTAAACTGCCAATTTTTAATACTGAAAAAGATAAATAAGTTGTTAATATTCCTCACTCCGAACTCATAACGACAAAAGTCAACCGTAATAAGAGGCCATAATGACCAGAAAAGTGGTCCTGGTAGTAGAAGACGACCCAGGGTTAAGAGAAGCAGTAGTAGATACTTTACTGCTTTCAGAATACGACTGTATAGAAGCCGACTCTGCTGAGGCTGCGCTATTGCATTTAAAAAATAATAAAGTCGATATGGTTGTTTCCGATGTGCAAATGGGCGGAATGAGCGGTTTGATGTTGTTGAAGAATATCAAAGCGGGTTGGCCAAAATTACCCGTGTTAATCATGACCGCATACGCCACCATCGACGATGCAGTGCAAGCGATAAAAGATGGTGCCTGTAATTACATCGCCAAACCTTTTGTCCCCGAAGTGCTGATTAATATGATCAGCCAATATATGCCGGTGGAAAAGGTACATTCCTCGCAACCTATTGCGGTCGATGCGCAAAGTTTACAATTGCTTAAGCTCGCTGAAAAAGTTGCCATAACCAATGCGTCGGTGATGATCCTGGGACCAAGCGGCTCAGGGAAAGAAGTGTTGTCTAAGTTTATCCATAATCACTCGGCACGTGCCAAGAACAGCTTTATTGCCATAAATTGTGCGGCCATCCCTGAAAATATGCTCGAAGCTACGTTATTTGGCTATGAAAAAGGAGCCTTTACCGGAGCGGTAAATGCCTGCCCGGGAAAATTTGAACAGGCACAGGGCGGCACCATATTATTGGATGAAATTACCGAGATGGACCTTGCCCTGCAAGCTAAGATTTTACGGGTAATACAAGAGCGCGAAGTCGAACGCCTTGGTTCCCGTAAGATCATCAATCTTGATGTACGGGTTTTAGCCACAAGCAACCGCGATCTAAAACAAGCGGTCAGCGATGGTTCGTTTCGGGAAGATTTATTTTATCGACTGAATGTGTTTCCGTTAACTTGGTTGCCGCTGGCAAAACGGGTTGACGATATATTGCCACTTAGTGAACATATCATTGCTCAGTACAGCCATGATGAAAGTGTAAGTTTATCAATAGCAGCACAACAAAAACTGACATCACATCTATGGCCAGGTAATGTGCGTGAACTGGAAAATGTGATCCAACGCGCGCTGATCATGAAAACCGGTAATGAAATTGATAGTGACGACCTACTCATAGAAGGATTTGCTGAGCAGGGGCCGGTACCCACTGGTGTCACTATGGAGGACCAAGATATTTTATTACCCCCAGCGCAAAGTGATGGTTCCCACATAGGTGCGAATAATGATAATTTAGAAAGTGAGTTAAAACAGCAAGAGTTTCAAATAATATTGGATGCCCTGCAAGCTTGTAATGGCTCTCGTAAAGACGTGGCATCGCGCTTAGGCATTAGTGCCCGAACTTTACGCTATAAATTGGCAAAAATGCGCGAAAACGGCATCGAATTAACCAGGTAACAAATTTTTACAATCAAAATGAAGATTATTTCGTGGCAGTTTGACAATCTCAGTTTATAATACCAACATTCTAAATGGTTAAATATTAAGCTTGATTATCCAACAGAGATATTTAGCAGTATTAACATCTTGATCAGGACATTTCTCATTATGCGCTTTAACTTCTGGCGTGCCAGTTTTCTTTTGCTCTCGGTTCTTTTTCTTGCTGCCTGTGCTACCAGTAATGAGCAAGAGGTTGAATACTCTGATCCCCGAGATCCGCTCGAATCCATCAACAGGCCATTATGGACATTTAATTGGGAATATCTTGATAAATACGTCCTTAAACCGGCTTCTGAAACTTACATAGAATATGTGCCAGGCCCGGTACGTTCAGGGGTTTATAATGTCGCGTTGAATATTAATGAACCGTTTACGGCAGTGAATAACTTATTGCAGTTTAAATTTCAACGTGCGGGTAAAGCGACTGGCCGATTCGTGTTAAACTCTACGGTTGGTTTATTGGGTTGGTTTGATGTCGCCAAGCATGCAGGCCTGTTACGTGAAGAAGAAGAGTTTGGTGAAGTATTAGGAAGTTATGGCGTCGGTGATGGCCCTTATTTAATGTTGCCAGGCTTAGGCCCAAGTTCGGTTCGTGATGAAGTGGGTGATCTGGTTGACGGCTATTACTGGCCCTTGGCCGTTATCGATTTTTGGCCCAACGTTGCCCGTAGAGTACTTATCGGATTAGAAGTGCGAGGCCAACTGGCGGAGCAAGAAGCGTTATTGGAAGACTCGTTAGATCCATACGAGTTTGTCAAAAATGCGTATTTCCAAAACATCAATTACAAAGTGCATGACGGTAATCCACCGGTAGAGATTGACCAGGAAGAAGAAGACGAGCTGGATGACTTGTTAGAAGAGTTTTAATCAACAGAGTTAAATTAGCACAATAGGCTTCATCAGATCCCCACGTTCGTGGGGATGACAAGTTAATCTACAGCACTTTCCCGCTCAAACTGCTTAACCGCCTTATCCAGATGGCTGCTAATAAACAGCAAGGATAACGGCCTTAAGACAATAAAATAGCCCAGCAACACAAATACCAAAGGAATGACAAATAACCAGGAGTCGATATTGGCCAGCATGAAAAATGGTGGGATAAGCACTGCCAACTTTAACAAATTCAGAATGAATTTTGATAAAGGCGAAAGTTTGCTGCTGGCTATGGCAATAATTTCTTGGCGCTGATGAAAATCAAAAGCGGCCAATTGGGCAAATTGGTTTGAAGAAAAATAAAATTTCATTGTCGATAAGCTAAACTGGATGGTGCTGCATTGTAACAAAGCATAATTACTCTAGTAAAGAGTATTGCCTAATACCGAACTGCATAAAACTCTTTTAACATCGCCCTTTGGGTGCTTATCAAACCCACGATAACGGCCCAGAATTTAAAGAAGATATTGCTGCATGGATGTAGGTCATTAGGGCAATGCAGAAGCAATTGCCAGGAATAACTATCCACTTCAAATTTTGATTGTTCTCGAGCGTTTGATAAGCACTGAGTTGACTATATCTTTATGCAGATTGCTATAACTGCTATCGCCGAGACTTGCGCGGGCTCATCGGCATGAAAAATAAACAATAAAATTTTGCAATCTAACCGTAATAATTAACTATTCATCCATGTTTTATGCATTTTTGAGTACCTTATTATTTTGAATTTTGATAGAATTGCGCCAATTTTTTAAACAGGTTAATAAAAATGAATGTAATTGAAGGCTCATTTGTAGCATCAGGCAAAAAATTTGCCATTGTAGTTTCTCGTTTTAACAGCTTTATTGTTGAAAGCTTACTGGAAGGTGCGGTTGATGCACTTAAACGTCACGGCAATGTCAATGATGATGATATTACGGTTATTCGAGTTCCTGGCGCCTATGAATTACCAGTAGCTGCAAAGCGTGTAGCGAAAAAAGGCGATTTTGATGCCATTATTGCTATCGGTGCGGTAATTCGTGGTGGCACACCACACTTTGATTTTGTTGCCGGTGAATGTAACAAAGGTTTGGCACAAGTGGCCATGGAATTTGATGTGCCAGTAGCATTTGGTGTTATTACCGTAGATTCAATTGAACAAGCCATTGAACGTGCAGGTACCAAAGCAGGTAACAAAGGTGCAGAAGCTGCATTAAGTGCCTTAGAAATGGTTAACGTTTTAGAACAACTATAGGCGGACTGCTGAGTGAAACCAACTCCTAGAAGAAAAGCCCGTGAAATCGCAGTGCAAGCGGTGTATTCATGGCAGCTTACTAACAACGACATTAGCGAAGTAGAAGCGAATTTTCTTGCCGACAACGCCAAGCGTCGTTTCGATACAGAATATTTTTCACTGCTATTACGTGGCGTTGCTACGAATGTGAACGACATCGACGATATCATCCGTCCATTGGTTGATCGCCCATTAGCAGACGTTGACCATGTAGAAAAAGCAATTATACGAGTTGGGATTTTTGAGCTTCGCGACTGTAAAGAAGTGCCTTACAAAGTTGTGATTAATGAAGCGATCGAACTTGCCAAAGCGTTTGCAGCTGATGACAGTCATAAATTTGTCAATGGCGTGTTAGACAAAGTTGTAAAAACTTTCCGTCCAGACGAGTAGTTTAGTCATTTAGTATGAAAGAATTTGAATTGATCAAAGAGTTCTTTACGGCTCAGCCTGTGAGTCGTAAAGATGTTGTCATGGGCATTGGCGACGATTGTGCGCTTATTCGAGCCAACGAGCATAAATTAATTGCCGTAACAACCGACACTCTGGTTGCCGGTATACACTTTCCTTTAGATACTCCGCCCAGAGCCATTGGTCATAAGGCTGTCGCGGTAAATTTAAGTGATATTGCCGCCATGGGCGCTGAACCTAGTTGGATCTCGGTTGCCATTACTTTGCCAGAAGTGAATAAAGACTGGTTAAGTGAATTCACTGCCGGTATGTTTGAGTTAACCGAATACTTTAATGTGCAGCTCATTGGTGGCGACACCACACAAGGGCCATTAAGTATAACCATTACGGCTCAAGGCACGGTACCTGAAGATAAAGCCTTATGCCGAAGTGGCGCCAAAAATGGTGATTATGTTTTTGTCACCGGTGATTTTGGTGACGCCGGTTTAGCACTGGCAGCGATGAACAATCAGATAGAACTCAATGATAGTGATTTTGCCACGGTTAGAGCGAAACTTGATTACCCGAAACCGCAGGTGTTGGTCGGTAATCTGATCCGTGAATTTGCCACGTCGGCCATCGATGTGTCTGATGGTTTGCTTGCCGATTTAGGTCATATTTGTCGTGCATCCACTCTGGGTATTCACATCAATGTTGAAGACATTCCGGTGTCTAAAGTGATGCAAGATAACTTAGCTCAAATTGATGCAATTAATTTGGCATTAACTTCAGGTGATGACTATCAATTGATTTTCACCGTATCGGCGACCAACAAAGTGGGTATTGAAACCGCCATGGCGCATGCGAATGTGGAATTTACCTGTATTGGTCAATTGAACCCAAGTGAAGAAATTATTCTTTCTTATCAAAACAAACCTTTTACTGTCAGCAAAGTAGGCTTTGAACATTTCTCTGCCGCTGTTGCCAACGATTAACGGCTAGTCGACTATGAGCAAGAAAACTGCCGCTGAGTTATTTGATATCAAAAATCCGGTGCATTTTCTTGCCTTGGGCTTTGGCAGTGGCTTAAGCCCGAAAGCGCCTGGCACGATGGGCACACTGGCAGCAATTCCATTATTTCTGTTGTGTGCACAATTACCTTTCTACGCCTTTATTGCACTCACATTATTGATTTCTATTGTTGGCATTTGGATTTGTGATAAAGCCTCTAAAGATGCTGGTGTGCACGATCATGGCGCCATCGTCTGGGATGAAATCGCCGGTTTCTTTATCACCATGATAGCAATACCGGTGAGTTGGCAGAGTATAATTGTTGGTTTTATTTTATTTCGTATTTTCGATATTTTAAAGCCCTGGCCTATCTCTATCGCCGATAAACAGGTCGCTGGTGGTTTTGGTATCATGCTTGACGACATCATTGCCGGCATTCTTGCCTGCGCGTTAATGCATTTAATTTTCTAAAGCAAATGTATATCTTTCATTTACTTGCTAAAATAAGCAGTAACTTTCCCAATTCATAAAATCAAATGGCAATTAACTGGTTCCCCGGGCATATGCATAAGGCCCAAAAAGAAATCAAAGAAATCATTCATCAAATCGATGTGGTGATTGAAGTTTGTGACGCACGGCTACCGTTTAGTAGTGAAAATCCGATGATCACCAGTATTCGTGGTGACAAGCCGCTGATAAAAATCCTCAATAAAAGCGATCTTGCCGATGCCAGTTTGACCAAAGTTTGGATCGATTATTTACAATCTCAACACAACGTCAAGGCCATAGCCTTAACCACGGAAGAGCCGGGTGGGGCTAAAAACATTGCCGAATTGATTAAAAAACTAGTGTCTAACAAGAATGAAGAAGGCAAACAAATTAATGCCATGATCATGGGCATACCCAATGTTGGTAAATCCACACTGATCAATACCCTGGTAGGCAAAAGCAAGGCAAAAGTTGGTAATGAGCCGGCAGTCACCAAAGCGCAACAGCGTATCCGTTTAGAAGAAGGTGTTTACCTTTATGATACCCCAGGTATGCTTTGGCCTAAAATAGCCAATGAAAATAGTGGCTACCGCCTTGCGGTATCTGGCGGCATTAAAGATACCGCCTTTGATCATGAAGAAATTGCCTGTTTTGCTGCCGAGTACTTACTTACCGCGTATCCTGAGTTGTTAAAGCTAAGATACAAAATTGACGAGTTGCCAGAACAGGAAGTCGAGTTTTTAGAAGAGCTAGGCCGTAAACGTGGTTGTGTGAAAAGCGGCGGCCATGTCGATTTTCATAAGGCCTCAGAAATACTGGTGAATGAAATTCGTGATAAAACCTTAGGTAACATCACCTTTGAAACACCTGAGATGGTGGAAAAAGAAAATATTTATTTTGAACAGTTGCAGGCCAGAAAGCTTGCTGAACGTGAGGCTCGTAAAGAGGCTCGTGGCCGCGGTCGAAAAAATAAACCGAAGAAGAAAAAGAGTGGTAGGTAACCTGAACTGGGGATAAGCAGCACTTGCTCAATGAATTTAATTAAGGATTAATGATGACCAAAGATTTTGAACTGCACGCTGATCTACAAAGAGACGGTATCGTATTAGCGGATTTTCCGCTTTGTCGTTTATTATTATGCAATGACAGTAACTACCCCTGGTTTATCATGGTACCAAGAGTGGCTGGTGTTAAAGATATTTATCAGATGAACTGGCAAGATCAGCAACAATTTCTGAATGAATCCAGCGCCTTGTCAGAAATACTGATGCAATGTTTCAATGGTGACAAAATGAATGTTGCCGCCCTGGGTAATGTAACCCCACAATTACACATTCATCATATTGTGCGTTTTGCCGCCGATCCAAGTTGGCCAAAACCCATTTGGGGGCAGTTGCCATTAAAACCCTACACTGAAAGCGAACTCGCTGAATTAAAAGCTAAACTTATGCCTATGCTAAATGAAGTAATCATAGCAAGTTAGCAGCAAGCTTAGAACTAAGGTTAGCGAGTTGCGGTAATTTCGTTAACTTGCTGCAATAATTGTTGATTACATGGGGTCGAAATGCGATGTTTTTTCCCCATGTCGACGATGTAGCCGTTAATGTAGGCGACCTCTGTTTGTTGTTGTTTGCGTACATCCTCACGCATCGACGAACTATTTTTCGAGGTATTCTCAATCACTAGCTTAATGGTGTTCATTAACTCTGCTTGCTCAAAGCTAACGCCTTCAGCTAACGCAACTTGTACCACTTCCGCGACTATTGCTTGTATCTTATCCTGGTAGCTTTGTTTGGCCAGTTCGCCATTATTCACGTTGTAAATTGCTGTTAGGCCATTAATGGCGGCATTAATGGCCAATTTTTGCCATTGCAGCTGTTTGATCGCACTGGTTAACGACAAGTTAGGGATGTGGCTTTTCAGCACAGACAATAACTGCTGTTGCTCACCGGCCGAACTTGACCCTGCTACTAGCCCCATATTATTGCTGCCTTCACCGGTATGGAGCACATGCGAGTGAGCAAGTTTCTTGGCTGCCATGGTGGTTACCAATGCATAAATTGGATTGTTGAAATCCTGCTCTAGCTGCAGTGTTTCGACAACGCCCATGCCGTTATGGGTTAGAATTATTGCGCAATTTTTCTGCAGCAGAGGCAGTACTTCCTCGAGTGCCGCACTCACGTCGTACGATTTTACACAGCAGATAATGCAATCGGCTCGCGTTAGCTGTTCAACGTCGGCAATAGTGATAGGGTATTGGCGAGAACAGCCGTGAATGTTGGTGAATGTGTAAGTTGCGGTCGATTTCACCATCGCTCGGGTTTTCAGACTTAGCTGATTGCCGCGCAGGTAATGACAAAACAATAGGCCGATGGCGCCTTGCCCAATAATGACAATATTCATTATTTCACTCTTTTTGCCTTGTTTCGGTTTGCTCGTACAATTAGCACATAGGTTATACAGCCGAGAACATCGGCAAGAAAGTCTGACCATTGACCACTTCGAAAGGCTAAATACCATTGGCCTAATTCCGTTAGGCCGGAATAAATGCATAACGTGAACACGGTAACTTTTAAGTCAATTTTTATCAGTTTGTCGAGAAACCAGGTAAGAAACAGAAACCCTAAAAAGTGGCCAGTTTTGTCCAATAGCTGATATTGATGTAATAGCGAGGCGATGGCTGAATAGTTAATGAAGACACTAATTATTACCACCAAAAAAATTGCATAGTGCAGTAATTTAAAATTTTTCAAATGTGCATACTCGTCGCCGTTCAAAGTGCAGGATTTCAGTGGGAATTAAAAGTGATTTAGGCAAGGTATTAATTTTATAGAATGGTTATTCCATTGTCAAAATTCATAGCGCTGTATAAATCACTTTTAAACCCATCGAAGAAGCGTTTGAGCAATCCCACTTCTTCGTTGCACCTATTTGTAAGGGAATAACCATTACTGTATAGCTGCGCCTTAAATTGAAATCGCTCAAGCGCTCTGAAACCTACATCTTGAATGGTGGCGAGTATGAGTATATAGCTAACAGTCATTTTTTAATATCTTAGCATGTAATACCAATCTGCATAAGTAGAGAGTCATGTCATTCTATATTGAGATCGGCATTAATAAGATATGCTCGCATAATTTACCGTTAAAGTTGACGATTTAACAATTCATTCTAGCCCTTAAACCTTAGCTTTGATAATCTATGCCAAGTTAACATTTTACCCTTGATAAGAGATTTACATATGCCTTCATTAGATATTGTATCGGAAGTTGATTTAGAAGAAGTTCGTAATGCTACCGAAAACGCCAGCCGTGAACTAGACACGCGATTTGATTTCAGAGGGGTCGAGGCTTCATTTGAATACAAAAACCCTAACGTTACAGTGAAAGCGGAAGGCGATTTCCAAATAAAACAGATGTTGGATATGCTTCGCGCTCAGTTGTCAAAACGTAAAATTGATGCCAAAGCGATGACCGTCGGCAGTTTTGACCATTCGGGTAAAACCTACTCACAGCAAGTGTCATTTAAAGTCGGCATTGAACAAGCCGTGGCGAAAAAGTTAGTAAAAATCATCAAAGACAGTAAGTTGAAAGTACAAGCTTCGATTCAAGGTGAAAAGTTGCGCGTTACCGGTAAAAAACGAGATGAATTACAAGCGGTTATGCAATTAGTCAGAAATTCTGAATTAGAACAGACGTTCCAGTTTAATAACTTTAAAGATTAGTGCCCGCTGATTAAAAAAAAGCTTATGCATTTTGCATGAGCTTTTTTAATAAAAATACCCAATTGCCAATGAGATCCCATTTTGACTAGTCGAATCGCCACATTACTAGAACAAGCTCTACAACTTAAGCAGCAAAATCACCTGTCTTCAGCGGCAATGTATGCAAGAAAAGTGTTAAAAAAAGAGCCTGCTAATTTAATTGCCAACCAAATCCTACTCGAGTTTGCTCAGTCGAATAACGACATCAATGCCGTTGACAGCTGCACATCCGTCATTTTACAAATTGAGCCGGACAATGTACCGGCGCTGCTGGCACAATTAAAAACTTATGAAGTAAAAGAGCTGCATTTTAAAGCCATCGTCTTGCATGAAAAACTGCAGCAACTGCGGTCTGGTGATTATGACTTGGCGTACCGCAAAGCGTTAAGTTGTTTAAGTGCTGGCAAAGTGCTGGAAGCAGAAGCGGCATTGCTATATTGTTGCCAACAAGAACAGGTAAATCCGTTTGTTTATCTGAATTTGGGGCATGTTTATAAGGCGAAAGGCAGTTCGACTCTGGCGTTGGAAAACTATCAATTATTCATTGCCAAAGAAACCAAGAGTGCTGCCGTTGGTTATTGGAGTTTGGCGGACTTAAAAGACTTTACCTTTACCCCACAATTGATTGCTGAAATGCAGTCGATTCTGGCTGCGGCAACACTCTCTGCCGGCAATAAAGCGCTGATGCTGTTTGCTTTAGGGCGCGCCTATGAGCAAAGTAAACAATTTGATAAATCATTTACCGCAATGAATCAAGCCAATCAAATTCTTGCTCAGTATCGACCGTTTAAAGCCGAGCAGTACGCCAATTTAATTAAAGGCTTTATTGCTGACTTGCCTTCACTGCCCATAGAGCAGCAACACAACCCTGATTTTACGCCTGTTTTTATCGTTGGCATGCCACGCTCTGGCACCACTTTGGTAGAACAAATATTGGCGTCGCACTCAAAGGTGGAGTCTACCGATGAATTGCCGTATTTGGAACGTATTGCGCTAGAAATGGAAATCAATGGCGGCTACGTTAAAAATTTAGCAAATCCTAACTTTCAGTTAACGACGAAATTTAGCCAGCAATATCTAGAGCAAGCCGGTCAATATTTTGACACCACACCGAAAATATTTATTGATAAAAATCCGAATAACTTTTTGCATATTGCTTTGATATTACGATTATTTCCTCAGGCCAAAATTATCAATGTGGTTCGCGACCCGCTGGATAATGCGATGAGTGTGTTTAAGCAACACTTCAGTAACGGTCACGACTACTCATATTCATTACCTGGCATTGCCTTTTATTGGCAAGGCTATTTAAGTTTGATGTTTCACTGGCACAATTTATTTGCCGGAAAAATTTACCACTTAAGTTATGAAGCGCTGGTTGCCGAGCCTGAGCCGCAAATTAGAAAACTACTGAATTATTGTCAGTTAGATTTTGAGCCTGATTGTTTAACCTTTTATAACTCCAAACGTCTGGTGTTAACCCCTAGTGTGAGTCAGGTGCAACAGCCGATAAATAATAAATCGGTTGGTTCATGGCAACAGTATCAATCACAACTTACCCCGGTACTGTCTGATTTTAGTAAAATTAGAATTAAAGCAAATGAGTTATTAAACAGTTAAACAAATTCGAATAACGTTATGAATATTCTTGCCATAATTAGCCCTTTGATTTTCGTTGGGCTGATCGGCTTTATTACCAGTAAATACGATTGGTTTAGCAAGAGCCAAGTCGACAGCCTGGCCAAGTTTACCTTTAATTTGTCAATTCCCGCGTTTTTGTTTCAACAATTGGCAAACGCGGATTTAAGCAATATAGATCTTAGTGTGTATGGCGCATTTTATGCGCCTGTGCTTATTGTTTATTGCCTGGCATGGTGCATAAATTACTATTTTCACCAACAGCACAATCATGATCAAACAGCGTCTGCATCTTATGCGTTGGGGGCGAGCTATTCAAATAATGTTATCGTCGGATTGCCGGTTAGTTTGATGGTGTTGGGCGAAGAAGTTTTGCCTGTTGTGTTTCTGGTGGTTAGTCTACATAGCGCACTGCTCTTTGGTATCACCAGTTTTTTATCGGTGAAAGGTAAAACTTTTCGCTGGTCAATTTTTTTCAGGCAAACTCTATGTAACCCTTTGATCATCGCCATTAGCGCGGGCTTTATGATCAATTTAATGGCAGTAACCTTGCCACAAATCCTCAATGATTGTTTATTATTGCTCGGGAAACCGGCGATTACATTGGCATTATTTCTGTTAGGCGCTTCCTTAGCCTATTACCGTATTCGCAGTGAAATTAAATTTATCATCTGCGCAAGCGTACTCAAATTAATGGTATTACCTGCTTTGGTTTTTATCAGTACCCGATATATTTTTGAGTTTAACTCACTCATTATCACCACTCTGGTTATTTTGAGTGCGAGCCCCACCGGGGTAAATGCGTATTTAATCGTAAAACAACACGAAAAACATCAACAAACCGTCGCCGGCAGTATCGTGGTGAGTACGCTAATATCAATAGTTACGATACCTGTTTGGTTATTGCTGTTGCCTTAACAAGATTGTGTCAGCCCAATGTGTCGCTGTTTTTTAGGCGTAGATATCTTTAGAGTGCACCACAGCATTGTTTGTATTTTTTCCCTGAGCCACAGCTACAAGGGCTATTTCTGCTCGCGGGCACCACAGCTGCATTTGTGTTCGCTGTACCACTTTGGCCAAGATTGTTTTCGCTCCCTTGCGCAGGCTTAGCCGTTACCGGTTTGACGGCTGTTGGTTTTGCCTTTACCGGCGTGGCTGCTGCATTTGTCAGTTTTGCAACTTCGGGACTCAGAGCAGGGTCAATGATGCAGTGAATTAGCATCTGTAATGCGCTGCCGCCGTTGGTAAGCTGCAGTTTATTGTCAAAATTTCGTGCCAGTTGAAAGGTGCGATCTCTTAACTGATGATACTGTGGCCAGCCTTGTTCAGTAATACCATACAGGCTCCAAAGGCGACGCCAGTCTTGCGCGAAATTATCAATAATTTGATGGAAGCCAATGATGCCATCGGCGTTATTTTCTGGGTTATTGATTTCTACTTTTAAGTCATCGATTAAATTTTCCAACTCACCAGGAGACATTACCACAGGCGCATTAAAGCGTTCCATTAAAATGTTTGGTTTGTGCTGTGGGTCAAATTCCAGGTGCTTAGTTGCTAACGTCGCATCCTGAATTCCTGGGACTTGTGAGTTATCTATCATTTGCCAAAATTTACTGGAACCCATGGTATCGATAACTAAATGGATACGGCGGATGTCGCTATCATTGACCACTTTATGAGGTTTCCATGAATCAAATATCCAGCATTCACCGGCGGCCATGTTGACTTGTTTATCAGCACAATGAAAGATCACATTCTCGGTGGTAATGATTGGGATGTGGATCCTTACCCGTTTATACCAATGGTAGTTGATGTCGGTATGGATTGGCACTTCACAACCCGGCTCTAACGCCATCAAGCGTGAGCGGCCAAACACTTCGTTAAATGAAGCGAGAATTTGTTGGATGTACGGCAGTTTGCTCAGTGCCTGGGTTTGTTCTATCGGGCCTTTAAAGTCGTTATTAATTTGTCCGCCAACACTTAATAACGGTACCGCGATATTGCCGGCAAAGCCTTCGTGGTGCGCATGCCAGTCTTGCTCGGTAAGTTGCAATACTTCCGCTTGTAAGCGTTCAATATCAAAGCTTAATGGTAATTTAAAAAATTCGTGTTTTAACTTCATCGTAAATCCGGGAGCGAACGCTAGGCCAATTGGCCATGGCATTGTTTGTAACGTTTATTGGAGCCACAGGGGCAAGGAGAGTTTCTCGAAACTGGCGGTTGTACCGATTGCTGCACTGACGGCGATTGCGTTGGTGTTAGCGCTTCGCTTTGAGATTCGGCGCTAGCAATTAATTGCTGAGCGATATCAGTGCTTATTTGCTCTTGCTGGCAATTGCCTAAATGCTCGTTTAAACTAGCTACCAAATCCTCAACTTGCGGCATTTGTGCTGCCAGCAGATGTGCTTTTTTATGCCACTTGGTCTTGCTTGGTGTGCTTAACGTATACTGAGATAACGGCAACCCATCTTTATAGCTGTCGGTCAGTTGCTGATCGGCATCAAGACCGGCAAATTGGCAAATGTCGTTGACGACTTGCTCTGGTTGCTCGATTAACTGCTGATAATTGATCATTTTCCAGCGGTTATCAGCAAGCGCTGTTAAATCCTTAATAATGGTAGCGTTACTCACTTGCCATTGGTGAGTCGCAATTTCTTCCAGTTTTTTGCCTTTTAGCTGTTGCCAGTTTGGTGGTAAAAATAGTGACCATTTGCCAGCAAAACCCGGCAAATTTGGATAAGTTCGAAAATGACCAGAGTTCCAGGCATCCATGATACTGCTGATGTTTGCTTTCGGATCTCGAACCAAATAGATAAACAGTGCATCAGGAAAAAGTTTATTTAAAAACGGTATGCGTAGCGAATTTTTTGGCGTTTTTTCTAAAAAGCGTACTTGTTGTTCACTGTCTTGATTGTAGGCAACACCATCTCGATTGATTAACATCGATTTAAAGCGTTGTCGTAAAACTTCGGCATTTTCATCATCGGCATCATCGGCAGTGAGCGCATTCGACTCAAAACCTCGAAATACGGTACTGAATTTAGGAATATGTTCAATAACGGCATGGCTCTCATCACCGATAGTCCAGACACCTTTTACTTTCGATAAGGTTTCAAATAATAGGGTACTACCAGAACGTGGCGCCGATAAAATGATTATTGGCCTGTTAAAAATACGTGTTGTCACAATGTTGCTACAGCTCTAATCTTGAAAGTGAGGGTGAATTATTAATGATTACATCAAGGCTACATCATATGTTAAGTAACGATATCAATACAAGGCTAATCAAATGATAATGGTTAGCATTTATTGCTTAAACCGTAAACTTTCTTTATTGTTAGCTGATACAGAATCTATAACAACTAAAAAAACTGGATAATTATGGCAGCAGCACGTGGTGGGTTTAGCTCACGTTTAGGGTTTATTTTGGCAGCGGCAGGGTCTGCGGTTGGCTTGGGCAACATTTGGGGGTTTCCCACACAAACAGCAAGTAATGGTGGTGCAGCGTTTGTGCTGGTCTATTTGGTGTTGGCGTTTTGTTTAGCCTACCCGGCATTTATGGCGGAATTGATGATTGGTCGCTACGGCCAGGCGAATGCGGTAACCTCTTTACAAAAAATGTCTCGTCAAGCCTGGCAAAAAAAGTTTGCTTTTATGGTCGGTTTTGGCGGTATCATTTGTGCAACGTTGATCCTCAGTTTTTACGGCATAATTGCGGGCTGGATGATGTCATATGCAGTCGAGCCCTTTGCCAAAATGATAGGTATGCCACCGGTCGCTGAATGGGTCATTACTCAGGGCATAACCCGCAATGTACTCTTTACCGCCTTGTTTATGTTTTTAACGGTGTTCATAATTCGTCGTGGCGTTGAAGATGGTATTGAAAAGTGGTCTAAACGGTTAATGCCGATGTTGATTGCCTTGTTAGTGCTACTGATCATTTATGTCATGACGCTCGACGGTGCAAGCGATGGCCTGGATGCATATTTAAACCCGGACTTATCAAAAGTGTTTGAACCTGATTTGTTAGTAAGTGCTTTGGGGCAGGCGTTCTTTTCATTGTCATTAGGCACGAGTGTGATGGTGATTTACGGCTCATACATTAGTAAAAAAGAAAATTTGGTTACCCTGGGAGCACAGGTAACCTTGATTGATGTATCCATTGCCTTTTTAGCCGGGTTATTGATCATCCCGTCAATGTACGTAGCGCAAGCTCAGGGCGTTGCTATTTTTGCTGCCGATGGCTCATTAATTTCGGGGCCGTCTATGGTATTTTCGGTATTGCCAACGCTATTTGAAGGCATGGGTGCTATTGGTTTATTTGTTGGTTTTGCCTTTTTTATATTAATGAGCATTGCCGCGTTAACATCAAGCATTTCGATGCTGGAAGGTCCGGTATCTTATGCGGTTGAACGCCACGATATTGAACGTACCAAAGCCACCACAGGCATCGGCTTTATTATCTTTTTGATGAGTACACTTATTGTCTTAAATCTTGATTTTATGCTCGACTTCGTCGCTACCCTTGCTACCGAATATGGGCAACCAATCATCGCCATGTTGTGTTGTATCTTTGTTGGCTGGATTTGGCAGCGCAGTGAAATATTGGCAGAGATTAAACAGGGGAATGAGCAGGTTGAAAGCTCATTATTTTGGAAAATCTGGCCCTGGTATACCAAGTTTGTCTGCCCGGTAGCCATTGCTATGGTGTTTATCCATTCGCTGTAAGTCACTCGACATAAACGTGATAAAAAAGCTGCTTGGTGCAGCTTTTATTGTGCAGAGAGGTAGTTATATTCCTGCACCATGGATGGGAAAAAGGAGCTCCGCCTATGGTTGGCGGGGTTTTAACCTAGAATTTTTGCCGGGAGGTAATTATCCAGGGAGCCGGCTATTTTGGCCAATTTAATCGCCATGGCTGCGGCAATTGAGCTAACGCACTGATACAGTTTGCGTCAGTAAAAAATTCACCGGAACTGGGCAGTTGGCTAAATTGATATTGCTCGCCATTAAGTTCAAACTTCAGCGCGTAGGCATGTAAGTAGCCTCTGTCAGACATATCCGCAGGGTTATAAATAGCATCGCCCGCAATGGCTGAGCCAATGCTGTTTAAAGCAACTCTCAGCTGATGGGTTTTACCCGTTCGCGGCCTCAGTACAAACAGCCTTAACCCTTGCGCTAACGAATAACTGAAAAACTGGGTGATCGCAGGGTTATTGCTGGTTCGGGCTAAACGCCAGCTACTGCGCCGGCTCTTTACCATATCGCCTTTAATCCAACCTTGTTTTTTCTTTGGTTTATCTTTGCTGATGGCGAGATAAAATTTGTCAATTAAATGTTGTTCAAACATTTTACCCAAGGCTCTGGCGGTTAGTTTATTTTTGGCAAACAATAACAAGCCGGAGGTCATTTTATCTAAGCGGTGTACCGGAAAAAGTTCATCGTATTGCTGTTGTGCTTTAACCTGATTGAATACGCCCTGGCCTGGATTATCTTCATCGTGAAAATTGCAATTTTCCGCTTTATCAATCACCACAAAATCATTATTTTCAAAAATAACGGAATAAGTAAGTGCTGTCATTTTATAACATCGCACCGACAATGAAGAAGCCGATGATGGTAAGCATTGCCGCAAAAATGGTATAAGGTAATTGGGTTTTAACATGCTCAAAATGATCACAGCCACTGGCGATAGAGGCTACCACGGTTGAGTCTGAAATAGGCGAAGAGTGATCGCCAAATATACCACCACTCAATACTGCACCAACCAGAAAGGGGACTGGCATTCCTGTTTCCAGGGCAATAGGGATTGCAATAGGGATTAATAAAGCAAAGGTGCCCCAAGACGTACCCGTAGAAAATGCCATGATAGCGGCGGCTAAAAAGATCAGCGGTGCGATTAATATCAGCGGAAAATCGCTGGTAATTAAACTACTGACATAGGTACCTGTGCCTAAACCTTTAATCGCGTCACCAAAGGCAAAGCTCAATACCAATATCGTCACCGCCGGTAACATATTACCAATGCCTTTGATAAAGCCTTGGCTAAGCTCTTTTAGTGTTAGTAATTTATAACCGAAGATCATTATTATCAACATAACTAACGATGATACTATTGCAATGAACACCGAAAATGAGCCTGAGCCTCTGCGAATATCGCCATCACCGGTAACCCACAATAAGGTTAAGGTGATCGCTAATAAACTTAACATCGGTATCCACATTACCCGTGCTTTCGCCGTTTTTACTTGTTCAGTCGATTGCGCCGGTACTACCATGCTTTCGCTGTTGGCCATGGGACCATAAACTTTACCGCTATAAGCGGTATAGTAGGCCAGCATTACCGCGATGATGGCATAAAAATTATAGGATAAGGTACCAAGTAAAACACCTGTTGGGTCTTCTAAATTATAGCCGTCAAGCAGACCTAAAAGGTAAGCGCCCCAGCCGTTGATAAGAAACAAAACACTAATTGGTGCACAGGTAGAGTCGAGCAAGAAAGCAAGTTTTGCTCTGCTAATGCCATGTTGATCAAACAGTTTTTGCGAAGCCATACCCGCGGTGAACATACTCAAATTGGTATCGGTAAAAATGGACGTGCCAACTATGGTAGGTAATAGGGTTGCTTGTCGTTTTGTTTTCACCAGGCTGAGTCTAGATAAACTTTCAATAAACCCCTGTACCGCACCTGAGCGATTCATTAGCTCAACCAAGGCACCAATGAGTAAACTAAAAGTGATGATTTGAGCATTACTAGTAGACGAAAATACCTGCGCTACCTCAGCAAGTGATTGCACCCCGGCGGTAAGCGGGTTCCAATTTTCCAATAATAAAAAACATAAAAACAAACCGCTAATTAACGCCAAGATTGCGTTTTTACGCCAAATGGCAATGGCGATGGCGAGTGCCGGGGGTAATAAGGTTAGAGCTGTATCTTGCATGAGTCACTTGCGGTTTATTTTTTTATTGCTGTCAACTTTACCTTGAAATCAAACCTGTGCAAAGTAATGTTGAAATTAATACATTATTTTTTACAAATTGCCGCTTTCAAATGGCGTCAGTACCGGTAAACTGATTACCGGGTATCCTGCTGAGCAGCTGTAAATATCTATTATGATCTATATGACTGATTGTAGTGAAAAATCTGCTTGCCACTATTGAAAAACTGGATATTTACCCCACATCTAATTCTTAATGACTATAATATGCAAACTGGCAAACTATAATGAGCCGCCCATTTGTATTTCGGAGTGACTTTGACTTTCTCTATTTTGGATTTAACCCAGGCTTTTGAACAACACCACTTATCTGCTATTTCTGGCGCTCAGCGCGGTATCGAGCGTGAAACGTTAAGGATAAAGCCGGATGGCAACTTATCAACCCAAGGTCATAATTCAGCATTAGGCTCAGCACTAACCCATCAATATATCACCACTGATTATTCCGAAAGCTTATTGGAGTTTATTACTCCGGTGTCTACCTCCATTGATGAATCGTTAAATCAGCTCAAGGACATTCAAAAATTCACCTTAAATAACATTGATGGTGATTATTTTTGGCCAATGAGTATGCCGTGTATGGTTGATAATGAAGAGCAGGTACAACTGGCTCAATATGGTTCATCGAATATCGGTACGATGAAAACTGTGTATCGTCAGGGCTTAAAAAATCGTTATGGCAGTATGATGCAGGTTATCGCCGGTATTCATTTTAACTTTTCTTTTTCGAAAGAATTCTTTAATAGCCTGCAAGAAATTACCGATGATAGTAGCCCATTGCAAGATTTCATCTCTGACCGGTACTTTGCGTTAATTCGAAATTACAAACGCCACGGCTGGTTAATTCCCTATTTGTTTGGCAGCTCACCGGCACTGTGCCCTTCATTTTTACAAGGCAAGCCTCATCAGCTGCCGTTTAAAAAAGCGCCAGCAGGTTGTCTCTACCTTGAACATGCGACTTCGCTGAGGATGAGTGATTTAGGCTATACCAGTTCAGAGCAAGCTAATTTGAAGATCTGCAATAACAACATCGACACCTACGTTTCTGGTGTGCAACAAGCAATTAATCTGCCTTCAGAACAATTTGCCCATATCGGCGTTAAATTGAACGGTGAATATAAGCAGCTGAACAGCAATATTTTGCAAATTGAAAATGAATTATACGCGCCAATCAGGCCAAAACGCGTGGCAAAATCAGGGCAGAAGCCTTCAGATGCGCTCAAAGAAGGCGGGGTTGAGTATATCGAGGTACGCGCGATGGATGTGAACCCATTTGTCAGTACCGGCATCAGCAAAGAGCAAATGCACTTTCTTGATGTGTTTATTACTTACTGCATGTTAAAAGACAGTCCGCAGATGAGTATAGATAAAAAGCGCGTATTTAATAGCAACACCGATAAAGTGGTGCTCGAAGGTCGAAAACCAGGATTAACGCTTAATGATAATGGTATTGAAAAAACCATACCAGAATGGGGCGCTGAGATTTTTGCGGAGATGCAACTTATTGCCGGTCTTTATGATAAGGCTTATGCAACCACAGCCTATAGCGACGTTATAAAAGATGAACTGGCCAAAATACATGATCCACAGTTAACCCCGTCGGCACGGATCCTTGATGAATTGTTTACTACCGGCAAAGGCATAGTCACCTGGTCGATGGAATATGTAGAGCAATTCAGTAAAGAGTTAACGGAACATAGCTATCAGGTATTTGATGAAAAATTATTACAGCAACTGGCTGAAACGTCTTTGCAAAAGCAGGCTGAAATAGAAAATTCAGATACCTTATCGTTTGATGATTTTCTTGAAGAATATTTTTCAAAATAAATTTAATTTAATTTGAACTATCTAAAAGATATGCACTCCTACTTTAGGTAAGACATTTTATTTCCTTATGAATGACATTTTAAACGCATATTTTTATATGCGTTTTTTTTATTTTAAAATTTATTTTAAAATTTTTGAACCTTTTAGATTTTTATTCGTCCTACTTAATGAAAGCAATTTTTCCCTGGACTGCTTTTGACTCTATAGAGCGCGTACTTGCAGTAACGCGCTTTTTTTTGCCTAAAATATTTGCAGATCGGAATTGGAGGAAAGAAGTTCATTTTCAACCGAACCTGATACGAATAACCATTCGCAATACGATTTTTCACCCAACAATTTAACGTAATGTAATTGAAACTCTGAATGGTAGATATGAGCGAATATGAGACCTCTACAATATAAGAAATAATACACCGTCATCCTGTGCGAGCCTAAGCGAGACACGGGACCTCCCGACGGACCCTGAGACTCTAAAAAGAAATCAAATTTCTATAAGCACACTATTACTGGAGGAGGTACCGGATGTCGCTAGGGCTCCTCCGGCATGACGGTGTAGTTTTCTAGTTTTGCAAAAAAAAGCACATAACCAACGTTATGTGCCAAGAATAAAACCAGGGAGAAATAAAATATTCATAAAGTAAGAATGCCAAAAGACTGAAAAGTTCAGAAAGTTTTCAAAAATAATAAAAATAATAAAAATAATTTCTTATTTCTGGCAAACTAGTAGTCAACAGTGACCAATAGCGATAACAAAACCGTTTTCTTTTGAGTGCCTATGAAAATAATAAAGCAGTTAACATTTCTCCTTCTGGTATTGCAAATTGGTGGTTGTACGACACCGCCTCCGCAAAACCCGGAAAACCTTTGTGAAATTTTTCGCGAACACCACAGCTGGTATGAAGGCTCTAAAGACATGCAAGAACGCTGGGGCGTACCTATTCATGTGCCGATGAGCATGATGTATCAGGAAAGCTCATTCAGAGCCGATGCACTGCCGCCAAGAGATTATTTATTTGGTTTTATTCCCTGGGGCCGAGTCAGCAGTGCCTATGGCTTTTCACAAGCGAAAACGCTCACCTGGGATGATTACATTCGAGAATCAGATAATGCTGGTGCCGACAGGGATGACTTTGACGATGCCATAGATTTTATGGGCTGGTTTATTGCCAAAACGCAAAAGATAAATGGTGTCTCTAAATGGGACCCATTTAATCAGTATCTGAATTATCACGAAGGTTGGGGCGGCTTTAAACGCAAAACCTACAATCAAAAAGCCTGGTTAGTGAAAGTTGCCCGCAAAGTAGAAACCCGGGCCAAGGTGTATGGTAGTCAGTTAAAAAGTTGTGAAGACGAACTCGACAGCAGCTGGTTATGGCGAGCTTTGTTTTATTAAGCTGCGAGTAACGAGCTACTGGTCACGGGCTGTGTATTTGATGAATACACAGCCCGTGTAACAATTCCAACTCTGCCCGTAGCTCGTAGCCAGGAGCGATTAATATTTTGTCTTTGGGATGTACTTATACCCAGCAGGAAGGATGCCTTTTAAGGGGGATTTCACTTGCAAGTGTGGTCGGCGAGGATCAGATCGGCAGCTTTGGCCCCTATCATAATGCAGGGCGCATTCGTATTCGCACTTACTATGGTTGGCATAATTGAAGCATCAGCAACCCGTAAGCCATTAATGCCGATGACTTTAAGGGTATTATCTACCACGGCTAAATCGTCATCGCCCATTTTACAGGTACCTACCGGGTGATAAATATTATTGGATTTTGCTCGTAAAAAGTCTTCAATCTGCTGATCCGTAGTCACCTTGTTGCCAGGCAATAGTTCGGCGGTATTATTTTTCGCCAAAGGTGGGGTTGCTAACAGCTGTCGGGTTAATTTCACCGCTTGTACCATATCGCTGATATCATCTTTGTGGCTTAACATATTGCCATCGATTAATGGCGGCGTATCAATGTTATTAGCTTTTAAGCGAATGCAGCCTCGGCTTTTTGGCCGGAGTAAACACACATGGGTAGAGATCCCCTGTTCAAAAAACATCTTAATATTACGGCCATGATCGTCCATCGCGGCGGTAACAAACTGCCATTGCAAATTGGGTCGGCTTTGCTGTTGATTTGATGAGATAAAACCGCCGGTTTCGACCACACTGGTGGTAAACGTACCGGTATGGTGTTTCAAATATCGGTAGCCTTGCTTAATTAAATTGAGAAAAGGTTTTGGCTGTAAACTGATCAAGTTTTCGCGCCGGTGTTTATTGACGATTATCGCATCCACATGATCTTGTAAATTTTTACCGACGCCGTTTAGTTGATGTATTACGTCGATATTGTGCTCAGTCAATTCATCCTCTGCGCCGATACCACTTAACATCAGCAATTGCGGGCTATGAATGGCGCCGGCGGTCAAAATGACTTCTTTCGCTGCGGTGATAGTCAATAGTGAATTTGCTGATTTATATTGCACCCCATAGGCGGTTTTGTTTTTCATCAGGATTTTTTGCACGGTGCATTGGGTCAATACGGTCAAGTTTGCTCGACACGCAATTGGGCTTAAGAAGGCTGCTGCGGCACTGTGCCGTTGACCATTCTTTTGCGTCACTTGATAATAGCCAACACCAGCTTGCTGCTCACCGTTAAAATCGGGGTTAAACGGGTAACCGGCATTGAGAGCACTCTGAATAAAATCGGCTCCTACCGGGTGCGAGGAGCGAGAGTCGGCAACGTTTAAGGCTCCTTGCTGACCATGATATTTATCATCAATTCGCTCCTGGCACTCAGTTTCAATAAAGTATGGCAATACCTCATCATAACTCCAGCCAGAATTTCCTAATGCTGCCCAGTCATCGTAGTCTTGTTTTTGTCCGCGGGTATACAACATGGCATTAATGGCACTACTGCCACCTAAACCTTTGCCTCTGGGATTGTATATGGTGCGGTTATTTTGCTGGGTTTGCGCGGTTGATTCAAAACAGTAATTATACGCTTTTAACCGCATTAACACCGCTGTCGCAATGGGGGTTTTTACTAAAGCATTATTATTTTTGCCGCCGGGTTCAATTAAGCAAACGCTATACTCACCAGAAGCGCTAAGTTTGTTTGCTATCACGCAGCCCGATGAGCCAGCACCAATGATGATAAAGTCAAATTGCGAAGACATAAAACACTCATAATACCAAGTTGATTAAAATGAGCAGATATTTAATCAACTTGCTATAAAAATAAATAGATACATCAATGTAACGGATCTATTGTGGTTTTACAATCTGTGGTCTTACCAGCTATCCTTGATAATGCTCTGGCATGATCCGTACCGTCTTTACCCGGTTATCGGTAACGTCGATGATCTCCATTGGATAACCGGCAATTCGCATGCTGACATTGCATTCAGGAATGTCTTCGAGATATTCAAGCACCAGGCCATTCATGGTTTTCGGGCCATCAATGGGCAAGCCCCAACCCATTTCTTTGTTGATGTCTCTAACGTTGGCGCTGCCATCGACTAAAAAAGAGCCATCGGGTTGGATGTGCACTTCATCACTGGGAGCGGGCTCCATGGTGGTGGTAAAGTCGCCGACAATCTCTTCCAGAATATCTTCCAAGGTTACCAGGCCCTGAATGTCACCATATTCATCGACCACTAAGCCTAAGCGCTCTTTCGCATGCTGAAATTTTAATAGCTGTACATTCAATTGGGTGCCTTCCGGAATGAAGTACATTTCACGGACCGCCCGCAGTAATGTGGCTTTGGTGAACTGACTCTTGGAAATAATTTTCACTGCATCACGCATATGCACATAACCGACCACATCATCGATACTGTCGCGATACAAAATGACTCGAGTGTGATTGGCCTGGGTCAGTTGCTTTTGGATGACTTTCCAGTCGTCGTTAATATCAATCCCCTGAATTTCACTGCGCGGGATCATGATGTCTTCAACGGTGACTTTTTCGAGATCGAGAATGCTGACCAGCATGCTTTGGTCGCGAGCCGGTAGCAATGCGCTTGATTCATTGACTACGGTACGCAGCTCTTCAGTGCTTAAACTGTGTTCCGCTCGTTGCTCTGGGCTAATACGTAATAGGATCAAAAAGCCATTAGTGATCCAATTAACCACTACCACGACTGGATAAAGAATTTTTAATAGCATGAGCAAGATGATTGAGCTGGGGAATGCGACTTTCTCTGGGTACATTGCCGCCAGAGTTTTTGGTGTCACTTCGGCAAAAATTAAAATCACCAAAGTGAGGATTAATGTCGCGTAAAATACGCCAACATCTCCGAACAAACGCATGCCGATAATGGTGGCAATTGCTGAGGCGGCGATATTCACCAGGTTATTACCGATCAAAATCAAGCCGATCAGTCGGTCTGGCCGGTCGAGTAATTTACTTACCCGTTTGGCTCCTTTGTGATTATTCTGTTCTAAATGGCGTAACCGATAACGGTTAAGCGACATCATGCCGGTTTCAGAACTTGAAAAATACGCGGATATAAAAATGAGTACACCGAGTACGCTAAATAGCATACTAGTTGATATGTCGTCCAATGAAGGGGTCCTATGTTGCCAAACACATGTTAGAGTATTACTTATACCTTAACTGTTACGATAAGAGAAATTCTTTCACAAATCTACTGCCAAAGTATGATAACGACAGCAGAAAAGTTGCCACAACCGATAAGCTGAGTACCTTATGACCACGCCAGCCAAGACGATAGTGACCCCATAAAATCGCAATATAAACACTTAATGCGGTAATTGACAGCAAGGTTTTATGCAGGGTTTCTTTTGCCAAAAAATTGTCGATGAAGAAAAAGCCAACCAATTCAGAGATTGCCAAACAATTGGTACCAATAAGCATGAGCATGAATAACTGCCCCTCTACCTGCATCAATGGTGGCAGATGATTAACGGCAGTGAGCTTTTTTGATTTTAACTTATAATTGATAAAATTCACTTGAAAGGCGTAAAGTGTGGCTATCACTAATATGCCATATGACAATAATGCCAAACTAATGTGCATTACTAACGTAAACTTAGATGGGTCTATTACCAAATGTTGATCTGCCGGAACGAATGCCAGGATAGTCAGTAAAGCTGCAGAAAAGGCGTAAACCACGGGCAATATTAAATTAATTCTATATCGTGTCGAAATAATCGTTACTGAAATCGTGATAATAAACGCAACTAACGACAAGACATTGATCAAACTAAAATCAATGGTTTGTTGAAAGAATATATTTTGCGATAACAATAAGCTGTGTCCAGCCAATGCGATACTACCAAAGGTTAAATACACTTTTGGATTGGGGCCGGCAGAATCAAATAACTTCGATGAAATAGCAAATGCCGCTGCCGCATATAAGCTAACCACGGCGATGGTGAGAATACTAACTAAATCCACCAGTTTACTCCTGAATTTTTTTCTTTTAATAAGTTGATGATAATAACAAATTACCAATTCGATTAGCTAATGTTATTTAATCACAAGTTGATTATATATCCGTTCATAGTTAATCAATTTGATGTAAATCGTCTTTAGGCGAAGTTCAAATGCTTGCGTAAAGGCTTTATTGCCATCGTTGCAATAAGCAGAGTACAGCTAATGGCTAACCAATTTGGCAACATTTCGTGGCTATGGTTCATTTGTTCAACAATATTTATGCCATATCTGGATAAAACCAGGTCAAGCAAATAGCCAAAACTGATTGCAGAAATTGAAATGCCGACTAAATAGCGAACTAACACGGCACTGCCCATTTCCTTTTTAATCACCCCTAAAGTAGAAATGTTGGTCGCGGGCCCTGCCATCATAAAGACCAGAGCGGTGCCTGGTGAAATACCGGCTAAAATAAAGCCGGCTGCAATTGGCGTCGATGCGGTAGCACAGATATACATAGGAATGGAAATGGCAATCATGATTACCATTGCGATTACGCCACTGCCGTATTCGAGTAAGAATTCCATCGGTAAAAACGTGCGCACCAAAGTCGCGAATATTAAGCCGATCAATAACCAAATGATTAAATCATCGATTAATTGACTGAAGGCATATTTAATACCCTGCAGTGTTTTTTGGAGAAATAGTTTAGATGGTGAATTCGCTTCAATCTGGGGGGCGGTGGCACAACAACCCGATTGTTTTTCTTCTGACGCTTCCTCTTTACTGGCGCAGCAGGTTTTTACCGCGCTAGTTTTCTCCGCGCTAGTATTCTCTGCTACTTCTGGTTTTGAGGTACTCACCAATAAACCGGTAAATATTGCCGATAAAATTGCTGCAAACGGGCGGTAGATTGCCATGATGGGACCAAGCAATGCGTAAGATACCGACACTGAATCGACGCCAGTTTCTGGGGTGGCAACTAAAAATGCTGATGTCGCTGGCGCCGATGCTCCTGAACGCTTTAATTGCGTAGCAACGGGGATTACTCCACAAGAGCACAAAGGCAAAGGAGCACCAATGAGTGCGGCCTTGACAATGGCAAAGTTGCCCTGGCCTAAATGTTTGCTAAGAATTTTGGTTGGCACCAAGGATTTCATTAAACCGGCAATTATCAAGCCCAACAGCAGCCAGGGGCTAGCTTCATTGGCGAGCGCGAAAAAATTATTTAGCAACTGATTGATTGTATCCATAAAGTACTACTTGAAATTTGTCCAATTCACCCACAAATCAATTGTACCTTGTTTAAACGATTTAGTTTAATCAAATATTTAAAGATTAACGCTTTTATCTGGCCGTTTGAACATTTTCTGCTTTCGCTTAGCAATCGGCAAGGTATAATGACCGGCATAAATTAACTGATCTGAGCCCGGCATAGCAACACTCATTATGCGAGTTTAGGTTAAGTATTCACGAAATTTTTATAAAGTATTGAGACTATGTTTGAGAATCTTTCCGACCGTTTAGGTAAAACCCTAAAAAATATTAGTGGTCGTGGTCGCCTGACTGAAGACAATATTAAAGACACCTTGCGTGAAGTGCGCATGGCATTATTAGAAGCGGATGTTGCCTTACCGGTAATACGTGAATTTATTGCCAATGTAAAAACCCGAGCGGTAGGTCAAGACGTATCGAAAAGTTTGTCGCCAGGGCAAGTCTTTGTAAAAATTGTTCGCTCAGAACTTGAAGCGGCAATGGGCCAGGCCAATGAAGCGCTTGACTTAAAGGCTACGCCACCAGCGGTTATTTTAATGGCGGGTTTACAAGGTGCCGGTAAAACCACCTCAGTAGCCAAGCTTGGTAAGTTTTTGCGAGAACGGGAAAAGAAAAAAGTTCTTGTGGTAAGTGCTGATGTTTATCGCCCTGCGGCGATTAAACAGCTTGAAACCTTAGCCGCTGAAGTTGAAGTTGAATTTTTCGCCAGTGATATCTCCCAAAAACCAACCGCCATTGCCAACAATGCAATTGCCCATGCGAAAAAGCAATTTTGTGATGTAGTCATTGTCGATACCGCCGGTCGTTTGCACGTTGACAGCGAGATGATGGATGAAATTAAACAATTACACGCCAACATCAATCCGGTAGAAACCTTATTTGTTGTCGATGCGATGACCGGTCAGGATGCGGCCAATACGGCGAAAGCATTTAACGATGCTTTACCATTAACCGGTGTTGTCTTAACCAAAACCGATGGTGATGCGCGTGGCGGTGCGGCATTATCAATTCGTCACATCACCGGTAAGCCAATTAAGTTTTTAGGTGTTGGTGAAAAAACCGATGCTTTAGAAGCATTCCATCCTGATCGTGTTGCTTCGCGTATTTTGGGCATGGGCGATGTCTTGTCGCTGATCGAAGAAGTAGAGCAAAAGGTTGATAAGAAAAAAGCCGCACAACTGGCGAAGAAAGTCAAAAGTGGTAAAGGCTTCGACTTAGAAGATTTTCGTGAACAGTTAGTGCAAATGAAAAGCATGGGCGGCATGATGGGCTTGATGGATAAATTGCCGGGTATGGGCAATATGTCTGAGCAAGTCAAAGGGCAAATGGATGACAAAGTCACCATTCGTATGGAAGCGATCATCAATTCGATGACACCGGGCGAGAGAATTCGTCCAGATATCATTAAAGGCTCACGTAAACGCCGAATTGCTGCGGGCTCAGGCACGCAAATTCAAGACGTGAACAAGTTGCTTAAGCAATTTACCCAAATGCAAAAAATGATGAAAAAAATGTCGGGCAAGGGCGGTATGCAGAAAATGATGCGCTCGATGAAAGGCATGATGCCTCCAGGCGGCATGGGTGGCATGGGCGGTCCAGGTGGCATGTTCCGCAAATAACGTGGGTTTTAACCTCGCAGGTTGGCGGGGTTTTAACCTGAAGGATCCCCACAAGTTTAATCTCACGTTTCATTAACTAATTCAGTTAGAGCGAGCCTAAGTTCGCTCTTCGTTAGTCGATATTGCCTTCCTTGGTGCTGCAATAATCTCAATGCTAAATA
>NZ_JQDZ01000105.1 GCF_000764205.1 Thalassotalea sp. ND16A
ATGAGAAAAACAATTAAAAGTTGACGCATCGTGAACACTTGCGCTAAAAATTAAAGAAGGTTACGCGTTAAAAATTCAGGTGTTCACGATAAACCGGAATCGGTGTTCACGTTCGCCGGAATATGCAATGTATTTTGGAAGATGGGGCATTTTATACCTTTTAGGGTATGTTGAGGGGTTAAATGTTTGTAGAGCCCCCGTTATGGAATTTTTTGTATAAAGCGTCTCAATTTACCCCTTATAGGGTAAATAATTGAAAGTTAGCCGTTTCAGATAAACTATTATGGATGAAGTGACAGACCGTATTCTGCCTAATCGTCAGAAGTTCTTGTGCGGTGATAGATATAAAAAAGCCGCTTGAAATAGCGGCTTTAAAAGCGTGTTAGGCTGAGAGAGCAAAGGTGCTACTTTTATAGCTTCTTCTTTGATAAGCCATTAATCCTCTAAATTCCGTTTTCATTTCAACGGTAGCTCCCCATTTTTTTACTAGCATGTCTTTTGAGGTGCTATCTGGACTATGTTTATTTTTTCTTCTTTCTAAGTCGGCAAGAAGTTTAGAGCGTAGATAATTCTTTTTTGAAGCATCTAAGCAATTATAGCGAGTGAGCTTGTCTAGAAGGTAACCGGCTTGAGAAACATCTTTACTACTTAATTTTTGAACGTTAGGAACAAAGTTTTCATACCAAAGTGCAAGCGCAACAAATTTCAGGCTTTCACCTGTATTTGGCTTATTTGGATTTTTAACTAGAGCTTCAAACTCTACTTGTAAACTTCGCATATTAAACTAACTTATGAATGAAAAATTAGATAGAACTTAACGTCATTATAACGTGATCAATGTTTTTGCGCAAACTATCGGGAGTCGCGGTGTATTCTAGCGCCTCTTTACACGCTTGGCTAAATTCCTCTAGTGTAAAGCGTTTATTCTTATATATCTCTACAATGTCCTTTACATCATTAACGGCGCAACGGGAAAGTTTCGATATAGCAATATCTACAGGATTAACAAGGTAAACTTGTAGTACTTGTTTACCGTCACACAATGGAATCGCCCTTTCTTTGTAATCAGGTGACACTACTGGGGTAATACCTATTTGAAAAGTATCATCCAATATCAGTTGCATATCACCTTCAATAGGATCATTAAAATATACGTCATTTAACTCGATAACCACGCTTCCAATATCAAGTTGAGTAGTTGCTTCTATTTCAACATCTAAATCGTTACTCCCGCGAGCGTTAGTTAGTATGTGTACAGCGCAACCACCGAAAATGTAGGCTTTTACTGCGCCAGGTACTTTGACGTCATTTAGTTTGCTTTCTATTTCTGAATTGAGTTGAGACAATAATTCAAAAATCGCTTTCGACATTGGTGTATCTAAATATAAATTCATAAAGGGCTTAAAGTCATTATTTTTGATAATTTTATCATTAATCAGTTTGTTTTACTTTCTAAAGCTGATTAATTAACTTGTATCTATATAAGTCAATTATTGTTTACTTATGACTAGTTCGTTTGGCACTAACAGTATGAGTTAACTTTAATTTACTTTAATATTGAAAAAAATTTAGAGCTTGTACTTATTTGTACGCATAAATTTTGATTTCAAAAATGAAGATTATTGCATCCATATTTAGATAATGATGTTGAATATACTCAACAGCTTAGCTCAGATATATCACTCGACTTTTTGAAACATTGTCGTCATTCATGCAATATTTGGTTTCACTATGGTTTCATGCTTCGTATAAGTTTTTGATTGTTAATCGCTTAATTTGCAAGGGCTAGAGGCTGGACTATTGGATTTAGCAAATATGTTAGCCTGTAGAGCCAAAAGCTTGAAAAACAAGCTTCTAGAATAATTGATGTTGAGCATTACATCATAAAAACTCCTTATGAATAATGGGCCGTGATTTTGTAATCCATCAATGGTGTTGGAAGTTGTATACAGACTAGGGACGACCAGCTTTTTTGCATTTTGAAAGTGGCTACTTGTATGACAACGTTTCTTGGTAATAAATTTTAATTTCTTTCATCGTACAAAGTAAAAACACGCCATTTTGATGAACACAGCAAAGTTTTGTTCTATTATAAAGCGCTTATACAGGAGCGTTATCAAGGGGAATTTCAATCGCTTGATGTTAGTAATTTTGGTAATTACACCTATACTCAAGTTTATCAATAATAAAAACTTGAAAACACATGGATTTATCATTAAAAAAAATAGCCATAATCGGCTTGGGCTATGTAGGGCTGCCACTGGCGGTTGAATTTGCCAAACGTTACCCAATCGTTGGCTTTGATATCAAGCAATCTCGCATTGATGAACTCAAAGATGGCATAGATAATACCCTGGAAATTACAGCGGAAAAATTAACTGTAGCCACGCAACTTACCTTCACCAATCAAGTTAATGATTTAAAATCCTGTAATTTTTATATTGTTACTGTACCTACCCCCATTGATAAACATAAGCAACCCGATTTAACGCCGTTAATTATGGCTAGTGAAATGCTTGGCAAGGTGGTTAAGCATGGTGACATTGTAGTCTTTGAATCGACCGTGTACCCAGGCGCTACCGAAGAAGAGTGTATTCCGGTTATTGAACAAGTTTCGGGCTTAGTGTTTAATCAGGATTTTTTTGCCGGTTATTCGCCGGAAAGAATTAACCCCGGCGATAAAGAGCATACCGTCAGCAAGATATTAAAGATTACTTCTGGCTCAACTTCTGCGGCGGCTGAAGAAATTGATCAAGTTTATAAAAGTATCATCACTGCCGGCACATATAAAGCCTCGAGTATCATGGTAGCAGAAGCGGCAAAAGTGATTGAGAATACCCAGCGCGATGTCAATATAGCCCTTATTAACGAATTGGCCATTATCTTTAATCGGCTTGGTATTGATACCTTAGATGTATTGGAGGCCGCGGGTACCAAATGGAATTTCTTACCCTTTCGGCCTGGCCTAGTTGGAGGCCATTGTATTGGCGTTGACCCTTATTACTTAACCCAAAAAGCCGAAAACATTGGCTATCACCCGAAAATGATTTTGGCTGGCCGGCATTTAAATGATGGCATGGGCGAATACGTGGTGTCGCAACTAGTCAAAAATATGATGAAACAACACGCCCATGTTGAACATGCCAATGTACTCATTTTAGGGTTGACCTTTAAAGAAAACTGTCCGGATCTGAGAAATACCAAGGTGATAGATATTGTTAATGAGCTGCATGAATACAACATGCAGGTAGATGTGTTTGATCCCTGGTGTGATAAACACGAAGCGAAACACTTATACAATATTGATCTTCTCGAAGAGCCTAGAGTAGGGCATTACGATGCGATTATTTTAACGGTAGCTCATGATCAGTTTAAAGCACTAACTAGCAAACAAATACGAGCCTGGGGCAGACGTGGCCATTTTATTTATGATTTGAAATATATTTTGCCAAAAGGTGATGTTGATTTGAGGTTGTAGAGAGAGAGGAACGAGGAACTGGGAACGAGGAACTAAGTTGTTTCAGGTTTAGTTTACAGTTCAGGTTTGATGTTCTTTTTTAAATTTGGAGCTTGGAACTAGGAACTTGGAGCGGGGTGCTAAGTTTAAGGTTAGGGTATCTGGGGAGAAATGATGACGGACTATGAAGTGATTTGTGATGGCTTGCGGCAAAGGCCTAAAGTTTGGTTGGTTACTGGTGTTGCCGGGTTTATTGGCTCAAATTTATTAGAGACGTTGTTAAGCCTTGGGCAAAGAGTGGTGGGGTTGGATAATTTCTCTACAGGGCATAAAAAAAATTTAACTGAAGTGCAAGGTGAAGTGTCTGCTGTGCATTGGCAGAATTTTACTTTTGTTGAAGGCGATATTTGTGAGCTGGATGATTGCAAAAAAGTGGTTGAAGGCGTTGATTATGTTCTCCATCAAGCCGCGTTAGGTTCGGTGCCAAGATCGATTGAAGACCCGATTAATACCAACGCCAGTAATATCACTGGCTTTTTAAATATGCTGGTTGCCAGTTATGAGGCAAAAGTATCAAGTTTTACTTATGCCGCCTCCTCTTCAACTTATGGTGATCACCCCGGGTTGCCGAAAGTAGAAGATACCATTGGCAAACCATTATCACCCTATGCCATTACCAAATATGTCAATGAATTATACGCCACTAACTTTGCCACAACCTATGGCTTTAAGTGCATCGGCTTAAGGTATTTTAATGTGTTTGGTAAACGCCAGGACCCTAATGGCGCCTATGCTGCAGTTATTCCGAAATGGGCGGCTGCAATGATTAATAACGCTCCCGTTGTGATAAACGGTGATGGCGAAACCTCACGCGATTTTTGTTTTATAGACAATACGGTACAAATGAATATTTTGGCCGCTACCGCGAACGATGATGCTAAAGATCAAGTGTATAACGTAGCCAAAGGTGACAGAACCAGCCTGAATGAGTTGTATGCCGCCATACGTAACAACATTGCTGATTTAGGGATTGATTATCACCAAACTCCCCAATATGCTGTGTTTAGGCCCGGCGATGTGCGCCACTCGCAAGCCGATATTTCTAAGGCCCGCCAACTGTTATGTTATGCACCAGAGTTTAGTGTTCAGCAAGGACTGGCAAAGACTATGGCTTGGTACATCAGCCAATAAACGAAGTAAGTGCATAATTTTTATAGATTAAGCTTAGTTTTAGCATGGTTTTAGCCTAAACATCGTCAATAATGCATGATTTTATTCACTCTTAGGTCGCATTTTGCTATGATAGCGGTAACTTTTATTTACAAAAATAAGATGGTAAATCATTTAGAATGGCATTCTTTCTGAATCGTTAAAACCACCAGGTTGCTTTATCATGGACAGCATTTTTTATTTATCCCGCCCGCTTAAACGCTTGATCAGCGTATTTATCGATTCAGTATTTATAATATTCGCCTTTTGGTTTGCCTTGTTTTTGCGCTTAGACAGTCATATAGAATTTTATGATGTTAACTACTGGTACATGTTAACTGCGGTAGTGGTGGTGAGTATTTTAGCCAACATTAATTTGGGCTTATATCGAGCAGTGCTGCGTTACTTAAACAATAAAGCAGTAATCGCCGTATCACTCAGTGTTATGTTCTCTGCCGTATGTTTAGCGGTTACCTCCTTGGTGTTTGACATTAATTTACCTCGCTCTGTGCCGGTAATTTATGGTGCTTTTTTATTGATTTTTGTTGGCGGCTCTCGTATTTCGGTACGCAGTTGGGTGCATACCGTTAACCGCAAAGAAAAAGACAATGTGTTGATTTATGGCGCGGGCTCTTCTGGTATTCAACTGGTAAATGCGCTGAACAATGGCGCTGAGTACAATCCAGCCTGTTTTGTTGATGACGATAAAGGCTTACATAAGTTATCGATTAATGGCGTTAAGGTATACGGGCCCGATAATATTGATGGCTTAATTGAAAAATACCACATCACCCATATTTTATTGGCGGTACCCTCGGCCAGTAAAAATCAGCGTGCCCGCATCTTAAATGAATTAGAGAAAACCAAAGTGGAAGTGTTGGCCATTCCCGGGATGGACGATTTGGTTTCAGGCAAAGCCAAAATTGACGATTTTGTCGAAGTGAGTATTGAAGATTTGTTAGGGCGTGACCCGGTACCACCCAATGCCGATTTAATGCATGCCGATATTGAAGATAAAGTAGTAATGGTGACCGGTGCCGGTGGCTCAATAGGCTCGGAGCTTTGCCGACAAATTATTGGCCAACAACCAAAAGCGTTATTGTTGTTTGAACTCACCGAGTTTGCCTTGTATTCAATTCACAAAGAATTAGAAGACTTTGTAAACGAGAATGGTCTAAACATTGAGCTGTACCCTCTGTTGGGCTCGGTGGAGAAACAAAATCGCCTGGAAAAAGTGATGCTCTCGTTTGCCGTACAAACCGTGTATCATGCCGCCGCCTATAAGCATGTGCCACTGGTTGAGCATAATGTGATTGAAGGTGTGCGCAATAATATTTTTGGCACCTTGCATTGCGCGCAAGCGGCTATTACGGCAAAGGTAGAAACCTTTGTGTTAATTTCTACCGATAAAGCGGTAAGACCTACCAATGTGATGGGCACTACCAAGCGCATGGCCGAGCTGTGTTTGCAGGCACTTGCCGATAAGAATGGTTCTTGCACCCGTTTTTGTATGGTGCGCTTTGGTAATGTATTGGGTTCATCGGGTTCAGTGATCCCACTGTTTAAAAAACAAATTGCCAGTGGTGGGCCTATCACCTTAACCCATAAAAATATTACCCGTTACTTTATGACCATACCCGAAGCGGCACAATTGGTAATACAAGCGGGTGCCATGGGCATGGGCGGCGATGTATTTGTACTGGATATGGGCAAACCGGTAAAAATTTATGATTTGGCCAGTAAACTGATTCATTTATCGGGCTTACATTTAAAACATGCCGGTAATGTAAATGGTGATATTGAAATAGTAGAAACCGGTTTACGCCCCGGTGAAAAACTGTTTGAAGAGTTGCTCATTGGTGATGATGTGGACAAAACCGGTAATGAACGCATTATGACCGCCTCGGAAGTGTTTTTACCCTGGGGTGAATTGGATGTAATGCTTAGCGCACTTGAAGTTGCTTGTAAAACCTTTGATCAGCAAGCGATCAGAGAAATATTATTGAATGCGCCTACCGGCTTTGCCCCAAGTGATGAGATATGCGATTTGGTGTATTTAAATTCGCCCAAGAATAAAGCGCCACTCACTATTGTTTCAGCCAGTTAATTAGCTATAGTAATTTTTAGTTTAATTTAACTCAACTTAAATTAACTCTGATTAATTAAGCGAAACCACAATAATGATTATTGTGGTTTTTTTAGTTTTGGGGGTAATTAACTTGGAATTACCAGGGAGGATTTGAATTCTTTTGGTTCCGATGAAGTTTAATTTAATGCTCAGGTTAATTGCTTGTTAAAGGTGTTGTGTTTAAAATAGCGTTTATATTAACAATAACGATTCATGGATATGAAACCCATTAACCCTTTTTTATCTACGCCCATCGCGATAGGCGCTTGTTTTTTCTCCTTATGTTGCGTTGCTAGCTCGGATTTTGCAGCTGACACCTCCGTTGTTGATAGCTATTCAATGCAGGCCTATACCGGCGTGTTTAATACACCTACAGCCAATGTCATTGATTACGGCGATTTTGGCTTTAGTTACAGTGATAATTATGCCGATAGAAGTACACTATTTTTGAATCAGCCTGGTTTTGTTACCGCCAATGATATGAAGTTTGGTGTTGGCTTATTGCCGAATGTGGAAGTGGTAGGGCGGTTGGCTACGCGAACCTGGGATTGTAATCACTACGTAGAAGATGACTGTGGTTTTCGTGATTTATCGGCCTCGTTTAAATGGAAAATCCCGTTTATCCCCCAAAAATGGTTTTCGTTGGCTGTAGGTGGCCAAGATATTGCTGGTGCCGCGGTGTTTTCTGAAGCGTATTATGTGAGTGCTAGTAAAGAGTTTAACTTTAGTTCTTTTGGTGCTGTTCGCACCAGCGTAGGGCTTTCTTCATCGGATAATACCATTGGTTATATGAATGGGGCTTTTGGCTCGGTTGAATATCAGCCTTTTGAGTATTTGCAAGTTGCGGCCGAGTACGATGCTAATGCGGTAAATGTTGGGGTTAAGGCGTTTGCGCCTGATACTTGGTTGCCTGATGGTTGGGATGCTTATGTTTCTGCGCAGTTGTATTCTAGTGATGATGCGCGGAATGAGCGGGAGCAGTGGTTTAATTTTGGGGTTAGTATTCCTTTGGGTGCTGGGGCTTATGTTGGGGGAGGGAGCGTAACTGGAGGTTCCGCTGCGCGGAATGACGCGAGGTTAAAACCCCGCCAACCAGATGCGAGGTTGAAACCCCGCCAACCGGGTGAGGTTGGTGTTGAGACTTTAGTTTCGCGTGATGATGGTGGTAGCGCTGCTGAAGGTTCAGCTGCGCGGAATTACGCGAGGTTAAAACCCCGCCAACCGGATGGGAAGTTGAAACTTCGCGGTGATGCTTTGAAGGATTTTGCTGCTTACCTTGTTGATTATGGTTTTGAGTCGGTTTCGGTGGGAACTCGGAGCGAGGAGCTAGGATCTGGGGTCGTTGTTCGGTTTGAGAATAATTTGTTTAATCGGGATGAGCGGGAAGCGGTTGCGGTTGTGTCTGATTTAGTTCTTGCTCGATTGGGTGTTGATGCGGTTGTTGAGTTGACGAATTTTGGGGTGGTGGTTGATAGCAACTTTGTTACAGGAACGGGGAACGAGGAACGGGGAACTAGGAACTATGGACCTGTAAACGAGAAACCTGGGGATGATGGGCTTACGGGCTTGTTCTCAGGCTTGTTTGGTGATGATGATGTTACCTGGGCGGTAAACGACTCTGGTTCTGCGCATTTTGTGCCGCGGTTGATATTATCGCCGGCGTTGTATTCTTTGGTGGGTACCGAATACGGCGCCTTTGATTATCAGTTGGTGTTAAGCTCGAATTTGCAAATGTCGTTGTGGGATGGCGCGGTGATCGATATTCGCCATTTATCGGATACGGTGGCCAACTCGGACGATTTTGCCGATGGTAGTTTTTTTAAGCGTCAATATGGTACTCAGCAGGGCATCGATCGGCGCTTGTTTCATCAAACTTTTGCTTTGCCCTATAATGCCTTTACAAAATTTAGTTATGGTCGCATTTATGGCAATAGTGATGGCTTATTGAATGAAAGTCGCTGGGCCAGTCGCGAAAATACTCACCGGGTCAGCTTGTTGGTTGGCGATTTTGAAGATACTAGGGTTAATTGGGCCGGTAAGAAAACCTATCATAAACCTAAGCTGTTAAAGTACCGATACCGCTACCAGCCATTAAATTGGGATATCGAATTAACCGCCGGTGAGTACTGGCAGGGTGACAAAGGGTTTACCTTGCGCTCGCTGCACTGGTTTGGTAATACCCAAATAGGCCTGCGTTATCGTAAAACCAAATTTGATGACAGTGACGGTGGTGAAGAAGAAGACTTTGTTGCCATCGGCTTTTCAATTCCGCTTAACTTTGGTAAATCGATGAAGTCTGATCTTGGTTTTCAGGTGAGGGGCATTGAGCAGTGGAACTATTATGTGGAAACTAATTTAGAATCGGAAGGGACCGCCAATACCATTAAAACTGGTTTTGGTAAGGAGCCGTTGCTGTATCATAACCTTAATCAGGCGTATTTTAACCGTGATAGGAATTGATGTTAAACGGTAAATGATATTGAACAAGACAAATTCGTGCTGCTTGCAACCGCTAATCATTTAAATTAATGATTTAAATGATTAGCGGTTGCTCATTATTTTGAGTTTAGACAAGCTGAAAATCAATTTTAATTGCCTTTTCAAGGAGTAAAACAAAAGTTGTGAGTGCGAATATTAATCCACATTTATCTAAGCGTTTGTAAAATTTAGCGATATTTCACTAAAAAAAAAGGTAGACAAAACCGTAGTAATTCATGTTTTTGTTCCTTATAATACACCCCGGTAAAATGTGTATTGTAAAGCAAGTGTCAGGCTAGTGTTTAGTATGATTTCAGCTTATGTAAAGGGATTCGAAGTAGTATGGTTAACACATTAACTTCCAATTGGTTTGTGTTAACAAGTAAACCGAAAGAAGAGCAACGTGCACACGACAACTTAACCTCGCAAGGATACGAGGTGTTTTTACCGAAAATATCTAAGATAAGCAAAAGACAAGGAATAAAGTCTGTCTCGCTAGCGCCATTATTTCCGAATTATTTATTCATCAACCTTGAGCCCGAACAAGCAAATTTTAATGCGATTCGTTCAACTCGAGGTGTGGGCAGTTTTGTTCGTTTTGGGGTAAAACACGCCACCATCAGTAATAACTTAATTGATAAAATTAAAGCTGATTTACAAGGTGAAGACAGTAATAAAAGCCTTGCCCAACTGTTAGCGTATAACAGCGGTGATAAAGTAGAGATAAACCAAGGGCCATTTAAAGGTCTTGGCGCAATATACAAAGCCAAAGATGGTTTAGAGCGCAGCATATTATTAATCAATATGTTGGGCCAACAAAATGAAGTAGCCGTTGAAAATCAATTTATTGATAAATCAAGCTAGTTCTTTTTCGCGTTATTTCTGACTTGTTCAGGAATTTACAAACGGATAAACCTGCCTTTTGGAGCCAAACCAATGGGCGGAAGCGTGCCTAAAGCACTACAGAAATAAACAATTATTACATCCTCAATACCAATCCGTATAATGATCTGGTCATTGAGTAACTCTTATAAACAACATATGAGTTACCCTTCGGGAATGTATAAAAAGCTTGAGAACTTCCTGAAATTTCGAAAATATATGAATAACTATCTCTTCAAAATTTCAATTGTTCTAAAGCTTTCTATATCATTCTCAATTGATCACATCATTACGCGAACTGGTATAACTAGTAGATATTATGAGAAATAAAAAAATGTCGTTCAAAAATTTGCTAACTAAATTATTTTTAACGAGTACATTACTCAGTTCTGCGGTATTTGCCGCTGGCCCTACCGCAGCTCAAATTGAACAATTTAAACGTTTACCTGCCTCTCAGCAACAAGCATTAGCCCAAAGCATGGGCGTTGATTTAAATGCATTAAAAATGCAGTCAAGTTCAATGCAACAGCAAGTTGAAGAAACGGTTACACCAGTAGTGGCACGTGAGCCTGAGCTGCAAGTGATTGAAAGCATTGACGGCGAAGTCACAGAATTAAAAGCCTTCGGTTATGACGTGTTTGCTAATGCGCCTTCTACGTTTACCCCAAACTTAGACGTAGCAGTGCCAGAAAGTTATGTGGTGGGCCCTGGCGATAATGTATCGGTACAAATTTTTGGTAAGGAGAATTTAGATTACCAATTACCGGTTACCCGAGAAGGGCAAGTGGTTATTCCTAATTTGGGCCCGTTTAGTGTAGTGGGGCTAACCTATGCGGAAATGAAGCAGTTTTTAGGAGCAAAAATACAACAACGCATTTTAGGGGTGAACGTAGTGGTAAGCATTGCCTCTCTGCGTTCAATGCGGGTATTTGTTCTGGGGGATGCCTATAAGCCAGGCCCTTACATTATTAATTCATTATCCAGCGTTACCCATGCGTTATTTGCGGCTGGCGGTATCAGTGATATTGGCTCATTACGTAATATTCAAGTAAAGCGTGCCGGTAAATTAATTCAATCTTTTGATCTATACGATTTACTGATCAAAGGTGACTCAAGCAACGATATATTATTGCAAGCTGGCGATGTGGTTTTTGTTGCGTCTGTGGGGCATCGGGTAAGTGTAGATGGTGAAGTAAGACGGGCGGGCATCTATGAAATTAGCAACAAAGAGACATTTAGCGATGTGATAAAGATGGCTGGTGGTTTATTGCCTTCGGCTTTTCCAAAAGCGACCCGGGTTGAGCGTTATAGCGAGAATAACTTACGCAGTGTAAAAAACGTGAACTTGGCTAATAAAGCCGAGTTGGCCAGTGTGGTTAAAAATGGCGACGCCATTCATGTGCTAAAAACCTCTGATTTGTTCGACCAATCTATTGAAGTTATTGGTGCGGTTACTCGCCCGGGTACTTACCAGTGGGTGCAGGGCCAAACCATTAACGACATCTTTCCAGATTTCAATGCCTACTTATTAGCCGAAGCCGATTTAAACTACAGTTTAATTGTACGTGAAATTGACCGTGCCAGAAACATTGAAGTGTTGCAATTTAACTTAAGCAACGCCATTCATAACCCTGAATCGGTCGATAATATTGAAATACAAGCCCGGGATAAAATTATTATCTTTGCCAATACAGAGATGGATTTAAGCCTTAATCAAAAAGGTGATAAAATTGATGCCGGATTATTGGCACAATTAAAAGGTAAAAGCGTTGAGCAATTAGGCGATGATAAGGGTAGCAAGCAGTTAATTATTGAAAAGCTGAAAGAAAATGCCCGCTTTCGATTACTTGCACCAGTTATTCAAAAATTAAAACTACAAGGCGCCTCGGGCAAACCAATGCAATTAATTGAAGTTGATGGCCAGGTGAAGTACCCCGGTGTTTACCCGTTGGCGAAAAACTCAAAAGTCTCATATTTAATTGCTGCCGCTGGCGGCATTACCGAATCGGCTTATTTAGCGCGGGCTGAAGTTACCCGTAACACCGTAGACAGTGAAAAGGCGGGTAAAATATCGATCAATGTCAATTTAAAAGATGCATTGGCGAATAACCTTGAAGCTGATATTGCATTACAAAGTAAAGATCGCTTAAACGTTCATCAAATACCATCTTGGACGGAAAACCATGTGGTTAACTTAAAAGGTGAATTTGTATTCCCTGGAAAATATACTATTCGCCGCGGTGAAACCTTAGACGATGTGATTAAAAAAGCCGGCGGATTTACCGAATATGCCTTTCCACAAGGGGGCGTATTTACCCGAACAAAATTAAAACTGCTAGAAATACATAACCTGAAAAAATTGGCTTCTGATCTAAGAATGGAAATAGCCTCCAAATCATTAACGGAAGGTTCAAATATCGCCTATGCAGAAGCTCAAAGCTTACTGTCTGATTTAACCAAGGTTGAACCCGTAGGGCGTTTGGTAATAAACCTGCCAAAATTGGTTAACGATGATAATTATGATGTACTGCTTGAAAACGGTGATACGTTATATGTACCGAGTACGAAAAATTCAATCAACGTTATTGGCCAAGTGCATGTCGCTACCTCACATATGTTTGATGTAAACATTAGCATAGACGATTACATCTTAAAAAGTGGCGGGGTGAAGCAACGCGCTGAAACTGACGATATCTATGTTATTGCAGCAAACGGGGACATCAAAATCATTGAAAGCTCAAACTGGTTTTCTTCCAACACTGACGAAGGCTTGCAGCCAGGAGATACCATTGTTGTACCACTAGACAGTGACTACACCAACAACCTAACGCTTTGGACAACAGCGACCCAGATATTGTACAACACTGCTGTAGCATTTGCTGCCATCAACGGCATATAAGCCAGTATCATGAAGATGCAATTGTCATTGATATTTAAAAGCCATTAATATTTTAAAGCGATGCCGCGTAGGCGCAAAGCTTTAAAGTGAGGTCTAATTGATTTAAATGCCCGAGATATTTTCGGGCTCTAAGCAAACTGAGACCATCCGGGAAACCAGGAACTCAAAATGAAAGAACCGCAACACCAACAAAATCAGCAACTACAAGACCCGCAATATATTGCCATGCCGCAAAATATGCAGCCTCGACTCCATCGACAAGACGATGGCATAGATTTAAAAGAACTTTGGACTGCACTATGGGCCGGAAAATGGTTAATTATCGCAATTACTATTATTTTTGCTGCAGCTTCAGTTGCCTATGCCATTTATCAACCTAATATTTATAAAGCAAGTACCGTTTTAGCACCCGCAGGGGATAGTGGCTCTGGTGGTTTATCAAAGCTTGCTGGTCAATTTGGCGGCTTGGCGAGTCTAGCAGGAATTAGCCTTGGTGGTGGTAGTGCAGACCAAACAGGAATTGCTTTAGAAGTGTTAAAGTCTAGGGTTTTTACTGAACAATTTATTGAAAGGCATCAACTGTTAGTACCGCTTATGGCCGCCAAAAATTGGGACCAAATAAGCAATGAACTGCAGTACAAACCAGATGTTTATGATGTATCTACAAAAGAGTGGGTAAGAAAAGCAAGCTTTCCAAAAACATCAAAACCGTCAAGTTGGGAGGCGTTTGAGCGATTTAGAGAATTAGTTACAGTAAGCCAGATTAAAGAAACGGGCATGGTGATAATCAGTATAGAATATTATTCACCAATAATTGCCAAACAGTGGTTAACGTACCTTGTCCAAGATCTAAATGAACAAATGCGAACCAAGGATCAACAAGAAGCGAAAAATAGCATCGACTTCCTTAATGAAAAGCTGGAAAACAACCTCCTGGCTTCCGATATGCAATCAATATTTTACCAGTTAATTGAAGAACAAACCAAAACGATGATGCTAACTGAAGTATCAAAAGAGTACGTATTCAAAACCATTGATCCTCCCAATGCCCCTGAAGATAAAGAAAAACCGAAAAGAGCGATAATTAGTATTTTTGGCACAATACTAGGTGGCATGTTTGCCCTACTGTTTGTATTAGTACGCCACTATGCTTTTAAACCCGAAAAAGAAATCGAGTAGCCATTTATTCTTATAAAACTAAGAGTTCTTAATTGCATTCTCAGCTGATTAAAACAGGTTATACAGTCTCATAATGACAGTGATGTTATTGACACCATTTATAGGATGTACTGACTGTTAAAATTCGATTTTAACAGTCAGTATATTAAAGAAAATAAGGTACGAATTGTGAAAGTATTAGTGACAGGTGGCGCCGGTTTTATCGGATCTGCCGTTATTCGCCATATCATTGAAAATACCAATGATAGTGTAGTTAATGTCGATAAATTAACCTATGCGGGTAATTTAGAATCGCTGCAGTGTATTTCCAACGACCAACGCTATGCATTTGAACAAGTCGATATATGTAATAGAGCGGAACTAGATCGAGTTTTTGAACAGCATCAACCCGATATTGTTATGCACCTTGCTGCAGAAAGTCACGTTGATCGTTCTATCGATGGTCCGGCTGAATTTATCGATACCAACATCATTGGTACCTATAACTTACTGGAAGCTGCTCGAAGCTACTGGAACTTATTATCGGATGATTCAAAAGCAAAATTTAAGTTCCATCATATTTCTACCGATGAAGTTTTTGGTGATTTGGATGGGCCAGACGATTTATTTACTGAAGAATCTTCTTATGCTCCCAGTTCTCCTTATTCGGCATCAAAAGCGGCAAGTGATCATTTAGTTAGAGCATGGCAAAGAACATATGGCTTACCAACGATATTGTCAAATTGTTCTAATAACTATGGACCATACCATTTCCCGGAAAAACTAATACCATTAGTCATTTTAAATGCGTTAGAAGCTAAGCCTTTGCCCGTATATGGTGATGGTCTACAAGTGAGGGATTGGCTATTTGTTGAAGATCACGCCAGGGCTTTGTTTTTAATCGCAACAAATGGTAAAGAGGGTGAAACCTACAATATTGGTGGTCACAATGAAAAAACCAACATTGATGTGGTTAACACCATTTGTGAATTACTGGAGGAATTAGTCCCAAGTAAAAGTAATAGCGCTTTTAACCATTATGAGGGTGAAGCTGATTCAGTAACAAAAACATCTTATAAGGATTTAATCACCTTTGTAGAAGATCGCCCTGGTCATGATATACGTTATGCCATTGACGCATCGAAACTCGAACGTGAGCTTGGCTGGAAGCCAGAAGAAAGCTTTGAGTCGGGGATACGAAAAACGGTGCAATGGTATCTCGAGAACAAGTCTTGGTGGAACCGGGTATTAGATGGTTCTTACGCGATGGAAAGGTTAGGGACTAAAACTTAACAATGGAAGAAACAATGAATACAAATAGGAAAGGTATTATTTTAGCCGGTGGTTCAGGCTCTCGTCTTTACCCGATAACTAAAGGTATATCTAAACAGCTTTTACCCATTTATGATAAGCCAATGATTTTCTATCCTCTTTCCGTGTTGATGCTTGCCGGCATTAGAGAAATATTAATCATTACTACGCCTGAGGATAAAGCCGGTTTTGTCCGCTTGCTCGGTGATGGTAGCCAGTTTGGTATTGAACTAACCTATGAAGTTCAACCAAGTCCTGATGGTTTGGCACAAGCTTTTATTATCGGTGAAGAATTTATTGGTGACGACAATGTTTGTCTAGTCCTTGGCGATAACATTTATTTTGGTCAGGGGTTTTCACCAAAATTATTAAAGGCTGCAAGTAGAGAATCTGGAGCGACAGTATTTGGCTATCAAGTTAAAGATCCTGAGCGCTTTGGTGTCGTTGAATTTGATGAACATAAAAAAGCCATTTCAATTGAAGAGAAGCCGTTAAAAGCAAAGTCAAACTTTGCCGTTACGGGCTTATATTTCTACGATAATCAAGTGGTAGAAATCGCTAAAAGCATCACTCCTTCAGCTCGAGGAGAATTGGAGATTACCTGTGTAAATAATGAATATTTAGCACGTGGTGAATTAAATGTTGAATTGTTAGGGCGTGGTTTTGCATGGTTAGACACCGGAACTTATGACAGTCTGATGGATGCTGGCCAATACGTACAAACGATTGAACACCGTCAAGGATTTAAAATAGCTTGCCTTGAAGAAATTGCCTTTAATCAAGGTTGGTTAACAGCAAAGCAAATAAAAGAAATAGCCCAACATTTAATGAAAAATTCTTATGGTGAATATTTAATGAGTTTAATAAATTAGCATGATTGCATTAAATAGCCCTTTAAAACCAGATCTTAAAAAAATTCAAAAATACCTTGAACAAGTCAACGACAACGGTTGGTTTACTAATTTTGGTCCGTTGCATAATGAGCTTACGGCTAAGCTTGAAGACTATCTGGGCGTTAAAAACTTATTGTTAGTCAACAATGGTACATCGGCTTTACAAGTTGCAGCTAAAACTTTAGGCACCGAATCTATTTTATCTACACCCTTTAGTTTTGTGGCAACGGCAAGTGCATTTATGTGGCAAAAAGATGACGTTGCGTTCGCCGACATTAACCGAAACAGTTACAACCTATGCCCAATAGCAATCGATGATGCTTATAGAAAAGGCTGTAAAGCCGACACTGTAGTTGCAACACATGTTTATGGTAATCCTTGTGATGTAGAGGCATTTGATGAGTTAAGTGAAAATAAAAATATTAAAATAATTTATGATGCCGCGCATGCTTTTGGTATCAAAATTGGCAATGACTCAGTCCTTAACTATGGCGATGCCAGTACCTTAAGTTTTCATGCAACGAAAGTCTTTCATACTATTGAAGGGGGGGCCGTTGTTTTTAAAGATAAAGCGAATTTTGATAAAGCCAAAGAATTAATAAACTTTGGGATACAAGCGACTAATGAAATCATTGATGTTGGTATAAATGCCAAGTTAAATGAATACCAAGCTGCCGTTGGCTTAGTGAATTTAGACGAAATGGACAATGTTTTACATCATAGAGCCGGCTTGTTTCATGCGTATTGTATTGGCTTACAAGAGATTGTTGAAATTCCATCATGGCACCCTCAAGCTAACGTCAACGGTGCCTATATGCCAATTAAATTGGCAAATTATAATCAACTGATAAAAGTGACCGAGATTTTGAAGGAGAATAACATTCAGAGTCGACATTATTTTTCACCGTCGTTAGATAAAATCTTTGTCGACAATTTCAATTATGGGACTGTGAATTGCCATCAGGTTTGTGCAGGGATTTTGTGTCTACCTATGCATGCGCATATGTCTTTAGCCGATGTTGCTAAAGTAATCACTATTATCAAAAAGGCGTTATAAAATGATTGTTGGCGTCATGCAACCTTATTTGTTTCCATACCTTGGTTATTATCAATTAGTACACCATTGCAGCCATTTCGTCTTCTATGATGATGTGAACTTTATCAAAGGTGGCTACATAAATAGAAATAATATTTTATCGAATGGTAACAAACAATTGTTCACATTACCTGTGGTACAAGCTTCGAGTTTTAAAAAAATTAATTCCCTTGATTTTCAGCTCAATAGTAAAAAAATAATAAAAACCATAGAGCAAGCATATTCTAAAAGTCCTTATTTTAATGACGTTATGCCATTGATTACAAATATTTTAAATTCATCAAACCGCAATGTATCCTCAATGGCAAGTGACTCTATAGTTCAAGTGTTTGAATATTTGGGGGTTGAAAAGGCGTTCTATCATTCGAGTAAACTTGAATATAATCGAGAACAAAGTGCGGCGGATAAATTGTACGCTATCTGCGATGTTTTTAATGCGAATAAATACTGCAATTCATTAGGGGGGCAGACTCTTTATTCTAAAAGTGACTTTCTTGAGAAGGGAATAGATTTGTCTTTTATTAAAATGAATTCAATTAATTATTCACAAGGAAAGAATGAGTTTGTAGACCACTTATCTATGATTGATGTGTTGATGTGGAATTCCAAAGAAGAAATCATTGAGCTTTTAGGCCAATATCAAATTAAATAATAGAAAATATGAGAATAATGTCTTTATGAAAAATGTTTTAGTAATAGGTGCTTCGGGTAGCATTGGCTCTGGATTAATAGAAGAAATATCAACGATACATAAGGTAACAGGGACTTTTTTAAATTCAGCATTAAAAAATGACAATATCACTAAAGTCCAACTCGATATCACTAAAACCGAGTCTTTTGATAATTTAGAAGGTGGCTATGATACGGTGGTTTTGATTGCTGGTGCAATGCCTGCTGCAATGAGTGGCTATGATCAAAATTTGTATATCGACGTTAATGTTAAGGGAACTCTTAATGTTTTAGAGTACTGCCGTAAAAACAACATAAAAAAAATAATATATGTGATGACATTTTCCGATGTTAGCGGCGCGTTTTACACCGGTGTCCCCATTGTTGAAACGGACTCAAGAACCTTAACTTATACAGGTGACCACGCGGTTTATGCCATTTCTAAAGTTACCGCTTGTGAATTGTTGGAACACTATCATCAAGAATATGGTTTACAGACGATAACGTTCAGAATACCTACGGTTTATTGCTGTGATGATAATGTAGATTATCATGTGGATGGCGAGTTAAAGACGAAAGCTTATATCAAGATGATTCGTTCAATTATTCAAAAACAACAGATCGAGTTATGGGGTGACATCAATAACTCTAAAGATATGCCCTATATTAAAGACTTTGCAGTTTTAATTGAAAAAGCTATTCGTCATGAAACGGCACAAGGCTTGTTTAATGCGGGTACGGGCAAACCGGTTTCGTTACAGAGTTTTGTTGATGCTATTATCAAGGTTTTTGCAAACGGCAAGGAAATAAAAATCAGCTATCGACCGGATCAGCCTTCACAACCCAATTTTACTTTTGATATGAACAAAACTAAGGACACTTTTGACTATCAGCCTAAATATGATGTTGTACAAATGCTTGAACATATTAAAAATAACACTCCCAATGGCATACTAATACCAGAACTTAAACATGACTAATATGATAAGAAAACTAGCAGACAAACTTTTTATTAATCGTATTAAGGTGCACAGAAAACAAAAAATATTTTGTATCGGATTAAACAAAACCGGTACTACTTCGGTTAATGCCGCCTGGCACGAGTTAGGGATAATTGTTGGCGATGAGTACAGCGCTAAAAAACTTTTTGATCCCTGGCGAGAAGGGAATTTCAACCCTATTATAAACTATTGTAAATCTGCCCAGGCATTTCAAGATTCTCCATTTTCGTTTCCTGAAACTTATAAGGCTTTAGATAAAGCTTTTCCGGGCAGTAAATTTATTCTAACCGTTCGAGATGACGCTGAGCAATGGTATAGCTCGATAACCCGATTTCATGCAAAAATGTGGGGCCAGGGCCGTATACCGACAAAGGCTGATTTAATGAATGCGGTAAATGGCTATAAAGGTCGCCCCTGGTTAGTCAATAGAGCGTTATTTGGTACCCCTGAAAATGATCCTTATAATAAAGACATTTTGATAAATTTTTATGCTAAATATAATTTAGATGTAAAAACCTACTTTGCAGGTAGGAGCAATGATTTTTTAGTGTTGAATTTGAAAGATAAAAACTCCTATAAAACCTTTTGTCACTTTATCAATGAGGTACCTATTGGTGAAGATTTTCCATGGAAGAATAAAACCTAACTTTCTTCAACAGTCGTTTTCATTTAAGCGCAAGCCATTAACATATTCGTTTTAATCTTTTATTAATCTCATTAACTTTACGGGGGGGTAATGAAAAAAATAATAGTGCATTTAGGGTTGCCTAAAACAGCAACCACAACGCTACAACACCATCTTTTTCAAAACTTGCATGAGCAAGGAAAAATTAATTATCTGGGCAAAATAATTGATTTCGACCCAAATACTGGACAGCCTACTTTCAGAAATAATAAAGGCGGTGTTATAAGAGCGGCGTGTGAAGGAAAACTTGCTGGCGATTCATCGGATGAATTGGATCACCTTTTAGACGAACAGTTAGTCAATGTATATAGTGATGAAGGGATAATGGTTTGCTACCCTTTTGAAGAGAATATTTCACTTAGTGAGAAGATATTAAATTTAAAAGAGTTTTTAAAAGATTATGATGTAACTATTCTCGTTTCCCTGCGCAATCAAGTCGACTACTTCTACTCGCTTTATATACAATTTTTTTCACAGTATTTTAAATTTAACAAAGATTATAATTCGTTTGAAAAATATAGCGAATTGTACCTAAAAAATAAAAAAGACATGTTATTTGAATCATTTGATTATTCAAATGTATTAGTTAACTTGTTTGAAAACTTTAATACCAAGGTCATTATTTTCGAGGATTTAAAACACGATAGTGCACAATATTATGACGATTTGTCAAAACTTTTTAGTGTTGAATTAACTGAAATAAAAGATTTGATGGAAGATAAGCATGAGAACAGTAAAAATAACAGTAAAACTGGAACCTATACCTCTTTTTCATTGGCTTCTTTTCTTCCTCGAATAAAAGAAATATGTTCAAAAAATCAAAAGCTATACGATTTATCGAAACGGATTTTTAATGCTGAAATACTTAACTTAAAATTCCTATTTAATCGAAAAATTAATGCATTTGATAAACATCATAAAAAACCTAGCGCTAATGAGCTTGCCCGGCTAGAAAAGCATTTACTTTTTCCTGAAAGCTTTACCGCCAGTAGATATAATTTATGTAAAGACAAGCTTGTAAAATATGGCTATATGCAAAAAAATATTACTGAACCAGAAGAATAATTAATTCGATGCAGGATATTAACCGAAAAATTACAATAGGAGCTGTTTGGAATTTAGTGGGACTGTTGACCACTCATGGCTCTGGCATGTTATTTACATTAATCTTAGCTAGTCTATTATCCCCTGAATCGTTCGGCCTTATCGCCATGGCTACCATTTGCTTTCAATTAGCAAACGCGATAACACAATCAGGCTTAGGCCAAGCCGTAATTCAAAGTAAATCGATCACTGAAAAAGATCTAAATACAGTATTTTATGTAAACATTGCATTTAGCCTTATCACCTACGCTTTATTATTTGCCAGCGCGCCTTATATTGCATCTTTTTATAATCAACCAGAGCTGAGTAACCTTTTAAAGGTTGCTGGTGTTGTTGTTGTGATAAATGCATTGAAAGTGGTGCAAATATCAATACTTAGTCGGCAAATGAACTTCAAATTGCAAACGATAGCTAATTCACTTGGAATGCTTATTTCTGGTGGTGTTGCTATATATTTGGCTTATTGTGACTTTGGAGTATATGCCCTAGTAGCACAAATGCTGGTATCTAGTTTTGTTTCTACATTATTCCTCTGGTTTGGAAGCGCTTGGCGTCCATCCTTTATGTTCTGTTTCGAATCATTTAAACGATTGTTCAGTTTTGGTGCTAGCGTACTTGCTGAAGGGATAACCGGAGTTTTATTTCAAAATTCATATATTTTAATAATAGGCCGTTTTTTTAGTGTTGAGGTTACAGGGTATTATTTTATAGCAAGAAAAATTAGTAGTATTATCGCTGAGCAGCTAACGAGATCTGTTGAGCAATCGGCCTTTCCTGCACTATCAACCCTACAAGAAAATAATGAAAATTTAAGGGTGAAATATAGACAAATTATTCAAATACTAATGTTTGTGATTTCACCGTTATTGCTTTTTTTATCCGTTTGTTCTCCGCTATTATTGGAATTTATCTTAGGGGAAGAATGGAAGCCCGCGGGTACATATATGCAATTATTATGTTTGTTGGGCGTTTTACGTCCTTTGCACTCACTTAATGTAAACCTTTTATTGGTAAAGGGCTATTCCAACATCATGTTTAAAGTGGGGCTGGTTAAAAAAACCATAAATTTAATTTTATTATTTTTAACCATACCTTTTGGTATTAAAGGCATCATAATAGGGCAAATAGTAGGGTCATTAATTGGGCTGATCCCGAATACATATTACACGGTGAAACTCATAAATTATAGTTTGAAAGAACAATTGTTAGATGCCATAAAACCGCTGCTTTTAGCCGTTATAGCGTCCTGTTTTGTTTGGCTCTTTATCACTTTTTTGTATATTAACCCATTGTTAAAAGTGATAATTGCAACTGGCTTAGGTGCTGTGATATATATACTCACTAGTTACCTTTTTAAATGTGAAGGTTTTTTGTTAATTCAACGTAAATTTTCCAGCCGCATAAAACTACCTTTTAATTTAAGCATTTGACCCGTTACTCTGCGGAGTGCTTTAGGGGCTTATTCGCTCTTATTGGCAATGCGAACTACTTATGTGTAACAACATTACGAGTTGAAAAAAATGATTTTTAAATCTGAATCCGATATAACCAAGGGATGGGAAAAAAATAAGAACATCCCCGCAGTCAGTATCTGTTGTATCACTTATAATCAAGAAAAATACATTGCTAAAGCCTTAGATGGTTTTCTTATGCAGGAAACAAATTTTCCTTTTGAAATTCTTATTCATGATGATGCTTCAACCGACAGAACTACCGAAATTGTATTAAATTACAAAAACAAATACCCCAATATTATAAAAACAGTTATTCAAACTGAAAATCAATACTCTCAGAACCCCATTATTTCGCCAAGATTTTTGTGGCCGATAGCCGCTGGAAGTTATATCGCGTTGTGTGAAGGTGATGATTTTTGGGTTGCTAAAACAAAATTGCAAATGCAATTTGATTTTTTAGAACAAAATAAGAACCTTGGGTTTTGTTTTACCCCGGCAGTTGAAGTTGATAGAGATTCAAATGAAGGAAGTAAATTTTGCGATTATGGCAAACAGTCAAAACAATTTACCGTTGGTGAAGTGATAAGAGGTGGGGGAGGATTTTGTCCAACACCATCATTATTTCTCAGAACTGAAGCATGTAAAACAATACCTCAATGGTTATTAACCAATGCACCTGTGGGAGACTATTATATACAGATTTTTGCCGCATGTGGATTGGCGGGATCCGGCTATCTTCCAACGGTTACTGCCGCTTATCGGGTTTCTGCTGAAGGCTCTTGGTCAAGCAACCTAAAACAGTTAAAAAAAGCAGAGATAGAAAAATTAGCATCAAGTCATATATATTGCCTGGATAAACTCTATCAATCGCACGCCAATTTGCCATTAAATGATATTGAGTTCGCTAAAGCCAAAGAGTTATCTGTTTGTGCCGTTTTAGCGTTAAATTCAAAAGAATTTAAACTTTTTGATAAACTTATTGTTGAAAGCTGGTTAGCCAGTGAGCAAATTAATTTAAAACAATTGATTTTATATAAATTTAGAAAATATTCCGTTGCTTTAAGAGCTCTACTTTTGTTAAAGAATCGTGTTTTCCCATTTTAACTTGCACCTCTTAATATTCGTTGTTGTAGATGGCATTGTTTGGTTCTAAATCTAAATTATTAGCTGTGTAAAAACGAAAAATATGAAAAAATTATGATTATTAGTATTAGAACTTTCCTTATTTTTTTATTTTCATTTAAATTTCTCTTAGATTTTTTCTCGCCACTAAGGGAATTAAACTTTTTAATGTTTAATGGTGTTTGCATCATATTTTTAATCATTAAAATGAAAGAACTGAAATTAATTCCTATGCGAGAGTGGGGAGGGGTTTTAGTTTTTCTTCTATTCTGTACTATATGGTTGATACAGGGAGTTGATAAGATGTTTTATATAAAATATCTTTCCATGATCCTCGTGTATTTAACGATTAAAATTGCAGCATCTTATTTAGACGCATATGATTTTGTTTATATATCAAAAAAAGTACTCAATATCTTTGTCGCTTTGATCAGTATTAATTATATCCTTTCATTCATTGTTGCCAACCCGCTTGCTAGAGAATTTTTTAATTTTGAACATGTAAATTTATTGGGAAGTTATATATTACTCAGTTTTGTCTTTGTACATTTAAATAGTCAAAATTTAGAAAGTTATAAATATCAAAGGTTTGGTTTGGTTGGCTATTCATTATTATCAACATCGACCGGTGCGCTTTTAAGTTCTTTAATGACATTTGTGAAAATCAAAGCCATTCGTTTAAGCGTAATCCTAAAAGCTACAGCAGTTTTCATTTTAGCTATTGTGGTGTTGTTTTTAATATTAAAGATTTATTCGCCAGAATTGTTTAGAAAAATATTCTCTCCTTTTCAAATGCTAGTTGATGGTGAATTTTCAAACCTGATAAATCTTGCAAAAAATAGAATGCCTATTCAGGACCTTGGCGAGCAATATTCGAGTTCATTAATTTGGCGTTTTTATTCTTACTTAATTTTTTGGACATACTTAATTGAACAGCCAATATTTACTTTACTTTTTGGCGATGGGTTTTGGGGTTTTTCGAAAGTTTGGGGGGGGATCGCACCACATAATGATTTTCTTTTAATATTGATTGATTTTGGATTAATTGCATTTTCAATCTTTATGTATTATTTAATCAAAATTTTCATTTGGTGTTTAAAAGCTGATTTGATAATACTTCCGTTAATTTTAATGCTCATTTTAAGGTTTATGTTTGAGAATAATATTTATTCTTATTATATTTTAAGCGGCCTGGTGATGAATATTTCTTTTTTATATTTTTATAAGCAAAAGCAAAGGTACTGTCAATGAAAGTCCTTGTGGTAACTAATATGTACCCTGACATTAACCCAGAATGTTCTTACGAAGGGATTTTTGTTAAGGAACAAGTTGATTGTTTGAATAAACTTTCCAATATACAGTGTGATTCTTTTATTATTAAAGGTTTTGAGTCTAAGCTAAATTATTTATTTGACGCCTTTAAAATTTTTTTTAAAGTGTCTTTTAACCATTTTGACGTAATTCACGTACATTATGGATTAAGCGGTTTATTTGTTTTATTAAATCCATTTAAATCATGGAAAAATGTTGTACTAACTCTCCACGGTGGTGATATTTTATCTAAACAGGGGAAATACATACAAAACTTTATCACGAAAGCAATAGTCAAACGTGTTGGAAATGTTATAACTCTCAATGATGAGATGAATGGAATTGTTTCTAAAATTAATCATAATTTCACTATGCTACCTTGCGGAGTCGATGATGAACTTTTCAATTCTTGCTATTCTGCAAATAGGAAAAACATTATCATTTTTCCCGGGAGTATGAATCGGCAAGTCAAAAATTTTCCACTATTTAATGAAATTTTTCAAGAATATAAGAAAATAGATAGTGAGGTTGAATTTACCGAGTTGGATGGCTTATCTAGGGACGAAATTGCAGTTAAACTTTCGCAATCTAAACTTCTTTTAATGACATCAATTAGTGAAGGTTCTCCTCAAATTATAAAAGAGGCTCTTTCCTCTGATCTTGCTATTATCTCTACCGATGTTGGTGATGTAAAAAGTGTAGTAGGGAATACTCTGGGAACTCGAATCATTTCTTCAAAAGAGACACCTTTGCAGATAGCTAACAGCATTAATACAGTCATTAAAGATGCATTAGATAGCCCGACGAATAGAAGAGCACGTGTATTTACTAAAGAGCTGACTCAAAATTTAATTATGAAAAAGTTGTTAAATATTTATGAGAGAGTAATGAACAATGATTAATAAATTATTGCTAATTTTTTATTATTTGTTTATTTCAAAATTACCTAATACTAAATTTGTTCAATTTGGGAATAAAGTTAGAGTATGGTACGTATCAAAGGTTTTAAAATTAATGCCTTTTCACTCTAAAGCTATTTTCGAAGATGGAATTTACATTTCAGATGGCAAAAACCTAACAATAGGCAAGCACTGTGAGATAAATGAAAATGTATTTATACAAGGGGCTAATATAGGTAATTATGTTCTAATAGCGCCGAATGTCTCCATTTTAAATGATACACATCAATTTCAGTCTACTGAAATCCCAATAGTTGACCAAGGCATGAGTGCTAAAGACAACCCAGAAATTGGTGATGATGTATGGATCGGAAGGAGTGCAACAATTTTAAAAGGGATAACAATTGGTAAAGGCGCCATAATTGGTGCCGGAGCTGTTGTAACTAAAGACGTAGCACCATATACCGTTGTCGGTGGAGTTCCGGCTAAAATTATTTCAAAGCGAAAACAAGCGAATGATTGAAAAAAATGAAGTAGAACCAATTTTTGGAATTAAATTTACCAATATATCTATGCAAGAATTAATTAAAAATTGCTTCTCGGGATCACTATTAAATAAGGTAATTGTCACTCCCAATGTGGACCATGTAGTCCGATTCGCCAAGGATCAAGAATTTAAGAACATTTATGCCAAAGCGGATGTTACCGTTAATGATTCACGAATATTGAAAATATTATCGAGACTTTGTCGAAAACCAATAAAAAATTTAATACCTGGAAGTGATTTAACTAAACTGCTATTTGATGAGTTAAAAGGTTCCCCACAGCCTGTTTGCATCATAGGTTGTGATTCTGCTGTTATCGCAAAGCTAAGAGAAAAATATCCTAAGATTAAGATTGATCATTACAATCCGCCCATGGGGTTTATACATTCCGAAAATGAAGTAGACAAATGCATAGAATATTGTTCAAAAAGTAATGCGACAATCTTTTTTCTGGCTGTTGGCAGCCCTAGACAAGAAATTTTAGCGCAAAAGTTGAAAGCCTTGAATTTGAACGCATGCTACTTTTGTATAGGAGCTTCAATTTTATTCCTTACCGGTGATGAAAAAAGAGCTCCAAAATTTATGCAAAAGCTTGCGCTTGAATGGCTATTTAGATTATTACAAAGCCCCAAAAGGTTAGCTAAAAGGTATTTAGTTGATGGAATCAAAATATTTCCAATTTTTATTAAGGAATTACGTAAATGATTAAACCTGTAATTATGGCCGGTGGCAGTGGTTCACGCTTGTGGCCGCTATCACGCAAATTAATGCCCAAGCAATTCTTAAAAATAGCCTCAGAAAGCACGATGATTCAGGAAACCGCTTTGCGACTTTCTGGCCTGGATGTTTCGTCGCCAATAACTATTTGTAATGAAGAACATAGATTTATTGTTGCCGAACAGTTACGTGAAATTGACACTTTAGGCTCTATTATTTTAGAGCCTGTTGGTCGTAATACTGCACCTGCTATTGCGCTTGCGGCATTAACCGAAATTGCAAAAGGCGAAGATCCAACATTACTTGTTTTAGCCGCAGATCATGTGATTTATAATGAAAGTGAGTTTCGCCGTGTTGTTGCAAGTGCCGAACCATTAGCTAAAGCGGGTGACTTAGTAACATTTGGCATTGTGCCTTCACATGCGGAAACGGGTTATGGCTACATTCGCGCTGGTGCTAAAATTGAAGGTGATGAGGTTACTGGTTTTCAGGTTTCGCAGTTTGTTGAAAAACCCGATTTACCAACTGCTCAACAATACTTAGCATCTGGAGAATACTTTTGGAACTCTGGAATGTTTATGTTCAAAGCCAGCCGTTATATTGAAGAGTTAGAGAAGTTTAGGCCTGACATTTTAGCGTCATGCAAAGCTTCGCTTACCCAAGCCTCGAACGATCATGATTTCATCCGGGTCGATGAAACTGCATTTGCCAGCTGCCCTGATGATTCAATTGATTATGCGGTTATGGAAAAAACAGCAAATGCCGTGGTTGTGCCATTAGATGCTGCCTGGAATGATATTGGCAGTTTTTCAGCAATATGGGACATTAAGGATAAAGATGCCAATGGTAATGTACACCAAGGAGATGTATTGAGCCATGGTTCAACCAATAACCTAGTTATTGCAGAACAAAAATTGGTGGCAACTGTGGGCATAGGAAACTGCATTGTTGTGGAAACTAAAGACGCGGTGTTAGTCGCCAATAAAGATAATGTACAAGATGTTAAAAAAATTGTTGAGCAAATAAAAGCGTCTAATCGAACTGAGGCTGATATTCATCGGCAAGTATACCGCCCCTGGGGGCATTACGATTCTATTGACTTTGGTAAGCGTGATCAGGTTAAACGCATTACCGTATCACCGGGTGAAAAATTGTCTATTCAAATGCATCATCATCGAGCTGAACACTGGGTTGTAGTGTCGGGTACTGCCAAAGTAACCAATGGTGAAAAAACTTTTTTACTCACTGAAAATCAATCTACTTACATTCCTGCTGGCGTTGTACACGCGCTTGAGAATCCTGGGGTGTTGCCACTTGAGCTCATTGAAGTACAAAGTGGCAGTTACTTAGGTGAAGATGATATTGTTCGCTTTGAAGATAGATACGGAAGATCTTAATCATGACATTATCGTGTTTTAAAGCCTACGACATTCGTGGTCAACTGGGCAGTGAATTAAATGAAGACATTGCTTATGCGATAGGACGTGCCTTTGCCCTTGAAATAAAACCTAAACAGGTAGTCGTTGGTGGTGATATCCGCTTAACGTCTGAGGGCTTAAAGCTGGCTTTAGCTCGTGGCATACAAGATGAAGGCGCAGATGTTATTGATCTGGGAATGACCGGAACTGAAGAAATTTACTTTGCCACTAAGTTTTTAGGTGTTTGTGGCGGAGTAGAAGTTACTGCTTCACATAATCCTATGGACTATAACGGTATGAAACTTGTGCGCGAAGATTCAAAGCCTATATCTGGCGATACGGGTTTAAGAAATATTGAAAAGCTTGCTGAGAAAATATTATCTGGCAAGCTGCCACTTAAACCGCAAGAACCTGGTAAATACCTAACCAGGCCATTAAAGTCTGAATACTCAAAACACATGCTTGAGTTTGTTGATGTAAGTAATATAAAACCATTAAAGCTTGTTGTTAACGCTGGTAATGGTGCAGCGGGCCCTGCATTAGACGCTATTGAACAACAATTAATTGCGCATGGTGTAAATATCGAATTTATTAAAGTACACCATACGCCGGATGGTAAATTCCCTCACGGAATTCCTAATCCATTATTACCCGAATGTAGAGCCGATACCGCTAATGCCGTGATTAGCCATGGTGCCGATATGGGGATAGCTTGGGATGGCGATTTTGATCGTTGTTTCTTGTTTGATGAAAGTGGTGAATTTATTGAAGGCTATTATATTGTCGGCTTGCTGGCCGAAGCTTTTTTACAAAGACACCCGAATGAAAAAATAATTCATGACCCTCGCTTGAGCTGGAATACAATAGATATTGTAAATAAAGCAGGTGGAACTCCGATAATGAGCAAAACCGGCCATGCCTTTATTAAAGAACGTATGCGCTTAGAAAATGCCATTTATGGCGGTGAAATGAGTGCTCATCATTATTTTCGTGATTTTGCTTATTGTGACTCAGGAATGATCCCATGGCTGTTGGTTGCTGAATTATTATCGGTGAAAGGTAAGCCACTGTCTTCACTGGTTAAAGAGCGAATTGCTTTGTATCCTTCCTCAGGTGAAATTAACTCAAAACTGGCCGATCCGGTTTCGGCGATTGTTGCAGTGCGCAAAAAATACGAAAGTGCAGCCCTAGTGGTAGATGAAACTGATGGCATTTCATTAGAGTTCAGCGATTGGCGTTTTAATTTGCGCTCATCAAACACTGAACCTGTGGTAAGGCTAAATGTAGAATCGCGAGCGAATGTAGCATTAATGGAACAACAAACCGCTGAGATATTAGAAACCCTAAGGGGATAAACCCCTTTTCACTTTTTCTATGCTTTGTACATTCAGTGGGATGGAGCAATTGATCAGTTTATTTCTATTGATGTTAGAATCTATGGATTAATACACTCGCTTACGACAAAAACGGGTTTTTAACAATGACAAATGAATGGCATGTAGCCCTTAACACGATAATTTTTCGCATCTGCTTCGCTTTTTGTTTACTTAGTATAACTGTTTTGGCATTAATACCGAGCGAAGCGGTTTCAGATATTACGGTATGGGATAAAGCGAATCACTTTATCGCTTTTTTAGTGCTATGTGTTTTATTATATTTTTGTTTTAATAAAGTAAACTCGCTCAGTAGTGTTATTATTCCTTTGTTAGCTTATGGTTTGTTACTAGAGTTATTGCAAGGGCTCACCATATATAGGTTTTTCTCTTGGTTCGATTTAGTTGCCGATGTGATTGGTATTGTTTCTGGAATTATAGTTGCCAAGCATTTAGAAAAATCAATCCTAAAATCAATTAGGGTTTAGTTGAATATATTATTTTAGTGATAATTTTGGTAAGATATAGTCTGACTAGAACAAAAAGTAGAAAAATCGAAAAGTCATTATGAAACACGGCATACTTCAAACTCACTCTTCTTTGATAACTTTCTTTAATCAGTTAATTGACCTGATTATGATCCCTTTTTTATTGTATTTACTGATAACGATTATCGGTAGTGATTTGCCTGTGTTAAGTATAGCTATTGGTGGATTCATCGCGAGCTTAACTTTTCAGTTTATCGCTAATACCCGTGAACTATATATTAGTCACCGGGGAGAAAAAGTAGAGGTCGAAATAATAAAGTGTCTCAAATATTGGACGTTATCGTTTTTACTAGCGGTATTTTTGCTGTATTCATTTACGGTAAGTGCGAACAAGTTAAGTTACGTTCTTATTGGTTGGTATTTGATTGCGGGATTGTATTTTATTTTATTTCGAACTTTTCTTAAAATGTTTTTAACATACGTCCGCAGTAAAGGGTTTAACCAACGCAATGTTGTTATCTTTGGTGCTGGAGATGTCGGTACAAAAGTTGCCAATAATATTTACCTATCTCCAGAGTTTGGTTTAAAAGTGATTGGCTTTTATGATGATAGGCGTGAAGGTTTAGTAGGAACTAAACAGCAAAATTTGGAAGTTGTAGGTAATTTGGACGACTTATTAAGTGACATCAAACTGATTAACATTGATATCGTTTATATTGCGCTATCCATGGATCACATGCCTTATATCAGAAAAATTGCCAAGGAGCTGTCTGACAGTACTTGTTCTTTAGTTTTCGTACCCGATATGTTTTCTTTTGATTTATTAAACTCACGAATGGGGTCTTTAAATGGTATCCCTACGATCTCTATTTATGATACACCTATGGAAGGGGCTAATCGTTTAGTTAAGCGCATCTCTGATATAATGCTATCTACTCTGATTTTAATTTTGATAAGCCCCATTTTATTAGTTATTTCATTAGCGATAAAATTAACGTCAAAAGGCCCGGTTTTATTCAAGCAAAATAGGTATGGCATAGATGGAAAAGCAATAAAAGTTTGGAAGTTCAGGTCGATGACTGTTATGGAGAACTCAGACACCGTTGTACAAGCGACTAAAGGGGATGTTCGTATAACTCCTCTTGGTGGATTTTTGCGAAAAACATCTTTAGATGAACTTCCACAATTTATCAACGTACTAACTGGTGGTATGTCCATTGTAGGTCCTCGACCACATGCAGTATCTCATAATGAAGAGTATCGCCAATTGATAGGTGGATACATGCTTCGTCATAAAGTGAAACCTGGCATTACTGGCTGGGCGCAAATTAATGGCTGGCGTGGTGAAACCGATACTTTAGATAAAATGGAGAAACGTATTGAGTTTGACCTGGAATATATCAGTAACTGGACTCTGATCTGGGATTTAAAAATTATCTTTTTAACCATATTTAAAGGCTTTGTTAATAAAAACGCCTATTAAAATACTTTTCTCTTCTTTAAGTCATAAACTATGTTTTTTAAAATAACTACAAAATTTTTTGTTGCCACTTTTAGTGGCACTCTTTTTTATATTTTACCTTTTTTCGTAGAAGCTGAGCCTTGGGTTGATACTTCTAATGTGTTCCTACGGGCTGATATTCAACTATTAGCTGATAAAGGCCATATCAACATTCCATTAACTACTTTCCCGTTAATGTGGGCTGATGTTGGTTCTGCCCTTACTAAAGTTAACGAACATGAATTGGATAAGGAAAGTAAATCGGCCTATTGGCATGTTAAGCAAAAGTTCAATTTTTCGAAACGTAATAATAAAATTATCGAAATGAATTTTGCCAGTGATGAAAAGCGTTTCACTGGTTTTGGCGATGAATATCGAGATGCGAATTTTATTCAAGGCCATTTCAGTTATATGGGCGATTCATGGGCGGTAAAATTATCACCTAGTATTAGTGAAGATCTTCGCAGAACTGAAAACGGTCGTTTAGATGAAAGTTATGCCGCATATTTTCTAGGAAATTGGGTTATCAGTATCGGCATGCAAGATAGGTGGTTTGGCCCTGGTTGGGATACCAATTTGGCATTAACCAATAATGCCCGGCCTATGCCTGCAATCGCTCTCACCCGTAAATCATCTACGCCTTTTACTCTGCCTTTTTTTAATGATGTAAAAATCCCCTGGACGGTTACTACTTTTATGGGGCAATTTGAAGAAGAGCGCCATGTCCATAATGCCTGGCTTTGGGGCTTTCGTTTCAACTTTAAACCGAGCCAAAATTTAGAGTTAGGTGTAACTCGTTTGATCCAATGGAATGGTGACGGACGCCCTGGAGGCTTGGACACTTTCTGGGATGCATTAACAGGAAAAGATAACTGTGCGGAGGATTTAGGAGGATGCTCACTTGAAGATAGATTTAAATACGAGCCGGGTAATCAACAAGTTGCGGTTGATGCTAGATATACATTAAATTATTTTTCTAGGCCAGCCAGTTTATATGTTCAAATGCTAGCCGAGGATGGTAACAATAAAAATAATGACCTTGTAGCACAAAAGGTATGGCAATACGGTTTTGATACTACATTAAACATTGCCGATACCTTTTTTAGAGTTTATTTAGAATATACCGATAGTTTTAGTGACTGTACTCCTGCAAGAGCGGGAGATGTACCAGGAGTAGGACTTGGAAATTGTATATATGAACATGAAGTATATTTAACTGGTATGAGGTACAACGGGCGCAATTTAGGCAGTTCATACGATAACGATGCAGAATCCGTGGTGTTTGGCATGGTATCGCAATTAAATGGTCTGGAAAGTTGGGAATTGAAAGCTAAATATTTAGACTTGAACAATGATAATGCAGATAAGTACCCGGATGATCCAAATAATGGCAATACAGTTACCCATATTGCCGAAGAAATGTTGGTGTTAAGCCTGAAGTATCAGTTACACCAGGGTAAGTTTAAATACACCCTAGGTGGCAGTATTAACCATTCTCGTTTTGAAAATGATGATGAAGATGATAACACACAGCCTACGTTGTTTTTTAATCTGCAATACTCTCTTTAAAAAAACACTCTCTTTAAAAATACTACTTTGCAAGTAGAATTAAAAAATCCGCACACATGTGCGGATTTTTTTTTGCCCCTGGCTAAACGGTGGAAAATTTTATCTGTGCTAAACTTTTAATTAGTTAGCCTGAATTTGGCATAATTTTTTTGCAAACAATTGAATATTAATAAGAACAAGCGGCACTATGTTACAACCTGTAGTATTCGCTGCTGGTAAAGGAATGCGACTACGGCCTTATCTGGACCGTTATTTTCTAAACAGTTTTTAACAATGATTTCTCAACATACCCTCATTCAAGCTACGCTATTGTATTTCGCTAACTTTTGGCTGTTGATGGCGTGGACGTTGCGGAAAGGGTTTTGAGCGGGCAAATGAATGCAGGATCTGCTGAGCAGAATAACGCGAGAATAAATTCTCGCCAACGGGTGGCGATAAACAGGAAAATTACGCAGCGCCAATTCTGAGCCTGTGGTTCGGTTAAATGTTGAAGCAAAAGCAAAAATACTGCTAATGAAATGCCAAACTACTGAAATATTGACTATATTTAATACCAAGCAGTTGTAATTAATGGTTTCAACGTTAAAGGGATTATAAAAATAATGAAAATAGCGATTGCCGGGACTGGCTATGTCGGCCTTTCTAATGCTTTGTTGCTTGCTCAACACAATGAAGTGGTAGCTTATGACATAAACCCAAAGAAAATAGACCTGTTAAATGACTTACAATCCCCCATTGAAGATGGTGATATTGAAGAATTTCTAGCCAATAAGTCATTAAATTTTAAAGCAACCTCAGATAAAGAGTTGGCCTACCAAGATGCCGACTATGTCATCATTGCCACGCCAACAGATTATGACCCTGTCGATAATTTTTTTGATACCAGTTCGGTTGAAATGGTGATTGATGAGGTGTTAGCCATTAACCCCAAGACCACGATTATTATCAAGTCCACCATTCCCGTTGGTTTTACCAAACAAGCGAGAAAGCAATTTAAGCACTATAAGATTTTTTTCTGTCCCGAGTTTCTCCGTGAAGGCAAAGCCCTGTTTGATAACTTGTACCCGTCTCGTATCGTGATGGGTAATGGCTGTGAGGAAGCAAAAGTATTTGCCCAATTGCTGGTGCAGGGGGCGCTAAAAGAGGATGTCCAGGTGGTTTTTGTGCACTCCTGTGAAGCCGAGGCAATAAAGTTATTTTCCAATACCTATTTGGCCATGCGCATTGCCTATTTTAACGAACTCGATTCTTTTGCTGAGGCCTATGGCTTTAACAGCAAAGAGATCATTGTTGGAGTTGGTTTAGACCCGCGTATAGGCACACATTATAATAACCCTTCTTTTGGTTATGGTGGCTATTGCCTACCCAAAGATACCAAACAGCTAAGAGCAAATTACAACAAGGTACCGAATAACATTATTAGTGCCATAGTTGATGCCAATACTACCCGTAAAGACTTTGTTGCCGATTCTATTATTGCTAAAGCGCCTAAGATTGTCGGTGTTTATCGGTTAATTATGAAAGCAGGCTCAGATAACTTCAGAGCATCGAGTATTCAAGGAATAATGAAACGGATTAAAGCAAAAGGCATTGAAGTTGTAATCTATGAACCTATGATGGAAACAAAAGAGTTCTTTCACTCGAAAGTGATTAACGATTTATCCGAATTTAAAGCGATGTCTGATGTGATTGTTTCTAATCGTATGGTGGACGAATTAAAAGATGTTGTTGATAAGGTGTATACCCGGGATTTGTTTGGTAGTGATTAGACCGAGGGGAGCTTCGAAGCGAAGCGGTGTTATTTCGCCGGTAACTATTTTTGCTGCGCAGATAACTTGTTTTGCTTCGCAGATAACTTTGCTGCTTCGCAGATAACGTTCGACTGAAGTCAAACCTACCAAGTTAATTATTGGTAGATAAATTAGATTCTATAAGAAAAATTTATTATGAAATATTTAGTTACTGGCGCTGCCGGTTTTATTGGCCACTGTGTGGCACAACGTTTATGTGAACAAGGCCATAGTGTTATTGGTCTTGATAATTTAAATGATTATTATGACGTCAGTTTAAAGCAGGCTCGCCTCGCAAATTTAACTGGTTTTGCCGAACAAGGGCTATTTACTTTTGTAGAAACCGATTTAGCCGATCGCGATGCTATTGCTAAGTTATTTGCCGATGAAAAATTTGATCGGGTTATCCACTTAGCGGCGCAAGCTGGGGTTCGCTATTCTATTGATAACCCAATGGCCTATGCCGATTCCAATTTAGTTGGGCACTTAACTGTTTTAGAAGGGTGTAGGCATAATAAGGTTGAACATTTAGTGTATGCCTCATCGTCTTCTGTTTATGGCTTAAACTCGAAAACACCTTTTGCCACTTCAGACAGTGTCGATCATCCTATTTCATTATATGCTGCCACTAAAAAGGCCAATGAGTTAATGGCACATACCTATTCGCATTTATATGGTGTGCCAACTACAGGGCTTCGCTTCTTTACGGTTTACGGCCCGTGGGGTCGTCCTGACATGGCATTATTTAAGTTTACCAAGAAGATAATTGCCGGGGAGGCTATCGATGTGTATAACCACGGTGATATGCGTCGTGACTTTACCTACATTGATGATATTGTTGAAGGCATCATTAGAATTCAAGATGTTATCCCCGCCAGTAATGCTGACTGGACGGTAGAGTCAGGCTCTGCTGCCACAAGTTCTGCGCCTTATCGAGTCTTTAATATTGGTAATGGTAATCCGGTTAAGTTAATGGACTTTATTCAATCATTAGAACAATCTTTAGGTATTGACGCGAAAAAGAATTTTATGCCAATGCAGATGGGCGATGTATATCAAACTTATGCTGAGGTTGAAGATTTGTTTGCGGTGACGGGGCATAAACCTCAAGTTAGTGTGCAAGATGGTGTTGCTGAGTTTGTTCATTGGTATAACTCTTTTTATCGAGCCAAACGCTATAGACGAATTGTTTAACTTGAATATGATTATGTCATAATTAACCATCGCCCTAATTCTTTATCAAAGCTATCGAATAAAGGGCATCGAGATAACCGTTATCGCATTTTCTGCGGAAAGCCCTCACTTGCGACAAACTCAAGCATCGCTACGGTTGAAATTAATCTAGCAGATTGAGAGCCGCCCTGCTGGTGTCGGGTAGAGCTGGTTTAGAGAAAAATGAATGTCTGTGTCTAAGGGCCAGAAAGCAAAATCACCGACTCATTAAAAACTCACTTCAAAACCAACGCTGGTCACCCCGTAATCGACATCTTTATCGACATAGCCGGTAAATTCGATGGTCCAACGGGCTCTCGGGTTGACGATAAATTCAAATCCGCCACCAATTGAACCGCCTGAGTCGGATAGGGTTCGCTCCTCTTCATCGTTCTTAGTACTCATCACTTCAACTTTGGTATAACCAAGAAGCCCATAGAAATTAATGCTTTGATGCAGTGGGTATGACAATCTGACGTAGGCGCCAACTAACGAATCCAGCTCTTTTTCAAAGTTACGAAACTCTACTTCGGTTGTGCCGGTGCCGACTCTAATTTCAAACCCGACTAGTTTATTTAAGTTATAGCCAAATTTTGCGATAGCGGCTGATAATTCGACACTATCAAATGATTCGCCACCAAACACGCTAGAGCCGGCCATTACCCCCCAATAGTACTCCTGATTAGGCCTTACTCGGTTCGAATCTGAGTCGTACTCTTGCGCTTGTGCATGAGAGCAAGTGAGCAAAAAAGTTAGCATAAGCAAGAGTGAAGTTATTATTATTTTCATATAATGAACATCCATTTATTAGTATTGTAATTAAAGCGTAGCAGAAATATTCATAGTTGCATTAACAGGCTGTTGACGTGGTTTAATGGATTCGACTACCCCAGTTAAGAGATAATAGACTTAACTGGAGAAAAAAAATGACAGCACGTAAAAAATATTCAAAAGAATTTAAGCTTGATGCAATAGCATTAGTCGTTGAA
>NZ_JQDZ01000106.1 GCF_000764205.1 Thalassotalea sp. ND16A
CAGTCGAAATCTACGCTGCTGGAGATAACGGCTCTGCGCTTGCTACTTAGCAAATGCAACCAGTATCGTTGAATGCAGAAATAACCTAAAGCCTGATGATCAGGTTTGTGTAAGTGTTTTAGAACGGTATATAAGCAAACGTAACATCACTAAAATCAACACCGTTCAAACTTACTTTCTTTGCCTTGGTTTGATATCCCCTTGAGGGGCCTTCATCTCCCCAACCGCCGATTGGAAATGAGTAACCCTTTTGTAGATCAAGCATCTTAACTTTGTTGCTGTCTTCCAAAACACTAAATGTAGCCCCCGTATCAAGTAAAAACTTAAAGCCATTAATGTCATTAATTGAAACTTCCACAAAGGGCTTTACACCAATATAATGGGTTATTAAATCAGCTTGCGTTTGATTACCTGTCCATACAGGAACAATATTATCATTGGCATTTCTAACACGAAGTATATTTGCATAACCGCAACCAGTTAAGCTCAACAGTGTTAATGTGATTATAAAAACTTGTGCATATTTCATTACTTTTCTCTCTTAACATCTTACAACTAATGTGACGACTAAATGATTAGTCAATATCAGCAAAAGAAAGTAAACGTAACATGTCAATAGACTTGCCTAGCTCCCATTGCATGGCATAAACAATAGTGTGCACAGCGAATAAAATTCTATCAAATGATTGTTCTTCATTGGCTAACATCGATGTTATTTTTGCTTTAGCTTGTTGAATTCCTTCGTCTTCGTAGGTTGTTATGATACTGATAGTATTTTCTTCAGCAGTGATCTGACGTTTAACCGGGAGATACCCTAATTGTGCAATCATAGATTCTGCGACTGACCATACAGACCAGGGATTTTGCCCTGTGATTAAATTGCCATCCTGAACCGTGTTATCCAAATACACATGACCCGCATCAAAGTTTGCCCCTTGCTCAATTAATTTATTTTGCAATAAGAACGGAAATACTTCTTTTGCATCAGGAATTAATAACAGCTCTTCATCGTTGGTAAAACTGGCCACTGTTTTATTGGCTAATAAAGCGGTGCCATCATCCAGAGTGACATTGACCAATGCTGCCGGCCCATGACAAACAGCCCCAATCACCTTGCCCGATTGATAATAATCACTCACTAATGACTTGATTGCTACGTTGTCTGGAAAATCAAACATCGCGCCCTTGCCACCGACGAAATAAACGGCCTGATACTCCCTGGTATCAACCTCAGCCATGGCGATGCTATTATCGACTTTTGTCTGCGCGAGAGTATCATTCAAAAAAGCAAAATCGAACTTACCCATATCATCGTCATCTAGCACCACTGGCGGTTTACCGCCTTTCGGGCTAGCAATATCAACCTCAAAACCGTTGGCTTCAAAAACATAATAGGCGCGAGCCAATTCGGTTAATTCATAGCCGGTATCTTTGCCACTAGCGCCCATAATGTCGATACTGGTAACCACGGCAAGTACTTTTCCACGGTGTTCTTTTACTCCTTGTGATAGATAAACAAGGTCTTGCGGCTTGGTAATGGTAAGATCTTTGTGATTAGGGTCAAAGGGGATAAGACTCCGCAGCCAGAAGACAAAAGCCACGAGTAAAATAATCAAACTGAAAAAGCTGATCAAGGTGATTTTGATTCGTGGATATTTATTTAGCATGAACTGTTCCTCGTTAATTTTAAAACGAGTTTAACTATCAACATGTGAAATCATTGTGAAATAGTTGTGACCAATCGATTTACTGCTGTTATGTGTCGTTTATTGTATGGGCTGACCTTGATATACGTAATCTGAAAAGTTATCTAAGGAGATTTCGTTGATTTCGGTGAAGTAAGCAAAGCTACCTTTCATCTTCATTTCATTTTGCTTAACCAGTACTGCTCCATTAATATTTAAAAAAGTAAACGTTAGGGCGAAGTCGGTAATATTGGCAGTAAACATCGGCGAAAATTCTGCGTTGTTCCAAATCGATATTTTTTCAATAAATTGCTGCTCTTTTTGATAGACTAATTTACCTTGTAGCTTACCAATTGAATCCTTCCCCAGTTTCTCCCAATAAACGTTAAATGCCATAATTATATGCTTATCGTCTGTGGACACTAAAGACAGACTTTTTTGATTAATTAGCTCACGTAACGTGAGTTTTATATTACCTTCTTGCTTCCTTGTGTTGCTTTGCTCTTGTTTCTTTTTAGCAAAATTCTTAATTTGTTTTTTTGTCGGTAGTTGGCCATTAATTTGTTTAAGCAGCCATCGTTCACTTGTTTGTGGGGAATGTTGCTCAATACTGCTTGATATGTCACCTTCCTCGTCTTCATAGCGAGAAATTTTATACGACCAAAGCGCTCTCTCTGTATGTTCAACTTTTATAATCGCGCGATTGATTTTTTCCTTGAGCGCTACCAGTTCCTCGGTAGTATTCTGAGCGGCAATGACGTTAAAAACTGCGCCAATGCAGATCAGAAATAAGTAATACTTCTTCATGTTTTTGCCTTTTGGGGTATTAAAATTAAACTGTATTCGTTTTTATGTGAAATAAAGGTGAAAAAGATTCAATTGCGGCAGGAATGTAACGCCCAAATTTCAGAAGAAAGCATCAACTAAAACGAAAGTCTTTGAGTAATGAAGGTTTGTTGTGGGAACAGAGAGAAAAGAAGCAGCTTAGTCGTTAAAAACTAAGCTGTAGAAGCCTTGCGATCTTTAGCGGCGGCGTTCACGGTGAAGTTGTGATTCACACAAGCTTTTGTATTGATAACGCCCCTTCTCCAGTGAAGCATGTCGGTGCGTTGTTTTTGCATCTCTTTACAAGTCACCACTTCAGGCGGGATTTGAAAATACGATGTTGTTGGGTGAATTAATCCGTTGCAGTATTAACGGCCAGCTTCTGCTGATTGTTAACAGTGCTTTCCAATAACTCATCCATAATTTTCATTGCGAACCTGATAAACTTTCTGCCCCCACTGGATGTCAGCATTACCACACCAACACCATATTCTGGAGAAAACCGATACTCACTAGCAAAGCCATCAAGATCACCACCATGGTAAAGCACAGTTTCAGCATGCATAGGGAATTCAGGCGTTACCTCAATCATGCCCAGACCATAACTGAACCCTGGATATGTTTCACCATCCTGGGTAAATTCGGTATCATATTTTATTTGAGTGGAAACCAGCGCTGAGGTTACGCCGCTGTTGTTATATTTGTTGTATGCTGCTATTTGTAGCTCCATAAGGTGAGCAAAATCATCAATCGTTGAATAAACACCACCGTGGGGGGTAAGCAATCCCATATCCCAGGGCTGAGTGGCAACTTGTCGATTGTCCTTCCTGTAAGGTGTTGCCAGAACCGTGTTTTTTTGGTTATCGGATAAATTAACCAAAGTGTCGGCAAGCTCGTATTTATCCGTAATATAATGTTTAACTAATTGAGCGTAACTTTTATTGGTTATTTTGCTCAGCACATAGCCAAGCACGGCATAATTAAAGTTTGAATATCGCCATTTCTCATCTGGTGCAAATCTTAATTCGATTGTGCTCAATGCTTCCAATAACATTTCTTCACTGTAGCCACCTAACATTGCATCGCCATCGATGCGGGTGACATTGTTAGGATAGGTAGGTAAACCAGAACGATGCACCATTAGATGCTCTATCGTTAATGCTTCAAACTCAGCAAGTGAGGCTTTCGGAAATACCCCTGGCAAATGGTCAACGACCCGATCCGAAAGGTTCAACTTACCTTCTTTAATCAGCTCTAAAGTGATAATGCTGGTTAATGGTTTTGAATGCGAACCGATTTGAAACATTGTCTTTGAATTGATTGGTTGCTTATTTTTTCTATCAAGTACCCCTTGCCCTGAAGTAAACACAACTTTTCCGTTTTGAATAATACCTATGGCTAATGCAGGGATATCTTCTTTTGCCATAAATTGTTGCACTTGTTGTTCGATTTTTAGCTTATCGACCAGAGTATCCTGAGCGAATACCGAGGGGACAAGTAGTGAACAAAGAAAAACTGGAATTATTTTTTTGTATAAGGTTATTTTTATCATAATTTAATTTTCTGCCATAGGCTTGATTTCAGTTGCCTTAATATTAATGCAGTGAAGGTTTCGAATCTGCTAGTTATCGCTGAACTGCGTGTTGATATGGATGAAAAGAAGAAATATACGATAAACACTTTTACCGCTTACCTTATACTTCCTTAATAACATGGCAGCCAAGAGAGTTTATCAAGGGTTGAACCGAAATTTTTCACTGTATATTCAACAATTAGGGGGGCTCTAACGTACTCATGAATAGCAAGATAATTGTTGGCTAGAATGGTTAGAAACGAAAATAGCCAACAGCTTGTTGTCGATACTTTTTAACTTATAGGGCAAGTAAATGTAATTTAATGTGAAATTAAAGTTTTTACCTAGTCCTTTGTTATGCGGATAATGTTATTCAATTATAAGGAAGCGAGTTTTTGGGTATCCGTATTAGTCGGATTTTTTGCTTCTTTGCTTGCCACCACTACATACTTTTTTAGCAATATTACTGCCAGTAGATTTAATCTTTTTACAGTTCGAAGCATTAGATTTTTTTGTTAATTGGGTTCCTTCCTCGGCTCCATTATTGCCAGCGCAAGCGCTTAGGATAACTGCCGCGGCGACACAAATAATAATTTTTTTCATTTGCTTATATATTCCTTTAAGTTCATTTTTTGGTAATTCATATCAAACTGTTGCTTTTATCTCGCGACAATTGAGGAATGAGTTCTTTTCCTTTCTTGCGCTGGACAAAAGTGAGTTCTTTATAATTGATATGAGATTAAAACCATATCCTTGATATGATGCGATCATTATGCATTTATTCACCATCAATATCAATCACTTAGATACACCCCTGAATAGTGACAATTTTAGATTAGGAAAGTGTTTAGTGCTGCCTGAGCATAATAAACTGAGATTGTATGTAGAAGAATTCAAAATTAGCCCCCAAATGATGCAAGCCTTGTGTTTCTTAACAGCGCATCCGCAGGAGTAGCTTAATCTATATACCGTAATGGTTTCATTTAGAAACGTCCGACTGCGCTGTTCCTGCATATTTGGTCGCCATAAGTTTCTTACAAGCCGCTATAGGGTGAATCACCGCTTTGGTGATTTTACCATGCTGATGTTTGACCAGAGGTTGGTTGATATAGCCATCAAACTTTCGTGACTTCCACTGAGGCAATAAGGCGGAGTTTATGGATAAATTGGCAATTAATCCTGTGGATTTCTGAGATTTTACCTTGTTTTTATTATTGCCATTACCGTTATCGGTAGTCAAATTATTGGTAAAGCTTTTCTCGCGACTCGCAGCAACGATGCAAATTCTATTTTCAGCAGCGCGAGATAACAAACCATACTCAACCTCGCACGGCTCTTGAATATCAAAAGGTACCAGTAACAAGTGGATGTCATTTAAAGCCGCAACCTTTACTATTTCAGGTATGTTAGCGTCATCGGCTGTTAGCATAGCAATGTTAATGTTCCCTTGCTCTAACGGCAATTCTATAATGTTTAAATCATCACCTAGTGCAGTCCACCGATATCTGCGACAAAAATGCAATTGCTGTTGTGTTGCAAATAAACCATGTTCGCTTATTAGCACCGCCTGATGCATTCCCTCAATAACGACACTAGTGCATACGTATTGAAAAGGCCTCAGCACTGAGCTGACTTGATTAATTAGCTGCTCGCTCAAGCATGCTATCTGCACTATTTGTTCAGCATTATTGGTAATTGTTTTATCTGCGATAAAAAATAATTCCGGTAATTGAATGATGTCACTGAGGTTGTTTTCAATGTAATGACAAACATCTTCGATGGCTTGTTCGTTAGACTTGTATGTTGCAAATATCGCGACATTGGCAGTTTCTGGTACCTTACTATTATGATCAAATGCCTGTTCATGCTGGGGTGCTTGCTTCACCGGCAGTGTTTGCTCTCGATAAAGCTCGGGACGCCGCTGTTTAATTAGTTCAGTGCCATCAGGGCGGAATTTATTGCTGGACTCGGCCAAGTCTATATCGGCAAAAACAAAACCTTCTTCATGGTTAGTTATCTTTGCGAGCACCTTGCCATCGGGAGAAACTATTTGGCTTTGACCAACGCCAACAAGAAATTCTTGAGGAACAAAACTTTGCGCAGAAAAAATTGCACTTTGTTCTTGTGGTATGAGCGAGCCAACTTTATTTGCCGCAGCTATAAACACTTTATTTTCGCACGCTCGCGCAGGACCATGTAAATTACTTTGATCTAATGCGAATGAATTTATCGGGTTACACAATAATTGCGCACCACTTAAGGCTAATCCACGCGATGTTTCAAAGGTAATACCATCGCTACCGGTCAAAAGTCCGAGTTTTCCAAAGGGCGTTGTTACCACTTCAGCAACTTTGCTCGCGCAAATAAAAAAATCATTTTCATGCCCCGTCAACGCTTGTCTATCCACTTGCTGAATGAGGTCTCCAAGCGGTGAAAATAAACATGAGGTCACACTAATATTGGATTTAATCGAGCCGTCTTGGTGATCGCGTAAAAGGTCTCGCCGTAAAGTTACATTGAGCACAATATAGCAGTCATGTTTTTTCGCTAGCTCCGCTATATGTTGTAAAAAAGGACCATTAGTCGGTAAGGCTTCATTCCATGCCTGATTATGATCGGCGTACCACGACTGCGTATTACAAAATTCAGGAAGAACGATTAGAGAAGGCTCGCACCCTGCCGCCTCATTTATCATACGAATACAGGTTGCTAGATTTTCTTGAACATTTAAGGATGTGGCAAACTGAGAAACGGCTACTCGCATGATTTATATATTTTCCATGTAACTAATGATTGTTTGAATTTAGCATTGTGAAAGCATTACGCTTTATCGATTAGATTATGACATTAAAAAGCAATCGGTGAGGCTATTTTAGTGTATTTTGTCTACTTTTAGTAAAGCTGGCTTTAAATTAATACATTATATGTAGCCGCATTATTCGCATGAATGAATTAAACGGCCAAATAATGAAGTTACTCATACCATATTACCAATTTATGGCCAACAATCTTCGGCTAAAGTTTTCAATACAAATGAAGTGACCCCTTCTGTATTATTTAGTTGAGTCGGCAATTGGCACATGAGCCCATCAACAATTTAACGCAATGTAATAAAAGACTCTAGTGAACCAACAGCAGCCGTTGGCAACATCAATATCCTAGTCAATTAATGTAAAAGTTAGGAGGAAGGATCAAAAAAGCTAGCTGCTTAATATAATAAAAGTTGATAGTAGGATAAATATTCATTTTCTTTTTTATACAATCAAAATTTATCTAGTAACTGTTTAAATAAACTGATAATTTATTCCCATCATTAAATTATAAAAGGCAAAAAGGACGCTTTTTCAAGTGCGTTTTACGAACTAATAAATTGTTAGGGCTACTTTGACAATTCGGCCTCGCGTACATACAATGTACATATGATTAAATTCGAATGGAATGCAGCCAAAGCTGCAACAAATATCAAAAAACACGGTGTTTCTTTTGATGAAGCTAAGTCCGTATTTTTTGATGAATTTGCTGTGCAGTTCTTTGATCAAGAGAACTCCGAAACAGAAGACCGATTTTTGATGCTTGGTATGAGTAATGAAACAAATTTATTACTTGTTTGTCACTGCGAACGTGATGATGGAAATACTATAAGAGTAATTTCAGCTAGAAAAGCAACAAAGAACGAAAGTGAAAATTATCAGCGAGGACATTAATTATGAAAGATGAATATGATTTATCAGCAATGAAATCGCGTAAAAACCCTTACGCGAGCAAATTAAAAAAGTCTGTGACTATGCGTCTTGGTGAAGATGTTATTTCATACTTTAAAAGTATGGCAGAAGAGTCTGGGGTTCCGTACCAAAGTCTTATTAATTTATATTTACGTGATTGTGTAGCTACACACAAAAAAATTGATATCAACTGGCATGCGTAATCGCAGCCCTAACACATATGAGCCTTTTCCCGTCAACAGGCAATAGAAGTTTTTTTAGCTGCCGCTAGGCAGCTAATTGTTAAATCAATAAACAAACTTGTTTACTTCGCACTGTCAGACAGTTGTTAAATTACTTACAGCAAACACATATTGAGGCTCTCTTATCGTGATCTCATCACTGCCTGTTTCGTCAGTCCATTGGTTGAACAGGGGCACTAGACATTCATCGGTTAACCTTAATCTGGCACTACTCAAGATAATGATTCAACCCACAGAGGGTGTTCAGTTAGTTTCAGGCTCAGCTAAGGTGTAAGCAATTTTGTTTATTGCATTAATGCGCACCCATAAGGCGTCTAATCAAGTTGTCTGGCTTGTACTTCTGGTATAAGAGTCGTCATATACTGATAAACGATTCTTCGGATACTCCAACCATCCAGTTAGGCGTTCAGCTCACCTTGTGGTGCGACTTATCTGGCTAAAAACTTGTCATCATCAAATACCGTTTTATTTTTTAACATGTAATACACGCAACGGCCCAATTTGTGGGCTAACGCCGATAATGCTTTGGCTTTGCTCATGCGTTTTTGTAATTTGTTTAAATAGCGCCTCGCTTTATCATTGCCCCGAAGATACAGTACCGCCGATTCACTAAATGCCCACTTTAAATGACCATTGCCAATTTTATTGCCGGACGTTCCATAAGTTTTACCTGCCGATTCAGCTTTGCACTTAATTAACCGACAATAAGAAGCAAATTTTTGAACCGATTCGAATCGTTCTATATCACCAATTTCATACAAAATCGTCAGCGCCAAGATTTGGCCAATGCCTGGTACTGTCCTCAATATAGCAAGGTACCCGGGGTTATGTTGTCGAGCTTTGCTTTCTATGAAGGATTCTAATTGCTTTAATTCTTTTTGATAGCAATCGAGCAGGGCTAAATCAAAATCGACATTGCGTTGCACTACAGAGTCT
>NZ_JQDZ01000107.1 GCF_000764205.1 Thalassotalea sp. ND16A
CACCACCGTGTACTTTAGTAAGAACCGCAGAGATAGCAGCTGTTAAAGTTGTTTTACCGTGATCGACGTGACCAATGGTACCAACGTTAACGTGCGGTTTATTACGTTCAAATTTTTCTTTAGCCATTTTAAATGCCCCTTTAAGTTTCTAGTTAGCTTGTCATCATAAACAAGCAAAATTATTCAAATTTATTGTTTCCACAATTGTCATCAAGACAACTGCGATAGTTTGCCATTACCCGAAACGGGATTCGCAAATTGCTTCTGTTACATTTTTCGGAGCTTGATTGTACTGCTTAAACTCCATTGAGTAGGATGCACGGCCTTGCGTTGCACTACGTAAATCGGTAGCGTAACCAAACATTTCACCTAGTGGCACTAAGGCGTTCACCAGTTTCATGCCGCTTGGACCATCTTCCATCCCTTCAATTATGCCGCGACGACGATTTAAATCACCGACTACATCCCCCATATTTGCTTCAGGGGTGGTAACCTCTACTTGCATCATAGGTTCTAACAATGCCGGACTAGCATCTAGCGCGCCCTGCTTGAAGCCCATTGATGCGGCGACTTTAAAAGCCATCTCGTTTGAGTCAACGTCATGGAATGAACCATCGAATAAGGTGACTTTGATGTCAAGCATTGGAAAACCGGCCAAAACACCGTTTTGCATTTGCTCTTCACAACCTTTTTCAACCGCACCCCAATATTCACGAGGAACCGCACCGCCAACAATCTCATTCACAAATTGAAAACCTTCACCTTCGGCTAATGGTTCCATTTTCAGCCAGACGTGACCAAACTGACCACGACCGCCAGATTGACGTACAAACTTACCTTCGACTTCCACCGCTTTGCGGATAGTTTCACGGTAAGATACTTGCGGTTTACCGACGTTACAGTCGACTTTAAATTCGCGCTTCATTCTCTCAACTAAGATATCAAGGTGTAATTCCCCCATACCAGAGATGATAGTCTGGCCGGTTTCTTCATCCGTTTCTACACGGAATGAAGGATCTTCTGCTGCCAGCTTACCTAACGCAATACCCATTTTTTCCTGGGCGGCTTGCGTTCTTGGTTCAACGGCAACCGAGATAACCGGTTCAGGGAACTCCATGCGCTCTAATGTGATCACTTTACTTGGATCACATAAGGTATCCCCTGTCGTTACGTCTTTAAGGCCAATAAGGGCGGCGATGTCTCCAGCACGCACTTCTTTGATCTCTTCGCGATTGTTCGAGTGCATTTGCACAATTCGGCCAATGCGTTCTTTTTTCGACTTAACCGGGTTGTATACGGCATCACCAGAGTTAACTACGCCCGAATATACACGGATAAAAGTTAACGTCCCTACGAATGGGTCAGTAGCAATTTTAAACGCGAGTGATGCGAATGGCGCACTGTCGTCTGCTTCTCTAACCCCTTCCGTTTCATTTTTGTCGTCGTTAATACCGGTGATCGCCTTTACTTCTGTTGGCGATGGCAGGTATTCAACAACGGCATCAAGCACTGCCTGTACACCTTTGTTCTTGAAGGCCGAGCCACAAGTACAAAGAATGATTTCATTGTTAAGGGTGCGAGTGCGAAGACCAGCTTTGATTTCAGCTTCGGTTAATTCGCCTTCTTCCAGGTATTTATCCATCAACTCTTCTGAAGCTTCGGCAGCGGATTCAACCAGGTGTTCACGCCACTCATCTGCTAAATCTTGCATGTCAGCCGGGATATCTTCGTAATTAAACGTCATACCCTGGTCAGCTTCATTCCAGTTGATTGCCTTCATCTTAATAAGATCAACAATACCGGTAAATTCTTCTTCGCTACCAATGGCTAATTGCATTGGTACAGGATTCGCGCCAAGGCGATCCTTCATTTGCTCAACAACGGTTAAGAAATCTGCACCCATACGGTCCATTTTATTGACAAATACCATACGTGGTACTGCGTATTTTTCCATTTGGCGCCATACGGTTTCAGTTTGTGGCTGAACACCAGATGAAGCACAAAGTACTAACACAGCACCATCAAGCACACGCAATGAGCGTTCTACTTCGATAGTAAAGTCAACGTGACCGGGAGTGTCGATGATATTGATACGGTGATCGGCAAACTGACCTTCCATACCTTTCCAGAAACAAGTGGTTGCAGCTGAGGTGATAGTGATACCACGTTCCTGCTCTTGTTCCATCCAGTCCATGGTGGCAGCACCGTCATGTACTTCACCTATCTTATGCGACAGGCCTGTATAAAAAAGTACACGTTCTGTAGTTGTCGTTTTACCGGCATCTACGTGAGCACAGATACCAATATTACGGTAGCGCTCAATAGGAGTTACACGAGCCACTATTTAATCCTCTTTCTAAGGTTGCCCTTAGATAATAGAAAAAGGCTGGCCAATAGAATATTGGCCAGCCAGTTCTTTATATTACCAACGGTAATGTGCGAATGCTTTGTTAGCATCAGCCATTCTGTGCACGTCTTCACGTTTCTTCACAGCTGAGCCTTTGTTATCAGAAGCATCTAACATTTCGTTAGCTAGGCGTTGAGCCATTGATTTTTCACCACGTTTACGAGCAGCGTCAACTAACCAACGCATGGCTAGAGCGTTACGACGCACTGGACGTACTTCAACTGGAACCTGATAAGTAGAACCACCGACACGGCGAGACTTAACTTCCACTGATGGGCGGATGTTCTCTAGAGCGATTTCGAATAACTCTAAGTGTTCTTTTTCAGATTGTTTCTCAGCTAAGATGTCTAATGCACCATAAACGATTTTTTCTGCTGTAGATTTTTTACCATCAACCATTAAAATGTTGATGAATTTTGCTAGTAGTTCATTTTTGAACTTCGGATCAGGTAAAATTTTACGCTGACCTACGACACGTCTTCTTGGCATTTTTCAATACTCCGATAGAATTTCAGGAATTTCCCAAAACAAAAGTTAAATTAAGTTGTTTGGCCTTACTTGACGGAGTTCCGTTAAGACTTAGGGCGCTTAGCACCGTATTTCGAACGGCCTTGTCTTCTGTCGTTAACACCAGAACAATCCAGTGCACCACGAACGGTGTGATAACGCACACCTGGTAAATCTTTTACACGACCACCGCGAATTAAAATTACGCTATGCTCTTGTAAGTTGTGACCTTCACCACCGATGTAAGAAGTAACTTCGAAACCGTTCGTTAAACGAACACGAGCTACTTTACGTAATGCTGAGTTAGGTTTTTTTGGTGTAGTTGTATACACACGAGTACATACGCCACGACGTTGTGGACAGGCTTGTAACGCTGGAACGTTACTTTTAGTTACCTGCTTAACACGTGGTTTACGTACTAATTGGTTAATAGTTGCCATTATAGCTCCTGATTAGTTGTCTTTGTGCAAGGGGTAGTTTTCTCTACCCATATTTGCACGCTCATAAACGTGAAAAACCGCGACCCTACTTATAGGGTCGCGGAATTCTATAGGGCAAGTGCCTAACTGTCAAGTTCTAGGATAAAGATCCTTGATCTTTTTTGTACAAATCGCAACCAGTGTTGCGATTTGTAGCAAACTAACTACTCGTCAGAGCTAGGAGCAAAGCCACCTAACAAATCAGCATTTAGTGCGTCAGTTAACGCTTGTTCAGCATCTTCAGCAGAAACTGTCACTTCTTCTTCGACGGCATTGGCCTTTTTCATGCGATTTTGATGATACGCATAACCCGTACCGGCAGGAATTAGACGACCAACAATTACGTTTTCTTTCAGACCACGTAAGTCATCTTTCTTACCAGCAACCGCAGCTTCTGTAAGTACTCGAGTGGTTTCCTGGAACGATGCCGCAGAAATAAACGATTCTGTCGCAAGTGACGCTTTGGTAATACCAAGCATTAACACCTGGAATTCAGCCGGTGCTTTACCTTGCGCTTCAAGTTCACGGTTTGCGATTTTAACGCGCGCCACTTCTACTTGCTCACCAGGTAAGAACTGGCTATCACCAGCGGTAAGGATTTCACACTTGCGGATCATTTGACGAACGATGACTTCGATGTGCTTATCGTTGATTTTAACACCTTGTAAACGATATACGTCTTGTACTTCGTTAACAATATAGTTAGCAACATGATCAATACCACGTAGACGTAAGATGTCATGTGGCGACTCAGGACCATCGGCAATAACTTCACCTTTAAGCACCGATTCACCTTCGAACACGTTAAGTTGACGCCATTTAGGGATCATCTCTTCGTACACTTCACCACTTGGTTGAGTGATGAGTAGACGACGCTTACCTTTGGTTTCTTTACCGAAACCAATGATACCTGTTTTCTCAGCTAGAATTGCAGGCTCTTTTGGCTTACGTGCTTCAAACAAGTCAGCAACACGCGGCAGACCACCGGTAATATCACGAGTTTTTGATGACTCTTGTGGAATACGTGCTAACGCATCACCGATATTAACCTCGGCACCATCTTCCAGGTTAACGATAGCGTTGCCAGGTAAGAAGTATTGGGCTGGAATTTCGGTACCAGCGATCATTACATCGTTACCTTTCTTGTCTACCAATTTCACCATTGGACGCATTTCTTTACCGGCTGAGCTGCGCTGTGCAGGATCAGTGATAACGATACTTGATAAACCGGTGAGTTCATCCGTTTGACGCGCCATTGTTACCTGGTCGATAAGGTCAACAAATTTGATCTTACCAGCAACTTCAGTAATGATTGGATGCGTATGCGGGTCCCAGTTGGCAATCGTTTCACCAGCGTCGATAGCTTTGCCATCGGCTTTGTTCAAGATTGAACCGTAAGGAACTTTATAACGCTCTTTCTCACGACCTAACTCATCAATAACGGTAAGTTCTGATGAACGTGATGTAATTACCAGTTTCTTCTCGGAGTTAACAACAAACTTAGCATTTTGAAGTTTCAAGGTACCAGTGTTCTTAACCTGTACTGAGTTCTCAGCAGAAGCTCGAGATGCCGCACCACCGATATGGAACGTACGCATCGTTAACTGTGTACCCGGCTCACCAATAGATTGCGCGGCCACAACACCAATTGCTTCACCCTGATTGATCATATGGCCACGAGCCAAATCACGACCGTAACAGTGAGCACAAATACCAAAGTCGGTATCACAAGTTATGATTGAGCGAACCCAAACTTGATCGACGGAATGCTCTTCTAAGGTGTCACAATCTGCTTCGTCAAGTAATGAATTACGAGCAAATAATACGTTTTCAGTGCCTGGGTAATGTACGTCTTGCGCAACAACACGACCTAGTACACGTTCACGAAGAGGTTCAACAACATCACCACCTTCGATAAGCGGAGTCATTAATAGACCATCTTCTATGCCACAATCGACTTCAGTTACCACCAAATCCTGGGCAACGTCAACTAAACGACGAGTTAAGTAACCCGAGTTTGCTGTTTTCAATGCCGTATCGGCCAAACCTTTACGCGCACCATGCGTTGAGATGAAGTATTGTAGTACGTTCAAACCTTCACGGAAGTTGGCGGTGATTGGCGTTTCGATGATTGAACCATCTGGTTTTGCCATCAGGCCACGCATACCGGCTAACTGACGGATCTGAGCGGCACTACCACGAGCACCAGAGTCAGCCATCATGAAGATTGAGTTGAATGAGTCTTGCTCTTCCATCTCGCCGTCACGGTTCAAGATTGATTCTTTCGATAAGTTGTCCATCATCGCTTTCGAAACTTTTTCGTTCGCCGATGACCAGATATCGATTACTTTGTTGTATTTCTCACCAGCGGTAACAAGACCAGAATCAAATTGCTCCTGGATTTCTGTCACTTCTTCTTCAGCAGCTTCGATGATAGTGTATTTCGCATCTGGAATTACCATATCGTCGATACCAACAGAAGCACCGGCGATCATCGCATAATGGAAACCGGTGTACATGATGTGATCGGCAAAAATTACTGTGTCTTTCAAACCAAGGTTACGATACGCATGGTTAATAAGAGTCGAGATTTGCTTCTTACCTAATGGCTTGTTGATAAGCTCATACGGTAAACCTTTAGGACATACTTGCCATAACAAGGCACGACCAACAGTAGTATCGATAAGGGAAGTAACGTCTTCACCATTCACCACTTCGGTAATACGAATTTTAACGCGGGCATGCAGTTCAGCAACTTCAGTGCGGTATGCTTTTTCTGCTTCTTTAACCGAAGAGAACACCATCGCTTCACCTTTACCGTTAACACGATCACGCGTTAAGTAGTAAAGACCTAATACAACATCCTGTGAAGGAACGATGATTGGGTCGCCGTTTGCCGGTGATAATACGTTATTGGTAGACATCATTAACGCACGCGCTTCTAATTGCGCTTCGATAGTTAATGGCACGTGTACCGCCATTTGGTCACCATCGAAATCGGCATTGTATGCCGCACAAACGAGTGGGTGTAAATGGATCGCTTTACCTTCAATTAGTACCGGCTCAAACGCCTGGATACCAAGTCTGTGAAGTGTTGGTGCACGGTTAAGCATAACCGGGTGTTCGCGGATCACTTCATCGAGTACATCCCAAACTTCACCACCTTCACGTTCTACTAACTTTTTAGCCGCTTTAATCGTAGTCGCTAAACCACGTGCTTCTAATTTACCGTAGATGAAAGGTTTGAATAGTTCTAATGCCATCTTCTTCGGCAGACCACACTGGTGTAAATGTAGCGTTGGACCAACGGTAATTACAGAACGACCAGAGTAATCGACACGCTTACCAAGTAAGTTCTGACGGAAACGACCTTGCTTACCCTTGATCATATCGGCAAGAGATTTTAATGGACGTTTGTTAGAACCGGTAATGGCGCGACCACGACGACCGTTATCCAATAACGCATCAACAGATTCTTGTAACATACGTTTTTCGTTACGTACGATGATATCTGGTGCTACTAAGTCAAGTAGACGTTTTAGACGGTTGTTACGGTTGATAACACGACGGTATAAATCGTTCAGATCAGACGTGGCAAAACGACCGCCATCTAGCGGTACTAGTGGACGTAAGTCTGGTGGAAGGATCGGTAATACCGACATGATCATCCACTCTGGCTTGTTACCAGATTGGGCGAATGCTTCCATTAACTTAAGGCGCTTAGTGATCTTCTTACGCTTAGTTTCACTACCAATTTCCGGTAGTTCTTCACGCATTTGGTCAATTTCAGCGTTTAAATCGATTTCTTTCAATAGCGCTAAAACGGCTTCAGCACCCATTTTCGCATCAAATTCATCACCGTGTTCTTCAAGAGCATCCAAGTACTCTTCTTCGGTTAAAATTTGGCTGCGCTCTAACGTAGTCATACCTGGTTCGGTAACTACATAAGATTCAAAATATAATACGCGCTCAATATCACGCAACGTCATATCGAGTAATAAACCGATACGAGATGGCAATGATTTTAAGAACCAGATGTGAGCAACCGGGCTAGCAAGTTCAATATGACCCATACGATCACGACGAACTTTGGTTAGCGTTACTTCAACACCACATTTTTCACAAATAACACCACGATGTTTAAGGCGTTTGTATTTGCCACATAAACATTCGTAATCTTTTACTGGTCCGAATATACGGGCACAGAAAAGACCGTCACGCTCTGGTTTGAACGTACGGTAGTTGATGGTTTCTGGCTTTTTCACTTCACCGAAAGACCATGAACGGATCATGTCTGGTGAGGCTAAACCAATTCGAATACCATCGAATTCTTCAGTTTGATTTTGTTGCTTAAGAAACTTAAGTAAATCTTTCACACTCTATCTCCTGTCGGAGTTAACATCTAGAGAGGGCAAACGCCCTCTCCATGTACTAACGTAAACTATGCTGTTAGCTGCAGGTTTATTCCTTATCCAGTTCGATATTAATACCTAACGAACGGATTTCTTTCAACAATACGTTGAACGATTCAGGCATACCTGGTTCCATACGATGATCGCCGTCAACAAGGTTTTTGTACATTTTCGTACGACCGTTAACGTCATCTGATTTCACCGTAAGCATTTCTTGTAGAGTATATGCAGCACCATATGCTTCAAGTGCCCATACTTCCATCTCACCAAAACGTTGACCACCAAATTGCGCTTTACCACCTAGTGGTTGCTGGGTAACCAGTGAATAAGAACCGGTAGAACGTGCATGCATCTTGTCATCAACCAAGTGATTCAGTTTCAGCATGTACATGTAACCTACGGTAACAGGACGCTCAAATGCACGACCGGTACGGCCGTCAAATAGAGTGAACTGACCGCTTTCTGGCATATCAGCCAAACGGAATAGTTCTTTGATCTCTTTCTCTGCTGCACCATCAAACGCTGGTGTTGCAATTGGTAAACCGGCACGTAAGTTATTCGCTAAGCGTCTAACTTCATCATCAGAGAAACTTTCGATGTCAACGCTTTGGTCAGTTTCACCAACGTTGTAAACATCTTTCAAGAATTCGCGCAATTTCGCTAATTCTTGTTGTTCTTTGATCATCCGGTCAATTTTCTCACCGATACCGCGACACGCCATACCCAAATGAGTTTCTAATACCTGACCGATGTTCATCCGTGATGGTACACCAAGTGGGTTAAGCACGATATCTACCGGCTCACCGTATTGGTCATGAGGCATATCTTCAATTGGTACAACATTTGAAATAACACCTTTGTTACCATGACGACCGGCCATTTTATCACCAGGCTGTAAGCGACGCTTAACGGCAAGGTAAACTTTAACGATTTTAAGAACGCCAGGCGCTAAGTCATCACCTTGAGTGATCTTACGACGCTTGATTTCGAACTTCTTGTCAAAGTCGGCACGGATGGCTTCGTACTGCTCAGCAATTTGCTCAAGTTCAGTTTGTTGGCCTTCATCGGATAAACTTTGTCCTAACCATTGGTCACGGGACATGCCGTTAAGGTCAGACTCATTTAAACCAGCAGAAAGTAATAGTTTCTTCGCTCGGGCAAAAATACCATCTTCTAAAATGCTGAATTCGTCGCCAAGATCTTTCTTAACTTCTTTCAGTTGCATTTCTTCGATTTCTACCGCACGAGCATCTTTTTCAACGCCGTCACGAGTGAAGACCTGCACATCGATGATAGTACCGGAAACAGAGTTAGGTACACGTAACGAGCTGTCTTTCACGTCAGCCGCTTTTTCACCGAAGATGGCACGTAGTAATTTTTCTTCCGGGGTTAACTGTGTTTCACCTTTAGGAGTAACTTTACCCACTAAGATGTCGCCACCGTTAACTTCTGCACCAATGTAAACAACACCAGATTCATCTAATTTAGACAATGCAGATTCACCAACGTTAGGAATATCAGAAGTAATTTCTTCTGAGCCTAATTTGGTGTCACGAGCGATACAAGATAATTCCTGAATATGAATAGTGGTGAAACGATCTTCTTTCGTTACACGCTCAGAAATCAACATCGAATCCTCGAAGTTATAACCATTCCAAGGCATGAATGCGATACGCATGTTTTGACCAAGAGCCAACTCACCTAAATCGGTAGAAGGACCATCGGCTAACACGTCACCACGTTGCACTGGTTCGCCAACATTACAAGTTGGACGTTGGTTAATACAAGTATTCTGGTTAGAACGAGTGTATTTGGTTAAGTTGTAAATATCGATGCCAGCTTCACCAGCATGCATTTCGTTTTCGTTAACACGAACCACGATACGCGAAGCATCAACGTAATCAACCACACCACCACGTTTCGCAACAGCAGTAACACCTGAGTCAACTGCGATTACTTTTTCCATACCGGTACCGACTAAAGGCTTATCGGCTTTTAATGTTGGCACCGCCTGACGTTGCATGTTCGCACCCATCAAGGCACGGTTAGCATCATCGTGCTCAAGGAATGGAATTAATGAAGCTGCCACAGAAATGATTTGCTGTGGAGAAACATCCATGTATTGCACTTGCTCTGCTGACATAAGAGTAAATTCATTCTTATGACGACAGTTAACCAGGCCTTCTGCTAATTTATTGCCGGCATCTACTTCAGCATTTGCCTGGGCAATAACGAAGTTACCTTCTTCAATAGCAGATAAATAATCGATTTCATCAGTAACTTGGCCGTCAATCACTTTACGATATGGAGTTTCTAAGAAACCGTAATCGTTGGTACGTGCATAACACGACAGTGAGTTGATCAAACCAATGTTTGGACCTTCCGGTGTTTCGATTGGACATACACGACCGTAATGGGTTGGATGTACGTCACGTACTTCAAAACCTGCACGTTCACGTGTTAGACCACCCGGGCCTAAGGCTGAAATACGACGCTTATGCGTCACTTCTGATAACGGGTTGTTTTGATCCATAAACTGCGATAACTGTGAAGAACCAAAGAATTCTTTAACAGCGGCAGAAATTGGCTTAGCATTGATTAGATCTTGTGGCATTATTGCATCAAGATCACCTAATGATAAACGTTCACGTACGGCACGTTCTACCCGAACTAAACCGACGCGGAATTGGTTTTCAGCCATTTCACCAACACTACGGATTCGACGGTTGCCTAAGTGATCGATATCGTCCACTTCGCCTTTACCATCGCGAATCGCGATTAGTGTTTTCATTACTTCGATGATATCTTCGTTCGCTAAAATTCCTGCGCCAGTGCTGTCACTACGACCGACACGACGGTTGAATTTCATCCGACCAACACTTGATAAGTCATAACGCTCATCAGAGAAGAATAAATTCTGGAATAATGCTTCGGCAGCATCTTTTGTTGGTGGCTCACCAGGACGCATCATGCGATAGATTTCAACTAACGCTTCTAAGCGGTTAGAGGTGCTATCGACGCGAACGGTGTCTGACATGTATGAACCACAATCGAATTCATTCATGTATAAGGTATCAAACTCTTTGAAACCAGCTTCGGTTAATTCCGCCAGTAATTCTAAAGTCAATTCTGCATTCGCTTCGGCGATTACTTCACCAGTGCTCTTATTGATATGCTCTTTAGCAAGTACACGGCCAACGATATACTCTGCAGGCACTTCTAATGAGGTTACGTCTTTCTTCGCTAAGGCGCGGATGTGACGAGCAGTGATGCGACGTCCTTCTTCTACCAGGACTTCTTTACCCAATTTGATATCGAACGTTGCAGTTTCACCGCGTAAACGCTCTGGTACAAGTTCCATAACTAACTTGTTTTTCTTGATTTCAAAACGGGTAGTGTCAAAGAATATATCCAGAATTTCTTCTGTTGAATATTCTAGGGCACGTAAAATAATTGACGCAGGTAACTTACGACGACGATCGATTCGTACGAATAAGTTATCTTTAGGGTCGAATTCAAAGTCTAACCATGAACCACGGTAAGGAATAACGCGGGCGTTATATAATACTTTACCTGATGAGTGGGTTTTACCTTTATCGTGATCGAAGAAAACGCCCGGACTGCGATGTAATTGCGAAACAATAACACGCTCAGTACCATTGATTACAAAAGTACCATTATCCGTCATTAATGGGATTTCGCCCATATACACTTCTTGTTCTTTAATATCTTTAACTGTACCAGCAGCAGCTTCTTTATCGTAAATTACCAAACGTAATTTCACCCGTAAAGCGGCAGAATAGGTAACACCACGAATTTGACATTCTTTAACATCAAATAATGGCTCACCAAGGCGGTAGCTAACATATTGTAATTCTGAATTACCAGAATAACTTTTTATTGGAAATACACTGCCGAAAGCGGCTTCAAGGCCGACAGCACCGGTGGCGTCGATATCAATAAACTTGCGGAAAGATTCTAATTGGATAGACAGTAGGAATGGATAATCCATTACCTTAGCTTTCTTACCAAAATCCTTTCTAATTCGTTTCTTCTCAGAATAAGAGTAAACCATGGGTTCCTCATCTTGCTGGTTATGGCCGAATCTGTCTTTGCAGACAGGGAATAAAACTAAATATATACCTTAAAATCAACCCAAATAAGTGGTTAAATTTTAACGCAATATTTAATAATGCACTGTTTTGGTTTAAAAAAAAACCAATAAAAGCAGTTTACTTAAAAACTGTTCTCTTTTAGCGCAAAAAGGCCGGTGACATTAGTCACCAGCCATTGCCTAATTTAGGCAGCTAATCTGTATAAAAACAGATTATTTGATCTCAACAGAAGCACCAGCTTCTTCAAGAGTTGTTTTAAGTGCTTCAGCTTCCGCTTTATCAACACCTTCTTTGATAGCTTTAGGAGCTGACTCAACTAAGTCTTTAGCTTCTTTAAGGCCTAGACCTGTAGCGCCACGAACTGCTTTGATTACAGCAACTTTCTTCTCACCGAAAGAAGTCATAACTACGTCGAATTCTGTTTGCTCTTCAGCAGCACCACCAGCGTCAGCTGCAACAGCAACACCAACAGCAGCAGTTACGCCGAATTTTTCTTCCATTGCTTCAACTAAAGCAACAACATCCATTACAGACATGTCTGCAATTGCGTTTAAAATATCTTCTTGAGAGATAGACATAATGTTTTTCCTATTTCTTTTAAACAGCTAATACGCTGTTATATAACTATATAAATATAAGCTACAGCGTAATTATGCTGCTGCTTCTTCTTTCTGATCACGAACTGCAGCAATAGTGCGAGCAAGTTTGCCTGCAGATGCTTCTTTCATAACGCTCATTACACGTGCAATAGCTTCGTCGTAAGTAGGTAATTTCGCTAATAACGAAATTTCTACAACGTCGCCTTCAAATGCTGCCGCTTTTAATTCAAAGTTTTCGTTAGTTTTAGCGAAATCTGTGAACAAACGTGCTGCAGCACCTGGGTGCTCGTTTGAAAATGCAACTAATGAAGGACCAACTAATGTATCAGAGATACATGAGAATTCAGTGCCTTCCAATGCGCGACGTGCTAACGTGTTACGGACAACCTTCATCCATACACCGTTTTCACGAGCTTCTTTACGCAAAGTAGTAATTGCTTCAACTGGTACACCGCGAGAATCCGCGATTACAGCTGATTGAGCGCCAGTAGCAGCTTCTTGAACTTCAGCAACAATTGCTTTTTTATCATCAAGATTGATAGCCATTGGCTTTAACTCCTGGTTTCACCGGACGAATCCGATATTTAAAACTCCTAAGGTAATTATTCACCTTAGGCCATTACGGCGAGAGCCAGAAATTTAAGGAAATATCTGGGTAACACCATCTACGTAGGAAATTAAGCGGTTAGCACCATACTCATAAAGTACTTAAGGTTTTAACAACACCTACGGTCTTGGACGGGAGCTGAGCACCTGTAATAGGTTTCCTCCATTCAAAGGAATTGCTCAGCACCTACCAAATTTTTAGGGGCGAAATTATAGTCTAATATCGCGCCCTTGTAAAACGCTAAATTACGCTTCAGCTAAAGAACCTTGAGCGATGGCGATACCAGCACCCATGGTTGTTGATAAACTGATTTTCGCAAGGTATGCGCCTTTCGCTTGTGCTGGTTTTGCTTTTTTCAGCGCTTCCAGTAAAGCTACAAGGTTTTGTTCAAGCTGTGCGTTGTCAAAATCAGCTTTACCGATAGTCGTATGGATAATACCATTCTTATCATTGCGGTAACGGATTTGACCAGCTTTAGCGTTTTTAACAGCAGTAGCAACATCTGGAGTTACTGTGCCAACTTTCGGGTTAGGCATTAAACCACGAGGGCCTAGTACTTGACCTAGTTGACCAACAACACGCATTGCGTCTGGAGTAGCGATAACAACGTCAAAGTTCATTTCGCCAGCCTTAACTTGTTCAGCTAAGTCTTCCATACCAATAATGTCAGCACCAGCTGCTTGAGCTTTTTCTACGTTTGCACCTTGAGTAAATACGGCAACGCGTACGTCACGACCAGTACCGTTTGGTAATACTGTAGCGCCACGAACGTTTTGATCAGATTTACGTGCATCAATGCCTAGCTTAATCGCTACATCAACACTTTCTCTGAAATTAGCAGTCGCTAATTCTTTAAGAAGAGTCAATGCTTCATTGATTTCATATTCTTTTAATACGTCTACTTTTTCACGGATAAGACGAGCGCGTTTTGATAATTTAGCCATTGATTAGTCCTCTACCACTAAACCCATTGAACGAGCAGAACCCGCAATGGTACGCACTGCAGCTTCTAATGAGCCAGCAGTTAAATCAGGTTCTTTAGTCTTAACGATTTCTTCAAGTTGTGCAGTAGTTACTGTACCAACTTTTTCTGTGTTAGGACGGCCTGAACCACTTTTGATACCAGCAGCTTTCTTAAGTAAGTAAGAAGCAGGTGGAGTTTTTGTTTCAAAAGTGAAAGAACGATCGTTGTATACAGTAATTACTACTGGTACTGGAGCGCCTTTTTCTAAAGAATCTGTTTTCGCGTTAAACGCTTTACAGAATTCCATGATGTTTACACCGTGTTGACCTAGTGCAGGACCAACTGGTGGTGACGGGTTAGCTGCACCAGCAGCAACCTGTAGCTTGATTAGAGCTTGGACTTTCTTAGCCATGGTTTTTATACCTTTAATATGGGTTCAAACGCTATTTAATAAACAGCTCCCCGTTAACAAAAAACGATTTTATTCGAAGTTCAAATAAAATCGGCAGCGGATTATATATTAATCAATGGCAGATATGCAAGAGCGGATACAAGATTAGTTTGAAAATAGTAAAATTAAACAAGAAACGAGAAATTTATTACAGGCCAGCAATGCCGACAAGTAAAATCCACGAGCCTAGAAAAAATTTTAATTTTTTTGCACCTAAGGCTAAAGCGACATAGCGAGCTAAGAGTGCACCAATAATCGCCCCTGGTGCGGCAAACAGTAACACATCAGTATTAATTAATGATTCATTGATGAAATATGGGATACCGGCAATCACGGAAATAGAAGAGGCGATGACTCCAGCGGCTACACTAAACATCACCGAGAAGCCTCTTAGTAAAAGCACTACGGCTAAAATTTCACCTATCCCTACACTTATCCATGCAGTTATGACCCCACCAATTAAACTGGTAATAGCTATGAATAACGTCTCAGCTTTATTTAATAGCATTACGCCTCTATGAGTTGAACGCTTACCCAAGTAGACACAATGGTATAAAACAACAACCCCAAAGACTAAAGAGAAAATACTAAAGATCAGGTTTATAGAAGCTATAGGATGGACCGGCAGGTACTGTACCGTGTAAATCCCAAATATTGAGAACGGAATACTGCAGGCCAGTGCTTGATAAAGCAGATTGACCCGCTCTATCTTCTGCTCACTTTTGCCATTAAAAAATAATAGCCAGGAAATACTGCCAACAGTCATACCAAAACATTGGATGGCGAAGCTGGTGGCAATCACTTCATCAATGTTCATTCCAAGCGCATCAAAAAATGGCACGAATACGACACCACCACCGGCACCCGTTGAGTTTGCCGTAATCGCACCGCCAACTCCTAAAAAGAAAAATGCGCCATACTCTTGTAGCGCTAGCAACGGAGCATCTGTTTGGTATACGCACCATGTACCAACAATGCAGACAGCCAGCACGAGCCAAAATATTTTTTGTCGTTCGATTTTCATTCTCGCCACTGAGGACTTTGAAATAATAAATTAAGAGTTAACAGGGCTAAACGTAAAAAACCAGGACAATGTCCTGGTTTTTTATATATGGATATAAGGCTTAGCCTTTCTCGACTTGAATAAATTCAAGTTCAACCGGTGTTGAACGGCCGAAGATAGAAACCGATACTTTGATGCGGTTCTTCTCATAATCCAGTTCTTCAACCACACCGTTAAAGTCGGCAAATGGACCGTCGATAACACGAACCACTTCACCTGGTTCGAACATTGTTTTCGGTTTCGGTTGATCGGTAGAGTCTTCAAGACGTTGTAGTATGCGATCTGCTTCTTTTTGACTAATCGGTCTTGGTCTGTCAGACGTACCACCAATAAAACCAAGAACACGTGGCACACTTTTCACTAAATGCCATGCTTCTTCATCCATCGCCATTTCAACAAGAACATAACCAGGGAAGAATTTACGTGCACTTTTACGCTTTTGACCGGCACGCATTTCAATAACTTCTTCAGTAGGTACTAATATTTGACCAAACTTATCTTCTAAGCCTTGAATTTCAATGTGTTCTAATAATGTTTTCTGTACTCGCGCTTCATAACCTGAAAACGCTTGCACTACATACCATCTTAATTTGATTTCTTCAGACATAAATTAAACCTGCAATGACGTGATAAAGTTAACAATGTAATATAATACGGAATCTAAGCCCCACATTATAAGAGACATAATTAAAGTAGCTACGAGAACAATACCAGTAGTTTGCACCGCTTCTTGTCTTGTTGGCCATACTACTTTACGCACTTCAGTACGAGATTCTTTTGCAAATGCCATGGCGTTACGGCCTTTTTCAGTTTGCATAGCAACTAAACCAGCGACTACCACTGCTGCTACAACGCCACCTGCTCTTAACAGCACTGACATTTCACCATAGTAGTAATTACCGAAAACGGCACCACCTAAAAGTAGAAATACTAATATCCACTTTACTGAATCTAGAGAACCGCCTGTTGGGGTTTCTGTACTTGCGTTCATAACTTCTGACCTGTTTCTGTTGCCTTAAAGACAAAACCACCCCGCCCAATGACGAGGTTTAGATAATATGGCAGGGGTGGAGAGATTCGAACTCCCAACCGTCGGTTTTGGAGACCGCTGTTCTACCAATTGGAACTACACCCCTAAATTCAACTTACACTTGTCATGTGGTTCTTAGATTTTTTTGGGAAATTAAGATTAACATGAGAAGAGAGCGCTATTATACGTCCTCGAATAGATTACTCAAGGGAAATTTTAGAATAAATGCAGGTAGGGGTACGAGGTACAGGGTACAAGGCACAAGCAGCTCGCGCAGGTGATTAGATTGTTTAGATTTTAAAAGATAAGCTGCGGGCATCGGGCTACGAGCAACGGGCAGTTCGCGTGAAATAAAAGGTACAGGGTACAGGCAGCTAGCGATAACGAATGGATAGGCTGCGGGCATCGAGCAACGGGCAGTTAGTGTGAGCGATAAGTAAAGTGAGGTAACTTGTGCTCGCTGTCAAGCATGGAGGTTCCGACCTGCGTCGGAATGACGGTGAATTTATTCTAAGAATATTGGAATTTTCACGATGTTTGTTTATTTACACCACGTCATCCCGGCGCAGGCCTAACACCGATCAGTTAAGGAAAACGATCGGTTGACAGGAAAAAGGATCATACGACAATAGCCCCTTATATTTAATAAGGGTTATTTTCATGCTTTCAAATTGGTTAATTGATACAGAGTTATTT
>NZ_JQDZ01000108.1 GCF_000764205.1 Thalassotalea sp. ND16A
GTGAGCTTACGGCGGGATAGTGTGACATGGCAAGTTGAGTTATTTAGAATGGCGCTAACCCAGTCTATGACTGAGTTATCTCTTGATTTTGTTGGTAGTTCCAAGGGAGGTAATGCTCAGGATTTTCGGCTACTTTCACGTGTTCTCGCTGTAATACGTTAAAATAATCGAAGGCATTAATACCTGCTGCCGCCGAAGTGGCTATTAGGGATGTAATTACATCACCGATGCTGGCACCGGCCAATGTTTTGTGAAATTGGGCATTTTTTCGGTTGCGAACGACAAGCTTTAGCTGAGCTTCCATCAGATTATTATCCAACGCAGCACCTTCAATCCGGCAAAACTTAATCAGTCCGTCATAATGTTTGATAAAATAGCGGATAGCCTTACCCAATGAACTATTCTCTTCAACAGCACTTAGTTCTTGATCGCCACGCAGCAACGCCTGCCCCCAGTGCAGGATTTCTTCCATCACGGGGAGCGAGTGTGTTTGATGGTAATTGAGCCGGGCAGCATCATCGAGCTGTTGTTCCTCAATGTGCGTTTCACGCTGCCATATTTCACTGTACCTGGTGATCACATGCTCAACTTGCTCAGGAAACAGACTCAGTAAATCATAAAATTGTCGTCTGGCATGGCTGTTACATAATGACAATTCGACATGAGTAACCGTTGGCCGATTGCTCGTCAAACCATCACACATTAAAATCGGCGGTGGCAGTGAGTTTTTACGATGAAGCAAGATACTGTCGATAAACTCACCGGCATGACCTATATTGGTTTCGAATAACGTGAGCTGATGACCCCCTTGAATACTCGCGATAACCCCCGATGTATAAACTCCTGTTCGGGTTTGCATTTTGTTGCTGTTACGCCGCTTTTTCTCAACCGATTTCAAATCAAGAATACGGTTGGTCGTATCGTCCAGGTAATAATGATGGGCGTCGCTGGCTAGTTTTAATAAGTATTTGAATACCGGATAAATGTGGTTTGAACACGCTTCGGTTTGGTCAAAAATAGTGGAGGCGGTGATGGGCACACCGAGTAAATCTTGCAAGCTGCCCTGGCGATAAAACGGTGAACCCATGCCGTACTTAGCAATGACCATGATGGAGCGGGCCGAGTAACCATATTTCTGCCTGGCCGGGCCATCATCCATCACATCAGCGGGTAATGGTGCCGTAAAATAAGCGCCACAAGTGTTACAGCGCAGCCGCTCCATCACATGTTGCTCTGGTTGGAACGGACTTTGGCCGACAATGCGTAGCAAGGTGGCCGGCTCATATTTATAAAGCTTGCCATTGTCACATTGCGGGCAATTATCCCCTTTGGCGACATCAGTCATTTTATGATGTTTAATCTCAGGTTTTACTTTAGCAGACGCATTGGCGTTATTATTGCGCTTCTTTTTACCTGATTTTTTCGCCCTGTTTTGCGCCAGACTGGACTGAAGCTTTTCAGAGGACTTGACCATGCCAACGAGTTTACGCAGTTTGCCAATGGTGACTTTATTGCTGGCAAGGTGTTCCTGCATACTCGCTAACGTCAACAACGCATCGAGCAGCAACTGACAATCATCAGGCGTTAGGGCCAAGTCATGCTCTTTGGCTTGAGCTACCCGCTTTATTAACGCATCAAGCGCATCGGTATCAATGTCAGTGTAGGTCTGTTTCAACGGGATAACTCCAAAAATAAGTGGTCACAGGATAGAGATTCCTGATCAGAAATCAAGCCGACACCTTATAAAAAACTTAGTTAATTTTTTGAAAATGTGAATGATCATTTCCACTTAACAGGCTCCTTAATTCGATCGCATTCATTGTGCTATTACCCTTGGGCCAGCCGGTAAACTTCCCTTTGGATAATCGCTTGGTCATTAACCAAAAACCTGTGCCGTCATACGCTAAGGTTCTGATCATGGTCTTGCTGCGGTTAATAAACACGAATAAGGTGCCGCAACGGGGATCTTGCTTGAGATGAAGGCGGCAAACCGCCGCTAAGCCATCGATGCCACAGCGAAAGTCAGCGGGTTTTGTTGCGAGTAAAATGGTTGTTTGGGCAGTTAATTGGATCATGATTTCATTGCCTTGATCATCGATGTGATCATACTCAATGAGACATCGCCCGAAAGGCATAACCGGTCGCCGCAGGTAAAGCTCAGCTCGACATTAAGTTGCTCGTTTTGTGGCTGGGGAGTCATTGGAAGGTGGACAAATTCGGGCAATAGCTCTGGTAAATCAAGTGATTCACTCCACCGTTTTAGCTGAGTGCCGCTGATCCTTAACGCTGCAATGATCTTGGAGGAAGAATAGGTATTAAGCAATGATACGGCTTGTTTACGCAAAGGCGTTGGCGTTGGGACTTGACGTCCGTTTCTATTTTTACGCCATTGCTCAAATGCAGCAACAACGTTGATAAGTTGATCTTGGTTCGACATGTTTGCGTCCTGATGAATTAGTCGCAGTCATTAAATCAGATCGAAAAATAGAAGTTGAGCTATGCTCTCGTAAGCTCAC
>NZ_JQDZ01000109.1 GCF_000764205.1 Thalassotalea sp. ND16A
CGCGTTGACTCATAAGAAAAGGTAACCGAAGGTTATATCCTTATTCTCACATTAGGTGTAACCGTAATAAGTTTAAATATGACTTTCAGTTTCCTTTCTATTTTAGTCTTTAATTGAAATGGATCTAGTTGTTGATACTGCGTTTTCAATTTATTTTTAGTCGCTCTATTAATCGACTTTGAATCTAACAACCTTTGATATGGCGTTTGAGGTTTGTAATATTTTTTAAGGTAGCGACTATTTTCTCGGATTTTCTCTTTTAATTTCATAGTTGGGCAAAAGTAGTTTTGAAATAGTGACCACTCTTTAGCGTACAAGTTGTTCATTTTACTGACCAAGACTTTATCTTCAAATCTGTCATAGCCAAATAGTTGCCTAACGTGCGTCCAGTTCTTTTGTTCAACATGAGCGTTATCATTCTTTTTGTAAGGGCGTGATCTGGTGAATTGAATAAGCCTAGGGTGTTCTTGAAAATATCTAAGTAAATGATAATTGAGAAACTCACTGCCATTGTCGCAATCGAACCCTTTAAGTGGGAAAGGCAGTGCTTTTTCAATCGTTTTAATTTGCGCCACAACGCCCGTAGCCCCCTTATTCCAGGTTGCTCGACACTCGGTCCATCCTGAATGGTAATCGGTTAATGTTAAGCTCCAGACGAAGTCTCCGGCTAAACTGTTGCCACAATGTGCTACGGTGTCAGCTTCCATATAGCCCGGTTCAGTAATATCCCAGGTATCGGTGCGAATAGGTATTTGGTTTTTAAGTAACGTACCCGGCCTAGTACCTGTTAATCCTTTTCGGGAAAATTTGACTCTAGTAGGTTTAAGCACTCTATCAATAGAAGCAGCGCTAATGGCAAGTAATGACTGGCATGTTTCATCAGATAGTTTTTGATAATGTACCTCGTAGAATGGCAGCCAAATAGGAATAACCGCTTTCAAACGTTTAGAGCACATTTGATCGCTGGCAAACCAAATGCGTTTTAATGCGGTGATAAATTCCTTTGAATTGTATCGAGGTTTTCGGCCGGGCTTCTTCTTCACCGGAAAATTGTTGGTCTTGTTCAGTAACCTGATCGCGTATTTGCGGTTGTAGTTACAAATAATACAAAACTCATTAAGAATGGCTTTCTTATCTTTTTTACCTGCCTTAAGGTACCGCCGTTTAATGGTAATGAGGTAACTTCTGCGTTCTTTAAGCTGCATAATTAATGCTCCTGAACAGGGTTACATTAATTATGAGTCAACGATATGTTTTTCAGCTTATTGCTAAATCGCTAGGGTTACCTTTAATTTGAGTCAATTCG
>NZ_JQDZ01000110.1 GCF_000764205.1 Thalassotalea sp. ND16A
CACCACCGTGTACTTTAGTAAGAACCGCAGAGATAGCAGCTGTTAAAGTTGTTTTACCGTGATCGACGTGACCAATGGTACCAACGTTAACGTGCGGTTTATTACGTTCAAATTTTTCTTTAGCCATTTTCAATATACCTTAAAAGTGATAAACAAGCGGGCGGCAACCCGATATTTTTTGCTTACTATATGTATGCGATTCCAATTAAAAATATTAGTTGACGAATTTAAAATTGACCAACAAATATACAAGGATCGTTTTCAGGGGCACAATTTAGCAAACTCTCAAGAAATTGTCTAAACTTTATGCTTTTGTTTAAGCAAAATAAGCAAAAAAACTGTAAAAAACTGTAAAATAGGCCTCTGAAATACTAATTTCCCAAATTTTATTGACCGAGTTGTTTATTTTTTATCAAATTATGATGTTAGTTTTCATTAACTGATGTATAATCCGCGCAAAAATTTTTAACGTAACTTTTCATTAAAATAGAGTATTACAATGGCAGATTTATCAAAATACAGAAACATTGGTATTTTCGCTCACGTTGATGCTGGTAAAACCACAACAACTGAACGTATATTAAAACTAACTGGTATGATCCACAAAATTGGTGAAGTACATGACGGTGAGTCAACAACTGACTTCATGGAACAAGAAGCTGAGCGCGGTATTACTATCCAGTCTGCTGCCGTTACTTGTGAATGGAAAAAACATCGCTTTAACGTAATTGACACTCCTGGTCACGTTGACTTCACTGTTGAAGTTTACCGTTCATTAAAAGTACTTGATGGTGGTATCGGTGTATTCTGTGGTTCTGGTGGTGTTGAGCCACAATCAGAAACTAACTGGCGTTACGCCAACGAATCAAAAGTTGCTCGTTTGATTTTTGTTAACAAGTTAGACCGTTTAGGTGCTAACTTTTACCGTGTAACTGATCAAGTTAAGAAAGTACTTGGTGCTCACCCACTTATTATGACTTTGCCAATTGGTGAAGAAGATGATTTCGTCGGTGTTGTAGACGTATTAAGCCAAAAAGCTTACATCTGGGATGATTCAGGTCAACCAGAAAACTACGAAATTACAGATATTCCTGCCGACATGGTAGATGATGCTGCTATGTACCGTGAGCAATTAATCGAAACTGCTTTAGAAGCAGATGAAGATTTATTGATGGATTACCTGGAAGGTGAATTAACGCCTACTGATGAACAAATCAAAGCGTGTATCCGTAAAGGTACTCGTGAAATCATGTTCTTCCCAACATTCTGTGGTTCGGCATTCAAAAACAAAGGCATGCAAATACTACTTGATGCTGTTGTTGATTACTTACCTTCTCCAACGGAAGTTAATCCTCAACCATTAACTGATGAAGAAGGCGAGCCGACAGGCGAATTCGCACTTGTTAAGACTGACGAGCCTTTCCGTGCTTTAGCATTCAAAATTATGGATGACCGTTTCGGTGCCTTAACGTTCGTACGTGTATACTCTGGTGTTCTTAACAAAGGTGACACCATCTTAAACTCGTTCACAGGTAAAACTGAGCGTGTTGGCCGTATGGTAGAAATGCAAGCCGAAGATCGTACCGAACTTTCTTCAGCTCAGGCTGGTGACATTTTTGCTATCGTTGGTATGAAAAACGTACAAACAGGTCATACTTTATGTTCTATTAAAGAGCCATGTACTTTAGAAGCTATGGTCTTCCCTGAACCAGTCATCTCAATTGCTGTTGCACCTAAAGATAAAGGTGGCTCTGAGAAAATGGGTATCGCCATTGGTAAAATGGTTGCTGAAGATCCAACGTTTAAAGTTGAAACTGATGAAGATTCAGGTGAAACAATTTTACGTGGTATGGGTGAGCTTCACTTAGATATCAAAGTTGATATCCTTAAGCGTACCTACGGTGTTGATTTAACCGTAGGTAAACCACAAGTTGCTTACCGTGAAACTATCACCCAAGAAATCGATGATTCTTACACCCATAAGAAACAATCTGGTGGTTCTGGTCAATTTGGTAAAATTGATTACATCATTCGTCCAGGCGAGCCAAACTCTGGTTTCACCTTCACCTCAAAGGTTGTTGGTGGTAATGTTCCTAAGGAATTCTTCCCAGCGGTTGAGAAAGGTTTCAAATCTATGATGGATACTGGTGTATTAGCTGGTTTCCCTGTATTAGACGTTGAAGTTGAATTATACGACGGTGGCTTCCATGCTGTCGATTCATCTGCTGTTGCTTTCGAAATCGCTGCTAAAGGCGCTTTCCGTCAGTCAATTCCAAAAGCTGGTGCACAACTAATCGAACCTATCATGAAAGTTGACGTTTACACTCCAGACGATCACGTTGGTGATGTTATTGGTGATTTAAACCGTCGTCGTGGTATGATCAAAGACCAAGAAGCTGGAACTACTGGTGTTCGCATCAAAGCTGACGTACCTCTTTCAGAAATGTTCGGTTACATCGGAACTCTACGTACAATGACATCAGGTCGTGGTCAATTCTCTATGGAATTCTCACATTACAGCCCTTGTCCTAACAACGTAGCTGAAACGGTTATTGCTGAAGTTAAAGAGCGTAACGCTGCTAAGAAAAAATAGATTTTCTATTGATTCTAAAAAAAAGGTCGCGCAAGCGGCCTTTTTTATTGCCTCATTTTTATCTATCAATATTGTCTGGGCACAACTTTAAACAGTCGATATAACAAATAGTAACATCGTTATTCAGCACCGATTAAAAGTTTGATCCAAATCAACAAATACAAATAAGAATTGTTTGCATTTAGATTTAACTTTCGCTATAGTCTCGCCATAAAATAAATATCTACAAAAAATTACATTTATCAGGGAAATACAAACGATGAAAAAATCGATTATCGCAACTGCGCTTATGTCTTTATTTGCAACCAATGCAATGGCTACAGAAGAGACTCAAGAACTGCGTGAAGTAATTGCTGAACAGCAAAAAGTGTTAGAATCTCTAGAGAAGCGCTTGAATGAGACTGAACATCGTCTTGAAGCGACCGCTGACCAAATTGAGGTGACTACCTCAGCTAGCCCATTTGCTAATACCACTATTGGTGGTTACGGTGAATTGCACTATAACAATTACGAAAATAAAGACGCGAAAGTTGATTTCCATCGCTTTGTGTTATTCTTCGGTCATGAATTTGATTCGAAAACCCGTTTCTTCTCTGAATTTGAATTAGAACATTCCCTTGCCGGCGATGACAAGCCAGGTGAAGTAGAATTAGAACAAGCGTACGTTGAATACGATTACAGCGAAACCATCACTACCAAAACCGGTTTATTCTTAGTGCCAGTTGGTTTAATCAATGAAACGCATGAGCCACCAACATTCTACGGTGTTGAGCGTAACGGTGTTGAGAAAAATATCATTCCTGCTACTTGGTGGGAAGCAGGTGTTGCCGCTAACTTTAAAGTGGCTCCTGGCTTCAGCATTGACGCTGCAATTACCAGTGGCTTGAAAGTTGTTGCTGATGTAACAGACAAAAATGCATTTTTGATCCGTAAAGGTCGTCAAAAAGTGGCTAATGCAAGTGCAGAAAACTTGGCTTACACCGGTCGTGTAAAATACACTGCTATTCCAGGTTTAGAGCTAGCTGCTACAGTACAATATCAAACGGATGTTACCCAAAGTGCATCAGGTGTTGATGAAGCAGCAGCGACGTTAATCGAAGCACACGCAGTTTATAATGTAGAAAATTTCTCTATCAGAGCATTATACGCCACTTGGGATATCGATGGTGACGAAGCCGCAGCTCTTGGTCGTGATGAGCAAACTGGTTGGTACGTAGAACCATCATACAAACTAAATGAAGAGTTTGGCGTATTTGCCCGTTATGCTGAATATAACAACGAAGCAGGTGATAGTTCTTCTGACGCGGTAGAGTCAACCAGTGCTGGTATCAACTACTACTTGCATGAAAATGTTGTATTGAAAGCTGACTATGAAGAATTGGGTGGTTCTAAAGACTCTAAAGGCTTCAACTTAGGTTTTGGCTACCAGTTCTAAGTCTGTTTTTTAGTTAGCCAACTATGTTTTCAAACTAAACATAATACTAAAGTGAATAAGAGGTAACTCTTATTCACTTTTTGTTTTTTTAACAAATGGATTAATTATATAATCCATTTGTTAAATAAATAAAAACAAAAAATCATGCTATATTTACGAATTAATTTTTCGTTAATTTAATAACTACATTTGCATTAGGTAAAAGGCACTACGTGAATAAATTCATCTTCATTCTGTTGATAATAACCAGTACTGCATTTTCAGTATCTGCGAACGGTGTTTATCAGTCAAATGATCAATTTTTAGAGCAAGCATTCAATGCTGAAATACCTAAAGCTGAAGTGTTATGGTTAACTGCTGAAGATAAAGCAGCAATCAGTGCCATCATGAACCGGAAGTTCAACAAGTTACGGATACGTTACTGGCAACAAGATGTGGCCACTGTGTGGATACTTGATGAAATTGGCAAAGAAAAGCCAATTACTATCGGCGTTCACATCGAGGATAATAAAATAGTGAATCTGAAGGTCCTGGCATTTCGTGAAAGTCGTGGTGATGAAGTTCGTCATCAATTTTTTACCAAGCAGTTTATTGATGCTGAGTTGAATGAAGAAAACCAGTTAACGCAACACATTGATGGTATTACTGGTGCAACCTTATCAGTTAGGGCTCTGAAAAAAGTCGCTCGGCTGGCACTTTGGCTCAATAACCGAAAGCATCCAGAGCAATAAATAGCCATGCTTAGAGTAACTAAAAAATACAAAAATTCTCTGCATTCAAAATTGATCCGTCATTTACGTGAATGGCATCGTAAATCAGGAATTTTTGCGGCACTCGTTCTAATATTTCTAGCTATTTCAGGTATCGCGCTTAACCATACCGAATCATTTAAGCTTGGCCATATTGCCATTACCAACCAATGGCTACTGCAGCATTATGGGATCAAAGATCCTAGCTCTGCCAATTATTTCCATAATAAACAATTCAGTGTCACCGATGGCTATATCTTTAAAGGCGATATTTTGCTGCAAGATGATTCAGAAGATGTCATTGCTATAGGCCGATATTTAGATTTTTATTTGGTGCTAACTCAAAGTAAGTTATCACTTTATGATGAAATTGGCGAATTGGTGGATCAAGTAACACTTACCGATGGCCTGCCTATGGGCATTATCGCCATGGCAATTGATGTTAATGCGAATAACAGTACCATCGTATTAAGCACTCAGCATGGTTATTACCAAAGTGGTCAACATTTGCTTGACTGGCAAAAAGTAGAATTCATTGCAGAACCTTCGTGGATTGTAGCGAATAGAATTACTGATACCGATATCAATGCTGCCAACATACGTTACAAATCACAGTTTCTATCGTTAGAGCGTGTAATGTTAGACGCGCATTCAGGTCGCATTTTTGGTGATTACATGGTGCTATTCATGGATATTATTGCCATTGCAATTATTATTCTATCACTAAGTGGCCTGTATATTTGGCTTCGTTACGCCCGGGCGAAACGATAAATAAGCCAAATATCCGCTAAATTTGTTGCTTTATATCAATAAATAGCTGTTTTTCTCAATATTGTGTTGCTGAAATGGCAATGATTTTATAAAATTAAATGAGAATCATTATTATTTATATTTAAGGCCGATTTTATGACCCTAGTTGAATTGAAGCAAAGCCAACGAGCTAAGATCAGTTATCTCCCCGATAACTTCGATTTAACCGCGCAATTAATGGAACAAGGTTTCGCCCTTAAAACTGAAATCTGTATGGCGCAAAAAGCACCATTTAATGGCCCTATTGCATTTCACCTACACGGTACAAAAATTAGTCTAGCGACTAATATTGCCAATCAGATTGGTATAGAACTCGTATAATGTCACAACTATCACATATCGCCCTTGTTGGCTTTGCCAATGCCGGCAAAAGTACGTTTTTTAATAATTTAACCGGCTCAAAGCAAAAAACAGGTAACTGGACCGGCGTGACCGTCGCCAAAAGCCAAAAACAGTGCACCTTAAACGGGAAAGCCACGTTATTATCTGACTTACCTGGCATTAGCTCATTAACCGCAAAAGCACAGCAGAGTAAAGATCTGTCGATCACCCAAAATTTTCTTGGCACCGAGAAGCTTGACTATATCATCAATATTGTTGATGCCACGCAATTAAAAAGACAATTGTACTTAACCACACAGCTATTAGAACTTGGCTTGCCGATGTGTGTGGTGCTGAACAAATCTGACCGTAAAGAAACCGATGAACTGGACTTAGAAATTTTGTCTAATGAGTTGGGCTGTCCGGTTATTGCAGTTAACAGTTTTGATAAGAATACCACCAAACAAATTGAAACAACGCTTGCTTCATTGACCAACGATGTTAGCCGTCCTGAAAATTTGCTTTTACCCGAGAGTATTTTAACGCAACTGGCAGAGAGCGACTGTAATTTACTTGAATTAGAACAAGGCAGTTGTCAGGCCAACCACTGCCAAAGTCACAATGCTGATACCATCGCTATCATGCAATCACGTTATGATTTTGTTAATTCGTTATTAGTAAAAGCCACAATTACGGCAAAAACACCGCATTCTATCAGCGACACTTTAGATAAATTCATCTTACATCCAATGTTTGGCTTGCCAGTGTTTTTACTGATGATGTATTTATTATTTATGTTTGCGATCAATGTTGGTAGTTCATTTATCGATTTTTTCGATATTTTTGCCGGTGCAATTTTTGTCGATTACCCACAACACTACCTCGCTCAATTCGACTTGCCCGTTTGGTTATTAACGATTATTGAAGGTGCCGGAATAGGCATTCAAACTGTAGCGACGTTCATCCCAGTAATTGCCTGTTTGTTTATCGGGTTATCGGTCTTAGAAAACAGCGGTTATTTAGCCCGAGCAGCATTTGTTGTTGATTCTCTGATGCAAAAGATCGGCTTACCCGGTAAAGCTTTTGTCCCACTAATTGTTGGTTTCGGCTGTACCGTACCAGCAGTAATGTCAGCCCGTATTCTAGATAGCGAACGCGAACGCATCACCACAATAATGATGTCACCATTTATGTCTTGTGGGGCAAGATTACCGGTATATGCTTTATTTGCGACTGCGTTTTTCCCGGAAACAGGGCAAAATTTGGTATTTCTTTTATATTTAATCGGTATTGCTGCCGCCCTATTTACTGGCTTGTTACTAAAGCATACGATCCTTATGGGTAGTAATTCCGTCAATATTATGGAATTACCCTTATACGAATTACCTAAACTCTCTTATTTAATTGAGCGAGTATGGCAACGAACCCGTTCGTTTATCCTCGGGGCTGGTAAAACCATTGTTATTGTTGTTTGTATATTAAACTTTTTTAACTCCTTAGGTACTGATGGCAAGTTCGGCCATCAAGACTCAGAACAATCACTACTAAGCCAAACGGCACAGGTAGTAACACCGTTACTGGCTCCTATGGGGATTAAAGAAGACAACTGGCAAGCAAGTGTTGGCATCATTACCGGCTTATTTGCAAAAGAGGCATTGGTTGCAACCTTTAATAGTTTATATTCAGCACCAGAACAAGAAGCAAGCGAGTTAAGCTCATTTGCTGAGTTATGGGATGAAGCCTCTGCAACAGTTAAAGAAAACTTATTAGGCATTAAAGCTGAAGATCCGCTGGGTACAGATATCGGTAATGTCTCTGATATCCATGTAGCAGCAGTTGAGCAAGGCGTAGAAGAAAGCACAATTACCATAATGCAATCAGCGTTTGCTGGTACCATAGGAGCGTTCAGCTACTTGTTATTTATATTGCTTTATACCCCCTGTGCTGCAGCGATGGGTGCTATTAAAAACGAAGTTGGTAGCCGTTGGATGGCATTTGCTGGCCTATGGAGCTCAGCACTAGCATACTTAGCCGCCACATTTACTTTCCAGATATTTAATATTGCAGCACAGCCGGTTTACGCTAGCGTATGTTTGCTTGCGGTAGTCACTACCTTTGTACTTATTTATGCTTGGTTAAAACGGTTTGGCAAACAGATCTTAACCATTCCTGTGCAAGTTTCATTTCGTTAAATATACATATATTTAACTACCGATATCTACAATCAAAAAGAGCGCTCTGGCGCTCTTTTTTTTGTACATGTAAGTATTTATCCCCGGCAGGCAGGTAGCCTTTTAAGAGTGATTGTGCTCAATATTTCCCGCAGTCCTCGGTTAGTGACAGCACATTTTCTCATAAGCAGAATTTGTTTAGTCTTTCTTTTCACAACGTGTGTACTTAACTTTTTATCTATTAGTTGTTTTCCTAATGCCCTATGTGTGGTGGGAGATTAGGAAGCAAGTCTGTCACATCACGCTTTATCGATATTATTCACTATTCTCAATTATCACTTGCTCAACAGTAGCAAAACAAACCATAACCAAATAGTTATACCAGAGCTCTAAGCCATTATATCTGCGCTATACCAAATTTGATCCAGATCAACTTTTTTTAAACTTTTTCCATCAATAATAAACTCATCAATTACCCATTGGAGCAACAATATGTTTAAACCCAAACCGAAAAAACTTGGTCATCTTGTTTTACGAGTTTCAAACCTGAGCAAATCTATAGATTTCTATCAACAAATTGTTGGTCTGCAGATATCCGATAAAGTTGGTAATAGAATGGCATTTTTGCATGCCGGTGCCGATCATCACGATTTAGCTCTAGTTCAAATGTCGAAAGCCGAAATCGACAAGGCAGCCAATGCTTTCCACAATGTTGAACATTTTGCGTACCAACTTGATAGTTATGCAGAAATTGAACAAGCGACAAAGATGTTGCTGGATAAAGGCATAAAAATAACCCGCGGCCCTGGTAAGCACGGTTCTGGTGAGAACTACTTTATTGTGTTCCAGGACCCTGATGGAAACAACCTTGAATTTTATTCTGACATGCGACAAATCACTGAAGATAACCCATACCAAGCAAGTGTTTGGAATGATGACATAGATACCTTTGATGTCTGGCGCTGTAAAAACTTTGTGGTAGAACCACCCGAGGGTATCAAGAATAAACTTGCACAAATTAACGAGCCCAAAAAAGCTTAATTTTTATAATGATTTAATAATACAATTTTGGAGAAAGATTATGAGCGCAACAACACTAGATAGACCTAAATTACGTCATATAGCGATTTCAGTTGACGATCCTTTTGAAACTGCAGATTTTTATATGCAAGCCTTTGACATGGAAAAAGTCGGTGAAACAGACTCGCCACTTGCTCGCGGTGTGTATGTATCAGATGGGGTAATTTGTTTGGCTATTTTAGCCTTTAAAAACGACTATTGGGCAGGACAAAACGGTAAGAAGTATCGTGGTATTCACCATATGGGCTTCCACGTTAACAGCCTTGATCAGGCCAAAGGTTCCGTGACATCAGCAGGAGGTAAGCATTTCGCCGGGCGTCCATCTTCATCAGAAGGCGATACTTCAACGGTTGTCTATGAAGAAAAGTATTATGATCCTAACGGTATCATGATCGATGTGTGTGAGCGTGGCTGGCCAACGGCTGCAAAGTAATAAGGTTGCTTAGCTAGACTTACAGTCTCGAGCAAAGAAAAAGCCTCTAGGTTAACTAGGGGCTTTTTAGTATCGGTTGTCTTTTAAAGGCGATTACGAGAATTCATTCTCGCGTTATGGCGAAAACCATCTTAAGTTGTCTGCTGCAATAACGCGAGGTTGAAACCCCGCCAACCCATAGGTTCTGATCCCATGGGAGGGGACAAACAAAACGAAAAAAGCCCTTCGCGTATGCGAAGGGCTTTTCGAAATTAGGAGCCTGGCGATGACCTACTCTCACATGGGAACTCCCACACTACCATCGGCGCAACTGCGTTTCACTTCTGAGTTCGGCATGGGATCAGGTGGTTCCACAGTGCTATTGT
>NZ_JQDZ01000111.1 GCF_000764205.1 Thalassotalea sp. ND16A
AGATAAGAGATAATAGTCTTAACTGGAGATAGTAAAATGACACGTAAAAAATATTCAAAAGAATTTAAACAAGATGCAATAGCCTTAGTAAAAGAACAAGGTTATTCGCAAGCAGAAGCATCCAGAAATCTTGGAATTAATCCAAATATGCTTGGTCGCTGGATCAAAGAAGCAGAGAATGATGATGGTTATGCTTTTCGAGGTAATGGTAAGTTAACGCCTGAACAGCTTGAATTACGTAACCTTCGTGAAGAAAACAAGCGCTTGAAGATGGAGCGCGATATATTAAAAAAAGCAACGGTCTTCTTTGCCAAGGAAACGAAGTAAAATATTCGTTTATTACCCAACATAAGAAGATCTGGCCGGTCACAGTAATGTGCCGAATATTGGGGGTAGAAAGCAGTAATTATTACAGCTTTCAAAAGAGAAATTGTGACAGGTACAAACCTGATCCTGAAAAAGAAGAAATGCTAAGGTGGGTAAAAGACATTGCTAAGTTCAGTGATAACACCTATGGCGCAAGGCGAATGAAAAGAGTGCTAAATGCGTTGAGCTTTCCGGTGAGCCGCAGAAAAGCGCAGGCACTAATGCAAGAAGCTGGTGTTTGGGTTCGTTACAAACGCAAATTCAAATCAACGACAAACAGTGACCATAAAAAGCCTGTTTATGAGAATGAATTAGCGCAGCAATTTGATGTAGAGAAACCGAATCAAGCGTGGGTGCAGGATATTACCTATGTTTGGACAAACGAAGGCTGGCTATATCTGGCGGTAGTTATCGACTTGTACTCGCGTAAAGTGGTTGGCTGGAGCATGAGCTCAAGAATGAAAGCACAGCTGGTCTGTGACGCATTACACATGGCAATATGGCAACGACAACCAAAGCCAGGGTTAATTGTTCATTCCGATCAGGGTATTCAGTATGCCAGCAAGGCTTACCGCAAGTTGATTAAAAAGAATCAGTTTGTTGGTAGCATGAGTCGCAAAGGTTGCTGTTGGGATAATGCCGCAGTTGAAAGTTTTTTCGGCAGCTTAAAACAAGAACGAGTTCATTGGAAAAGTTATCAAACACGATTTGATGCCCAGCAGGATATATTGAATTACATCAGCATGTGGTACAACAGCCACAGATTACATTCTTATCTGGATTATAAAAGTCCAAATAACTTTGAAGCTGGCAATGATAGTTTAGGATTTGATTTGAAATTGGTTGCTTAACTGGGGTGTGTGAAATTAGTTGACCAGGTCA
>NZ_JQDZ01000112.1 GCF_000764205.1 Thalassotalea sp. ND16A
TTAAAAGTGATTTATGCAGCGCTATGAATTTTAACAATGGAATAACCATTCTCTAAATTTAATACCTTGCCTAAATCACTTTTAATTCCCACTGAAATCCTGCACTTTGAATGGTGAAGGGTATATATGTTAATAATAGGTTAAGATTAAGACGTGCAATTAAACAAAAAGTTTCCATCTTGCTATTTTTTTTACTAATGCATACTATGCGCGCCATTAAACCCGATGAGAACCCGTAAAAATGGAATATACCTTTCGCACCGACTTTATTACCGGTCAACCGTTAGCGCATTTTAGTTATGGTCATGAGGCCTTTGGTCCCTGGTTAGAGCAAGAGGTCGGTAAAGATAGGGGAAAGCTAGAAAAAATTACAGAGATGCTGGTTAATGTCAGCAGTGTTGATGAAATTTGTCAAATTGGTAAGGAGTATACTTTAACTATCGCCTTTGGTGAGGTTGAGATCAGTGCCAATGCAAATCATATTGATAGTGAATTACCCGACAGCCTGGTTAACGATGTCGATGATTTTGAACAAGACTCAACCGCCAGTTGTGGCCTGGAAGATTTTGTGGAAATGCTAAACTCCTGGCAAGAATTTATTTAAATGGTGCAATGACGCTTTTAGCATTACAATAAATAAAATTTAGTTAAGCCGATGATTGGCAAGAGTTTCTGTTATTGTCTTAACCTACAGATCAAAAGCGTAATAAAGGTATCTCATGGCTTATACCCCACAATCTTCAACTGCGAGCAAACCTAAGAGCAAATTGTTTTTAATAGGTATGCCTTTGTTAATCATCATTGCTGGTATTCTTGGCTTTTCCTCTTTGAGTGGTATGGCAAAGAAACCAGAGAAAAAACCGGTAGTCAATAAAGCGCCTATTGTCGATGTGATAACGGTTGCACAACGAGATGTTACTTTTAATATTGCCAGTCAAGGGACTGTGGTAGCGCGCACTGAAACCTTGCTTATTTCAGAAGTTTCCGGACAAATTACCTTTGTTTCGGAGAAATTTTTGGTTGGTGGTTATTTTGCCAGGGGTGAGGTGTTACTCGAGATTGACCCGATAACCTATCAAGTTGCCGTGCTCGAGGCAGAATCACGGTTAGGGGCGATGCAAGCCTCGCTCATTGAAGAACAAGCCAGAACCGAACAAGCGAAAGAAGAATGGTTACTTACCGGTAAAACGGTGGAACAAGCCCCTGTTTTAGCGTTGAGATTACCACAATATCAAAAAGCCCAGGCTGAGTTAAAAGCCGCAGAAGCCGATTTGCAACAAGCGAACATCAAACTCTCTCGTACTAAAATTATCGCCCCGTATGATGCCTTGCTCAATGAAAAACATGTGGATATTGGCCAATATGTTAGCACTGGCAGCCAATTGGCAAAGACCATTGCCATAGATTTCGCCGAAGTACGGCTGCCAATTAAACAGCAAGATATTGGCTTTATTCATTTACCTAAAATTAATCAACACAATTATCAACCAACGCCAGTGCAGATCAGCTCAATGCAAGGGAGCGAACTGTTGTCGTGGAATTCAAGCATTCATCGTTATGAAGGCGTAGTGGACCAACAATCAAGGGTGCACTTCATTGTGGCGCAGGTAGCAGATCCCTATAATTTAAAGGATGTGAACACCAGTGATGCTGAATTACGAGTAGGCACATTTGTTAATGCCAGTATTGTCGGCAAGACCGAAACCAATCTCTATACCGTGCCAAGGACTGCGCTACACGGGTTGAACCAACTGCATCTCATTGACAACGCCAATAAGTTGCACATTATTACGGTTAAGGTGATCCGCAGCGAAAAAGACCGTGTTTATTTAGCCGCTGACATTGCCAGTGATATGCGCGTGGTAACCACCAAATTAGCAACACCGGTTAAGGGCATGGTGTTACGAGTAAACGGTGAGCTTGTGGAACAGACAAATGAGGCTGAATCTTTAACACCTGAAAAAGTTGAGGGCTAAAGATGAACGCCAATACTGAAAAACTCAGCGGTATTATTGCCTGGTTTGCCCGCAATAGCGTTGCTGCCAATTTAATGATGTTCTTCATCATTGTTGGTGGTATTTATTCGTATCAAACCATCAATAAGAAAATGTTCCCTGACTTTAGTCCGAATATCATTCAGGTGTCGGTGATGCATTTAGGCGCTTCGCCGGAAGAAGTGGAAAAAGCGGTAGTGCTGAAGATTGAAGAAGCGATTGAGAACATTCAGGGCATTAAACGTTTTACCTCTACGGCAAGAGAAGGCATGGCGCGGGTCAGCATTGAGCTTAATTCCGGCTATTCGCTGGAAGACAAACTCAATGAAATTCAAATGCAGGTCGATTCAATCACCACTTTTCCTGCTCAGGCGGAACGCCCGCAAGTGGTCAAACAGGAGTTTCAGGGCGACGTGCTGTGGGTGTCTGTTTATGGTTCTATGGAAAGACGCAGCCGGCAAGTTATGGCACAAAATATCCGTGACGAGATCATGGCGTTGCCCGAGGTTAACATTGCCGAACTGGTCGGTCTTCGCGATTTTGAGATCAGTATTGAAATCTCCGAAAACCAGCTCAAACAATATAAATTAACGATTGACGATGTTGCCAACGCCATCCGCCAGTCATCAATAGATTTACCTGGCGGTACCATTAAATCGAGCGGTGGTTACATTCAGCTAAGAACCGAAGGACAGGCATATACCGGCGAAGAATACGCAAATTTAGTGGTAAGAACCGCTGACGATGGTACCCGCCTTACCTTAGGTGATATCGCCACCATCAAGGATGGCTTTATCGAAGATGATGGTTTTGCCCGCTTTGATGGCGAACCGACAACATTTGTCCGGGTAAAATCTACCGGCGATCAAAATGATTTGGCCATTGCCAGTCAAGTGAAGGCGTATGTCACACAAAAGCAGAACAGCTTACCCGCTGGGGCGCACCTCGCCGTATGGGGTGACTCGTCTTATTATTTGAATGCCCGTCTCGATATGATGCTGGAGAACATGCTGCTTGGGGCGTTTTTAGTGTTTTTGATCCTTACCCTGTTTTTACGCATAAGAGTCGCGTTCTGGGTAATGTTAGGCATTCCTATCAGTTTCCTCGGTGCCTTTATCTTAATGCCGTTAATGGGGGAATGGGCGGTCTCGGTAAACTTACTGAGCTTATTTGCCTTTATCATGGTGCTGGGTATCGTTGTTGATGATGCCATCGTCATTGGTGAAAGTTCGTATAGCGAAATTAGTCAATATGGTCATAGTGTTGATAATGTCATTCGTGGCGCGCAAAGGGTTGCCATGCCAGCGACCTTTGGGGTATTGACCACCATCGCCGCGTTTTTGCCATTGCTGTTTATTGATACCAGTTTTTCAGGCTTTTTCCGCGCCATTGCCCTGGTGGTGATTTTCTGTTTGATATTTTCCATTATCGAGTCTAAATGGATTTTACCCGCGCATCTGGCGCATATGAAATACAAGGATATTGACCCGCATAATCCCCACATAGTGCATCGTATTCAATTGCGCTTTAAGGCCTGGCTCGACCGCTTTATTAATAAGCGCTATCAGCCGATGCTGGCTAAGGCATTGACCTATCGGTATAACACTGTGGCCGGCTTTATTGCCATATTCTTTATCTCGATTGGCCTTATCGCCGGCAGTTTGGTCAAAGTTGAGGTGTTTCCCAATGTGCCGATGGATATGATCCAGGGACAATTGACTATGGTTGATGGTACTTCGCCACATATTAGAAATCAGGCGTTAGACAAAATATCGCAAGCCGGTCATGCCATGGCGAATAATAATCGTCAGGCCGACGGAGAAACCTTTATCAAGCACACCATACAATTTACCAATGGTGATACCGGCGGTGGCTTTTTAATGGAGTTAAGCAAACCCGAACACCGACTGCACAGTGCCTTTGATATCGAAAAACTATGGCGGGAAGAAATTGGCGAAATTCCTGGTATCAAAGATTTGAAAGTATTTGCCGGCACCAATGCTGGTGGTGGCTCTGCCATGGAATTTCAGCTCAATGGCAGTGATGAGGTCGAACTTGAGCAAGCCGCGTTAGAGGTGCAGTCAAAATTACAAGAATACGATGGTGTGTTTGATATCAGTAACTCTTACAGCCGTGGCATGCAAGAGATCAAACTGAGCATTAAACCGGAAGCGGAAGTGCTGGGGTTAACTTTGAATGACTTGGCCCGTCAGGTACGTCAGGCATTTTATGGCGAAGAAGCACAACGGATTCAACGCGGCCGCGATGAGTTGAAAGTCATGGTGCGTTATCCGGAAAGCGAGCGTCGCTCGATTTCCGATATGGAAAATATGTGGGTGAGAACACCAAGCGGTGATGAGGTACCATTTTTTCAAGTGGCAGATATTGAAATCGGCCAGGGGTTTTCCACCATCACCCGGATCAATCAAAAACGTACCATCACTATAGCGGCAGAAATTGATGCGGCCAAAATTGAATCGAGAGTAGTCAATGGTGAAATGAATGACGATATTATTCCTGCCATTCTCGATAAATACCAAACGGTTAACTATGGCATGGAAGGCGCCAGTAAAGATCAGGCGGATTTCTTAAAACAACTGGCTTTCGCCGGTCTTGGCGCCTTGTTCTTAATCTATGGCCTCATCGCCATACCTACCAAATCTTATGTACAACCACTGGTGATCATGTCGGTGATCCCATTTGGTATCATTGGTGCCATTGTCGGTCACTGGCTAATGGGTCGCACCATTAATATGATGTCTATGTACGGCTTTATTGCGCTGACCGGGGTGGTGGTCAACGACTCCCTGATCTTGGTTGATTTCATTAACAAGGCCAAAGGCAGTGGTGAAACCATGAAAAATATCGTGTTAGCAGCAGGTAAGCAAAGATTTAGAGCCATCTTGTTAACCTCATTAACCACCTTCTTTGGTATCTTGCCAATTTACTTTGAAGGTAGTTTACAAGCGCAATTTATTATTCCGATGGCGATTTCACTAGGTTTTGGTATTATGTTTGCTACTGTGATCACCTTATTTTTGATCCCGTCGATGTATCTGATTAAAGAGGATGTTGCCAATATCTTTAGACGCAAGCGCAAGCTGCAAACACCAGCTGAAACTGAAGTTCAGCAGGCGTAAGTGAGAGCAAAGCAGTGAAAATTATTCTCTTACACGGATTGTTTATGAATAAAGTCATCATGAAGCCTTTAGCGAAACGGCTAGAGGTGCTTGGCTATGATGTCGAAAATATCTCTTACCCCAGCACCAAAGCCGATAAAGCACGCTTGTTTAACACCATCGACCAGGCCGTAGCGGACGGACCCGCCTTAATGTTAGGTCACTCTCTCGGTGGTTTGGTCATAACCGACTACTTATTTAGCCAACAAGTTAGCACCGACAAAGTCCCGATGGTGATAACTCTAGGGACACCCCATCAAGGTGCAGAAATTACCAAAGACATGGCAAAGCTCAACCTAGATGGTTTACTTGGCTCATCGCCACAGTTTGGTTTAATCCCGAAAAGATTCAAGAAATCCTGGCCAGTAGCGCAAAAATTAATCTCCATTGCCGGTAATGTAAAGTTGGGTGCCCGGCCATTACTCGACCGGGTTTGGCGCGAAGAAGTCGCCGAGTCGGACGGTACCGTAAGCATTTTTGAGACGCAAATTCCCGGAATGAGTGAACATATCATCGTGCGTCAATCCCACACTTCCATGGTCTATTCGCGCGAAGTGGTGAAAATCATTGATCATTATGCCCGGCAGTTAAAACAATAACAGCTCGTTGATTTTTACTCACTATCCTTGCTGTAAAATTGGCCAATATTGGCTCACTCGCTGGCTTCTGAGGGCGATAAATGCCGCCGGGGTAAAGGTCGTCAAGGAAGGAATATCAAAATCCACAGGCTTTACTAAACAAGAGCCCGCGGATAATTCGTTAGCAACGGTGTTTTCTTTATGCAGGGCTATGGTGGGGCTGCCGGCGCCATTAAAGCATAACGCCTGCTCTTTATAATCGCTGTTTAGTTGATACCGGCGATTGATAAATTGCTGATAGGTGTGTTGCGACAAATCTTAAATCAGTTTTACCGTTAAGCTGTGCTGATAATGTGGCAATGTTTTCATCTAAAAGGTCTAAATCAACCAACACACTTGGCAGGTGGTTGCCTTGATTTTTTAAACTTTGGTTCGATTGCGGCAAAATATTTCTTGTAATTTTTATCATGAAAATTATGACAGCTATTGCGTTGATAGAATGGACTAAGCCAGATATCGTCCGCTTTAATGTCTCTAAACTCCATTGGGAAAATCACCGGAATATTTTGCTTTTTAATGGTGGCTAAAATATCCCGTAAACAGGCAATACCGTGTTCGGCAGGGACCGAATATTCCATTTCATTAAAGCGGATATCTCTGACATTACCGAATACCTAAAATATATTCGGCATGGGGCAGGGCGTACATTTCAAAATGACGGTGCTGATCACGTAGTTCTTCGGCCTTTTCCAGGCCTTGTTGTAAATCCATCATCACTGCAGGCACTAATTCCGACCAGGCCGGTGGTGCCAGCAGCAACGGCCGCTTAACCAACGGGAGTTTGCTGAACAGCTATTCAAAGACAGCGAAAATTATTTAACCAACCAAGTGTTAGTCAATAGCGATGATCGTCGTATCGAACTCGCCTGCCATCACGAAGCCTTATACAATCCTAAACTCAGTGTCTTATTGTTAAACTCATGGCGAGGAGAAGTTACAAGGTTAACTCGACTGTTTGAACTCATGGGCACCGATGCGCCTGAAGAAGATGTTGAGATCACCTTCGCCATCATTTTGCAATTGGAAAAAAGGCAATGTTATTGCTTGTGCTTGTTGTTAAGTTTTTTCCATTGGTAGCATATCTTCCGCACCTTTGTAGTGATTCTTGAGCACCGTCATGGTGCGGCAGACAACTCTGATTATCTCTGGTTTATTGTAAGTTGTTGTATTTATTTGTTTTTTAATTGTTGGTACGTAACTTGTAACCCTATAGTCAGCTTATACATAGGGGGCGAAATGAAATTAATAAACGCAATAATCAAACCATTCAAACTGGATGATGTCAGAGAAGCAATCTCTGAAGTGGGTATCGAAGGCTTAACTGTGTCAGAAGTACGCGGCTTCGGTCGTCAAAAAGGTCACACCGAATTATATCGTGGTGCTGAGTATCAAGTGGATTTCCTGCCAAAAGTAAAACTAGAAATTGCAGTGAAAGCCGAAGATGCCGAACGCATTATCGAAGCTATTACCAAATCGGCGCATACCGGTAAAATTGGTGACGGTAAAATCTTTGTCTACGATTTAGAATCAGCAGTGCGTATTCGTACTGGTGAACTAGATTCTGCAGCACTTTAATCAGGGGATATATAATGGAAGAATTAGCAACATTAACCACGACAGTCTCTGAATTGAGATTTGCTTTAGATACATTTTACTTTTTAATATCAGGCGCACTAGTGATGTGGATGGCGGCAGGTTTTGCCATGCTGGAAGCGGGTCTGGTTCGTTCAAAAAATACTACCGAAATATTAACCAAGAACATCTGCTTGTATTCAATCGCTTGTATCATGTTCTTACTTGTGGGTTATAACATCATGTATGTTGATAACCCCGAAGGTGGCTTCTTACCTAGTATTGCCGGCCTGATTGGTACGCAAGCAGCGGACGCCGATCATTCTTTAGAATCAGATTTCTTCTTCCAGGTAGTCTTTGTTGCGACAGCAATGTCTATCGTATCTGGTGCGGTTGCTGAGCGGATGAAACTTTGGACTTTCCTTATCTTTACGGTGATTTTAACTGGTTTTATTTACCCGATGGAAGGGTACTGGACTTGGGGCGGTGGTTTCTTGTCAGAAGCTGGTTTCTCTGATTTCGCCGGTTCTGGTATTGTTCACATGGCAGGTGCTGCTGCAGCATTAGCCGGGGTGTTATTACTAGGTGCTCGTAAAGGTAAATACGGTAAAAATGGTGAAATCTTTCCAATTCCAGGTTCGAACATGCCACTTGCTACCTTAGGTACATTTATCCTGTGGATGGGCTGGTTTGGTTTCAACGGTGGTTCACAACTTTTACTATCGGATGCTGAAAATGCGACAGCGGTCGGTCAAATCTTCTTAAATACTAATGCAGCAGCAGCAGCTGGTGCGGTAGCGGCGTTATTACTGAACAAAGCGATTTGGGGTAAAGCCGATTTAACCATGATTTTAAATGGTGCCTTAGCCGGTCTGGTAGCAATCACTGCCGACCCACTTTCACCGTCGCCAATCTTCGCTAGCTTAATTGGTGCCTTAGGTGGCGTATTAGTTGTACTGTCAATCACCACTTTAGATAAACTGAAAATCGATGATCCAGTAGGTGCTATCTCAGTTCACGGTGTGGTAGGTTTCTATGCATTAATGGCGGTACCATTTAGCAATGGTGATGCAACATTTGGCGCGCAACTATACGGTGCCTTCGTGATCTTTGCCTGGGTATTCACCGCAAGCTTCGTTGTCTGGTACGCACTGAAGAAAACTGTCGGTATCCGAGTGTCTGAAGAAGACGAATACAACGGTGTTGATAAAGTTGACTGTGGTATTGAAGCTTACCCAGAGTTCGTTTCTCTGAAAAGCTAGTCACGTAAATTATCTGATAATTTATATTGAAAAGGAGCCTAACGGCTCCTTTACTATTTGGGCTACGGGCTACGGGCTACGGGCTACGGGCTACGGGCTACGGGGTACTGGCTACTGGCTAGAACCGGGGTGATTTCTAGTTCCTCGTTCCTCGTTCCTCGTTCCTCGTTCCTCGTTCCTCGTTCCTCGTTCCTCGTTCCTCGTTCCTCGTTCCTCGTTCCTCGTTCCTCGTTCCTCGTTCCTCGTTCCTCGTTCCTCGTTCCTCGTTCCACCTTCGCCGTTTAAACCTTCACACCTAACTCTCTTAATCGCTCTAGCAGGTAGCTGTGTTGAGTATGACGCTCTGATAACACCACTTCACTTCTTGGGTGTAAAAATAGCGGCAGCGATATCCGTGATTTCGTCATATCACTGTCCTCAGGGTTTATCACTCGATGACTGGTCGATGGAAAATATCCGCCTGAGGCTTCTTCTAGCATGTCTCCGATGTTGATGATTAAATTACCGAAATCAGAAGGCACATCTATCCATTCCCCCGATTGCAATTGTACTTGCAATCCTGGTTCATTGGCTGCTGGTAAAATGGTTAATAAATTAATGTCTTCGTGTGCCGCGGCTCGAATCGCCCCGGCTTCTTCATCGCCAGATAACGGCGGATAGTGCAATACCCTCAACAAAGTGTTTGGCGTATCCATTATCATATTCGATAGTGGCTCAGCATAGAGTTTCGCAACGTCGGCAGGGCTGTATTTTTCAACCCAATCTAACAGTTCAGCGGCTAACTCCGATGCCTGTCGATAGTAAGTTAAAATCTCTTCTTTCAACTGTGCTGGTATTCGGCCCCATGGGTAGACATGGTAATACTCTTTGATATCCTTTTTTGCATGACCTTTGGCGGTTTCCGATATTTGACTACTAAAAAAACCATCTTGTTTTTCCACATCAAAGGCAAAACTATGTTTTTCTTCCGATAAGAAAAATTGTTGCCAGCTCTGATAAATCGACTCAACAAGTTCTTGTTTTATTGGATGGTTTTTTAATACCCCAAAGCCGGTTTGACGTAGTGAGGCGACAAATTTTTCAGCCGCATCTGGCGCGAGGTAATCAACAACTTGCATATATTTTTCCTAATAACATTATCTGTATAAAGTGTAGCGTATTTTATTTTAAAATTAGCGGTTTTTAAATTGCCGACATACTAGGTAAATGCTATGTTATCGACAAGCATTATTTTCCTTCCGTGGCAGGAGGCCTCAATGAAAACAACAACATTAGCATTCATTTCTACCGTATTATTAGCGCAAGCCGGCTGTGCGTTTGTGCAAGAAGACCCTTGTGAAAAAATTACTTTTAGCGCCGAACAACAGGCTGAATGTGCGAGTTTGCAGCGTCAAATCGTCAATGCCAAAGGGCAACCAATTAAACGTACCGAACTTGAGCGCCGTTATGAGCTAGATTGTGTAAATTTACGCTATTATCGTGATGATATGACCGATGAACGCTGTGAAAACAAAGCCAGCGTCGATAAATGGCTGAGCGATGAAAAAGCGGAAATTGCCCGTAACCCGGAACATGGTCTGGAAACAAAAGATGTGGTTGAGCCGAAAGAAAGTAGCCAAGAATCGGGTGCTGATAGTGCCGTGAGCGTAGAAAGCCAAGAGTAATACCAATTCTTATTGGATATCTGCTCATTGAGTAATTTTATTTTGAGTAAATAAAATCACCCTTCTGGAATTTCTATAAAACTTTCTAACTGCCTGAAATTTACTGAAGATATGAATACCTATCTCCAACAAATTTCAATTGTTATAAAGCTTTTTAGAGCATTCTCAATAGATCACCTATCAATAAAATTTGGTATAAGTCGTTAGGAAAGAAGATGAATAAGCTTGCGTTAACAACATTATTGTTGCTGGTTTGTATGGCTACAGCAGCCTTTAGTCGGGCGAACGACGTGGCCAACAATATCGGCAGTAAGGCACAATTGCAGCAATTGCTTGATGACAATAAAGGCAAAGTGGTTTATCTCGATTTTTGGGCATCCTGGTGTATTCCTTGTCGGAAATCCTTTCCCTGGATGAACGAGATGCAGGCAAAATATGCTGAACAAGGCTTAAAGATAATTACCGTCAATGTCGATGTCGAAAAATTTTTAGCCGATGAATTTTTGCAAGATAATCCAGCTAACTTTACCGTGATTTATGATCCAAACGGTGCAATCGCCAAAGAATTTAAACTCAAAGGCATGCCAAGCAGTTATCTGTTCGATAAAACGGGTAAACCAGTATCGGCCCATGTCGGCTTTTTTAATAACAAAAAAGCCGACTACGAAGCCGAGATAGTCAAGCTGCTAGCAACGAGTCGATAGTTGCTCGCTGTCAAGTAGGGAGGTCCTGAAACAAGTTCAGGATGACGGCGTATTTTTCAATTATTTTTGTTAATTTGAACCACGTCATACCGACGAACGACTGCATGGACGCAGGAGATAGAGTAACGCATGGAGCAGTTACCGAGGTCGGTACCTCCTCTCGCGTATAGTGCGTTAATTTATTTACCCCATATCACCCTCTAAAGGCTATCCCTGCCTGTCGGGCATAAGTACAATCCATGTACAAAAAAGCGACCAACCGGCCGCTTTATAATTGACAAAGTTTAAGCGAATTCGCGTTACTCTGCCATTTCCATCGTCATTAATGATGCATTACCGCCAGCGGCAGTGGTATCAATAGTAATGGTCTTTTCAGTAACTAAACGTTCGAACAGTTTAGGTAAGGTTTGTGCAGTTATCACTGGCAAAATTGCGCCTTGTCTGGCGGCTAATTTTTCAGCAATAATTTGTTTCAAGCGTGAGTTACTTGCAACTACGGCACCGGCTAGATGTTTATGTTCCAGCACTAGAGGCAAATGATTTAACGATACTGCCTGGAAAATTCCAGGAACTAAACCAATTTCGCTCAGTACCTTTTCGCATTCTTGCGCTTCTGCTAAGAAACCGTCGCTAACGACCGCAACAATGGTATTGGCCGATGCAAGAGCAGAAACAACCGCGACTAACCAATATTCAAAACTGGTATCCTGATCGCCAACAACCGCCACCGTGCCACGAGATTCAAGGTAAAGTTTATTCGACTCACCAGTAGGACCCGGAAGCGTGATTGGCTTACTCAGCTTTTTCTCAATCATGGTTAACTGTTCACGAGCAGCAATTAAGCTTTGTTCAAGTTCACTTTGTTGTGAAACAAATAGCTTGTTTGATGCTATTTTTGCGAGTAACTGACGGGCAATTGATACTCGAATAGTGATGCTGGTATCACGCCATTTTAACTCATCATTTTTTGCCGCTTGCAGCTTAGCACCAACTTTCCAGGCATCGTTAGCAAAATCACTAAACTGTCTTTCCAGTGCTGTTTTTTCGGTTGCGGATAATCGTCTATCTTCACTCAATTTTGGCTCTTTCACCAAACGAGTTAAATACATAGGTCCACCGGCTTTTGGACCTGTTCCGGATAAACCTCGGCCACCAAATGGCTGTACGCCAACAACGGCGCCAATCATGTTCCGGTTTACGTAAACATTACCGGCACGTGAGCGTTTGGCTAAGTATTCACTTTTTTCTTCAATACGGGTGTGGATACCCATAGTTAAACCAAAGCCGGTACCGTTAATTTGATCAATCACATTGTCAATATCGCTGGCTTTAAAGCGAACAATGTGGACACATGGGCCAAAGACTTCTTTTTTCAGCACTGACAAATCACTGATTTCATACAAGCGTGGCACAAAGAAGTAGTTACCAACATCGCCCATATCCGGAGCTTGGCATTGATAGTGTAATGTCGCTTTATCTGCTAAGTAGCTAACATGCTCGTTTAGTGCGGTTAACGCTTTATTATCAATTACCGGGCCAATATCGGTACTAAACAACGCCGGGTCGCCAACATGCAACTCTGCCATGGCACCTTTGAGCATATCGGTAACTTTATCGGCAATGTCTTCTTGTAAAAACAACACCCGCAATGCTGAACAACGTTGACCAGCACTTTGGAAACCTGAGGCAACTACATCATCAACTACTTGCTCTGGCAGCGCCGTTGAATCCACTATCATACAGTTTTGACCACCGGTTTCGGCAATAAACGGTACCGGGTCACCTTCACGCTCGGCCAGCTTTTGTGAAATCCAGGTGCCAGTTTCCGTAGAGCCGGTAAACATGATGGCCTGTACACGCTCATCCGGCACTATGTGGGCGCCAACTTTGCTACCACGAGCAATAACGGGTACCACCACGCCGTTTGGCAGGCCACATTCATGCATTAATTCGATAGTACGTAAGGCAATTAAACTGGTTTGCTCTGCCGGTTTTGCCACCACCGTATTACCGGTAACAATTGCCGCGGCAACTTGTCCCAAGAATATTGCTAAGGGGAAGTTCCATGGACTGATACATAAGACCACACCGCGAGATTGTAATTCTGAATCCGTTAGCATGGTTTGTGCGCGGGCGGCGTAGTAGCGACAAAAATCTACCGCCTCACGAACTTCACTAACACCATCGACCGGAATTTTACCGGCTTCTTTAATACACAAGGCAATTAATTCATCGCGATTTGCTTCTAATGCATCGGCAGTTTTTAATAAGATTTCAGCACGCTGTGCTACATCTGTCGCCGACCATGAAGCAAAGGCGGCCTCAGCAGAGGCTAAAATGTCCTGCATTTTGGTTTCATCGGCATGAGTTAAATAACCGATAACTTCGTTGTGGTTGGCCGGGTTTGTTACCGGTTGTGCACCGTCAACGACTACCTTGGTTTGTGCTTTGGCATACCAGTTATTCAAATTATCACGCATTTCCGTTACCTGATCGATATCGGTTAAATCAATGCCTTTCGAGTTATCACGCTCACCGCCATACATGGCAATTGATTGCGGGATTTGCGGGTTGTATTTATCTTGCCAGCTGCGCACTTCTTCAACCGGATCGCTAAGTAGCGACTCAACCGGAATATTTTCATCAACAATGTTGTTTACGAAAGAGCTGTTGGCACCATTTTCCAATAAACGACGTACCAAATAGGCGAGCAAATCTTCGTGTTCACCAACCGGCGCATAAACACGACATGGTACGTTATCATTAGTAACCACTTGATCATATAAAGACTCTCCCATACCGTGTAAGCGTTGGAATTCAAAGCCTTCAAGGTTTTCAGCCATTTCAAGAATAGTGGCTACCGAGTAGGCATTGTGTGTCGCAAATTGCGGGTAAATAGTATCGCGGTAGCTTAATAATTTTTTCGCACAGGCATGATAAGACACATCCGTTGCTGGCTTACGAGAAAATACTGGAAAATCTTCATAACCTTCAACCTGGCTAATTTTAATTTCCGCATCCCAGTAGGCACCTTTTACCAGGCGCACCATCATTTGACGCTTCGCTTTTACGGTTTGTTCGCGTACCCACTCAACCACATATAAGGCACGTTTTTGGTACGCCTGAAGCGCAATACCGAAACCATCCCAGCCGGCTAAATCGTCATCTAAAAATACCGCGCCAATTACATCGAGAGAAATGTCTAAACGATCGGCTTCTTCAGCATCGACGGTAAAGCCGATATTGTAGGCTTTGGCTCTTAAGGCTAAGTCTTTAAGGCGGGGAATTAACTCTTCAATGACGCGATCGCGATGGGAGAATTCATAACGAGGATGAATCGCCGAAAGTTTAATTGAAATGCCCGGACTTTTTTGCGGACCTTTACCTTTTGCGGCTTTACCGATCACTGCTATTGCTTTGACGTAGCTGTCAAAGTAACGGTCAGCATCTTTCATTGTGCGCGCACCTTCACCTAGCATGTCGTATGAATAGGTATAGCCTTTTGCTTCCGTTTTTACGGCTCGTTCAACCGCGGCGTTAATGGTACGTCCCATGACAAACTGGGTGCCCATAATTTTCATCGCATAACGCACGGCCTGGCGAATGACTGGCTCGCCTAAACGGCCGATGGTTTTCTTCAACAGACCAAATTGTTGTTTCTTGTTGTCATCTGAGTAAGTCACTAACTTACCGGTTAACAACAATCCCCAGGAAGAAGCATTGACAAAAATCGAATCACTATTACCAATATGCGAGCTCCAGTCGCCTTCGGCTAACTTATCGCGGATCAGATTATCAGCAGTTAATTTATCAGGAACACGTAATAATGCTTCGGCCAAACACATTAACACCACGCCTTCTTCACTAGAAAGCGAGAACTCATTCAACAGTGCATCAACCCCGCCTTTACCGGTTTGGTCTTGACGAATTTGCACCACTAACTGGCGTGCCCTTTCCCAGGCTCGAGAACGAGCATTGGCATCAATTTCAGCGAGAGGTAGTAAATTGGCTAACACCTCATTTTCGTTGGCACGGTAGTGATTGCGAATTTGCTGACGGATAGGATCGTTTGTGGTTAAAGTACCATTAAAAAGCATTGTTAAGCCCCATATAAAGTAATTCAATTATCGATGAAATTGCACTGTAAGTTTAATCGAAAATCTTAAAGTTTCATGATTAACAGCTGCTAACAGCATCAGTTATTTAATGTTTTCCGAATTTTAAAGAAAAAACCACAGAATGTGCTGATGAAATTCCAGTTATTTCAGTGTATTATTTGGTAAATGTGAATATGTACACTAGAAAATATTGGTGGTAGTGAGTAAATGAGACCCCTTGATCGTATCGATTTGACCATTTTAGACATTTTGCAGCGTCAGGCTCGAATTTCGAATGTTGAGCTGGCAAAACAAGTGAACCTGAGCGCAAGTCCTTGTTTAGACAGAGTAAAGCGCTTAGAAGCGGAAGGTTACATAAAGCGCTATGGCGCCGTATTAAATGCACAAATGCTCGATATTAATATGTCGGCATTTATTCAGGTAACGTTAGATAGAACGACTGCCGATGTTTTTAATTTATTCAAGGCGGAAGTGGTGAAGGTTAAAGAAGTAGCCGAGTGTCATATGGTCGCTGGCGGTTTTGACTACTTATTAAAATTACGCATCACTAACATGCATAATTATCGAGATGTGTTGGGTATGATCGTTGAATTACCCGGAGTATCGCAAACTCATACCTATGTGGTCATTGAACAGGTAAAAGAAGATTTAGGTTTGCCGGTGTTATCCGACTAATCATAACAATTGCTTGCTAGGGTCAACAGACCCTAATGCTTGGGGAATAATACAAGCCTTTAAAAAATAACAATAAAAAGCTGAAATAAAATTTATATATGCCATACTCACTACAGAGTGAAATTATTGTTTAGATTTCACTCTCGGTTAACTAATGAATAAATGGAGTCTCAGGATGAATAAGAAACTTATTACTCTTTCAGGAGTGGTATTAGCACTAGGTTTAACTGGTTGTGCTAATAATGATGAATTGAATCGAAACATTGCTGATTTAAATACCAAAGTAGATAGCTTATCTATGCAAGTGAATAAATTATCTTCGGATCACGCTGCAATGAAAGCGGCAACTAAAAGAAGTGCTGCAGATGCCGCAGCTGCCAAAGAAATGGCTGCCGAAGCTGCCGCGGAAGCTAGCAAAGCAAATGAGCGCTTAGATATGGTTGTTAGCTCTTATAAGAAGTAATGACTAAATCAGCAATCCATGAATTAAAAAAACGAGCCAAGGCTCGTTTTTTTGCACATGGACGTGCTTATATTCCCGAGCCATGGATGGTGGATAGGGGATGATTGCACATATACGTGCTTATATTCCCGAGCCATGAATGGTGGATAGGGAGGGTTTAATTCAAGGAGAGTTATTTAATTTCTACCGGCAATCCTGTTGGCTTGGCAATTATGGCATTCAATAATTCAATATCGTCTGCATCACTGCCGATAAATTTTTTCACCCCTTCGGATATTGGTAACAAACTTGGCACCACACCTTGGTTATTGGTTAACGGTGAATGTATTTCTATCACCCGTTTATTCGGTGCCTGATATGCCATTTTTATCGGATGATCGACAATCTTTACTTTCGTTCCTGGTGCTGCTTGTTTAAATAACCATTCAATGTCTTCCGGGTTCATGCGGACACAACCCGAACTGGCGCGCATGCCGATACCGAAACGTTGATTGGTACCATGGATCAAATAGGCACTGGTGCCAATTCTCATTGCATAATTTCCCAACGGGTTATCAGGCCCTGCCTTGACCATTCTCGCCATTTCTACCCCGTGTTTTTTGAAGTAATCTTTGCGATGATCTGCGGTAGGAAACCAATTGGGATTCGTTCTTTTTTCGGTGATTTCGCTGATCAGGGTCGGTGTCATATGGCCAATTTTGCCGATACCCACAGGAAAAACGTGCACAGAATTTCTTTGCTGATCAAAGTAATAAAGGCGTAATTCCGATAAGTTAATGACGATACCGTCATGTTCACCAAAAGGTAAAATCAGTTGTGTCGGGATTTCCAATTCAGTTCCCGGCTCCGGTAACAGCGGGTCAATACCAGGATTGGCTTCCATCAGGGCTAAAAAACCGACGTTAAATGCCTGGGCAATCTGTTGAAAAGAATCGCCTTTTATTACGGTGTAATTGGTTTTTTCACCGACTAATCGGTTATTATTGGCTGGAAGTTTATATTCGATGGCCAGCGCAGGTTGGATAATGGCCTGCAGCAAAAAAACAGTTAGTACAGTTGAGAATACTTTATTCAACATTGATAAGTTCCAAAAAGTGATTATCAGAGGAAATCGATTTAAACTTGTGACTATCAGTTTACTCTGCCATTGGCTGGAATTCCAGTTAAGCACTATATATTAGTATAAAGAAAAATTCATAAAGGAAATCTAAGTGATTGATTTAATTGTTAGAAATTTAAAAAATAAAGTTTCTAAAGAAGAATGGCAAACTCGTCTTGATTTGGCCGCTTGCTATCGCCTGGTTGCTCACTTTGGTTGGGATGATTTAATTTATACTCACATATCGGCAAGGATCCCCGATAGTGAACATTTTTTAATCAATGCTTTTGGTGTCGCCTTTGATGAAGTGACGGCCTCAAATTTAGTCAAAATAGATATTCATGGCAATATTCTTGATGGCGGTGAATTTGAAATAAATCCGGCTGGCTTTACCATTCATAGTGCTATCCATGAAGTTCGCCATGACGCGATGTGTGTCATGCATTTGCATACTAATTCAACCATCGCGGTTGCATCGCAAAAGCAAGGGTTATTGCCATTAAGCCAGTATTCGATGTTCGCTATGGCAACCATGAGTTACCATGATTATGAAGGTCTGGCGGTGAATCCGGCGGAGAAAAAGCGTTTGCAGGACAATCTTGCCAGCAATAATCATTTACTGTTAAGAAACCATGGTGGCTTAACCTTAGGCGCAACCATTGGCGATGCGTTCATGCGTATGTATGATTTGAATCGTGCCTGCGAAATACAATTGATGTTACAAGCCAGTGGTGAAGAATTAGTGTATGTAGAGCAACCCATTGTTGATAACATTCTTAATCAGGCAAAAATCGTTCACACCGGCTCAACCGGCGGTCAAAAATCCTGGCCAGCGATGATGCGAAAAGCATTTCGTCTAGACCCCAGTTTTGCGGAGTAAGAGTAAAGAGAAACGAGAAACGAGTCTCTCGTTTCTTCTATAATATATACCCAGTAATGACGATTTAACCCGCTATTATTTAAACCACACTATTGAATACACAAACCCCGGAGCATCCATGAAAATAACCCGCGTAGAAATTTTTGATATCGAGTGTCCTGACCGTCCTGCCTGGAACCCGGTTTTTATTCGTGTGCATACTGATGAAGGTATTTCCGGGGTAGGCGAGGCGGGCCTTGCTTATGATTGGGGGCACAGCGCGGCGGCGGCGATGATCAAAGAGATTGCAGAAGCCGTGTTAATTGGTTTTAACCCGTTCCAAACCGAATTGCTATGGTCAAAAATGTTGCGAGAAAGTTTTTGGGGCTTAGGTGGCGGACCCGTACTTTATTCGGCAATGAGTGCTATCGATACCGCGCTATGGGATATCAAAGGTAAGGCGTTGGGGGTTCCGGTTTATCAGCTCTTAGGCGGTAAAGTAAATGATAAACTCCGGACTTATGCCAGCCAGCTGCAGTTTGATTGGGATAAAGAATGCAAAAAACTTATCGAGCCAGGCGAATATGCCGAAGCAGCACTAAAGGCGATGAGCGAAGGCTATGACGCGGTCAAGGTTGATCCTATCGTCTATAACAAAGATGGCAGCTCATCGTTTGATCGCACCAAATTATTTACCCGACCACAAATGCGTTTATTTGGCGACCGACTGCGGGCAATAAGAGATGCGGTTGGTGATGACGTAGATATTATTTTTGAGTCACATTCCTTAATGGGCGCAGCATCGGCCATTCAAATGGGCAAAATAATTGAAGAAGTCGATTGTATGATGTACGAAGAACCGGTCAATTATTTAAATCCGGCGGTTCATAAAAAAGTCGCTGAAAATGTTAATGTGCCCATTGCCGGTGGTGAACGTTTGTACCATCGCTGGGATGTGCGTCAGTATTTCGAAGATCAAAGTATTGATGTGTTGCAACCCGATGTTGGTTTATGTGGTGGCTTTACCGAAGCGAAAAAAGTATGCGATTATGCCGATGTTTATGACATTCGTATTCAAGCCCATGTCTGTGGCGGTCCGGTAGCAACCGCAGCGTCATTACACTTAGAAACGGCGATACCTAATTTCTTGATCCATGAACACCACACGTATGCGATAAAGAGTTGGAATCGTGAATTGTGTATTCAAGACCCGCAACCGGTAAATGGTTTCTTCCAGGTATCAGAACAGCCGGGCATAGGTATCGAGCTTAATGACGAAGTGGTGATGCGTTCGCCGCGAGTGGAAGTGAAGTAATTTTTATACTGGCCAATTTACTATGATAAATTGAGTTGGTAAATTCTATTGGCGTTTTGGTAACAAAGCGCCATTACTGTTTGCTCTGAAAAGTGCGGTGCATTTCGCAAATTTTGCCAAAGCTGTTGGTATTCGCTACTGAATAAAGACAATGGAAAATTACTGGCAAGCATCACTCTGGCTTCCGCAAAAATGTCTATGATTTGACTAATGCACAATAGCGCCTGATCGAATTGCCAGCTTCTATCGCGCATTTCCCAACCTGAGCATTTAATAAAGCAATGTTCAAAACTTGCTAATGCCGTTAAGCCATAGCGCAAATTTTTCGAAACCGTGTTGCTGTGTGACATGCCACAGTGTTCAATTATCAGGGCTAAATTTGGTACTTGTTGCAAATGACTTACCAGCAACTCTATCACCGCGTTGTCGCTGCAATCACATTGCAGTTCAAATATCAGCTGCTGTTTTTCCAGGTGTTTTAAGTTTTGTAACACCCGTGGCTGAGAAAGAATTGCGATAGCTTGTTCATCTAAAATATGGCGAACGCCGATAAATGCCGAATACTGTTGTAGAGTATTGATTTTATCGGCAAAATTTTTGCCGGTAATGTCAGCAAAGGCAATGCTCTTAAAGGGTAATGTACATTGCTCTGCCAGCATCGCCAATTCAAGCTCAGGTTGTTGATTATTAAAGCCGGCTTCAATATGGACAAAGCCGGCTAAGTTAAGCCCTTTGGCAAGTTGTAAATCAGCCTCAGTAAACGATTTATTGATGATGCCTTTGTCTGGCCAATGCGGCGAATTTGTCGGCTGCAACCAGTGATAATCACCGAGTTCAAGGTTGAACAAGTGCAGGTGAGGATCAATTATATTCATATGATTTGGCTACGGTCTTAACCGACAGTGTAGCCGCCATCGATCACTGGCAAACTGCCGGTGATAAATGTCGCTTTGTCGCTGGCTAAAAATAACGCGTATTGTGCCACTTCTTCTGGTTGGCCTAAGCGGTTTAATGGTTGCAGCGCTTGTTCTGCCTGGTGCACTTCGGCCTTGATAGCACCACTTCTTTGACAATAGTTATCTATCGCCTGATGATACAAAGGGGTTTCTATGGTACCCGGGCAAATGGCATTGGCGCGTATATTAAATTGGGCGTAATCTAAGGCGGTGGTTTTCGCCATTGACGCCAGTGCATGTTTTGATAAGTTATAGGCAAATGAATTCTGTTTGCCAATAATGGCCTGATCAGAGGCAATATAAATAATGGCACCATGTTGCTGTTGCTTCATTATGGGTAATACTGCCTGCGTCGCGGCAAAGGCGCCTTTTACATTGATGGCAAATACGTTATCCAGCATTTGCTCAGAGGTATTTTCGATATTTGCCGATTGATGAATGCCGGCATTGGAAATTAACACATCAATTTTTCGGTTGTCAGTGATAATTTTCGCCATTGCACTTGCCACTTCGCTCTGACTGGCCATATCGCAATGAATAAAATGGCCAATCTCACTGTGGCTAATATCCAGATTGTACACCTGGTAGCCAGCATCGATAAAGGCTTTAACTATTGCTAAGCCAATGCCAGAAGAACCACCCGTTACTACACAAATTTTATTCATTTTATTCTCTTTGTTGAAACTAGGGTCAACAGACTCTAGCACCTGCTTTGATTAATGCGCTAGCGCAAATTGTTTTTTGTTGAAAATTTCAGCTTGGGCAGTATAGCTTTGCTCATAAAAATCTACACTACCACCGACATGCTTTAATATTATCGAGGTAGAGCGGGTGCCATAATCGCTTGATTTGATAAAGATGCTCGATAATTTTCGCTCCCAATCAAGGCCTACGCCGGTATCGGGCAGTAAATGGTCGGGCGCCTGAGTTGGATCTTGCATAATGGCAAATAAATGCTCAGGGTTTAACGGTTGTTGCTCGCTAATTAATTGTTCCAGTAATTGCTCGCCCTTGGCCATTTTCGGCCACACGTCATCCATGGCGCCATTGCATATGGCATGAAAGCCACTGCTTAATTCATTGGTTTGTAATGATTTGCTGTTAAAGCAATATAAATTACCACGTTCGGTAAAAATCAAATTAAATGGATTGTAGTGCTTGGCATTAGCGACTAACCAGTCATGATTCGTGTGTGCTGAGCTTTGCAGCGCGAATTTAACCAATTCACCTCTGGACTTTGCTTTTGGGTTCAAAGCGTTTGTGCCACGGATATTGGTCAGCGCCGAAAAGTCACCGTGTTGATTAAGCCCGAGCCAAGTGCCATTTGCCTGTAAGTCTTGACCGGCGAGAATGCTTGGTTGTTCATCCCAAAAATACGCAGACTTACTTGGTCGTGGATGAAACTCATCGCGATTAGCGGCGATGACTAAAGGGTAGTCTTTATGCTGATTAATGGCGATGAATAATATGCACATATTTTACCTCTACATTAATACCAATTCTATTAAAGCTGCACTAAAGTGAGCTTTTCGGTCGGATCACCACATTGGCAAAGATTAAGCCGGCAACCAGAGACATAAAAATTAAAAACGTTTGTGAGCCAAGTTGCTCGGTCTGCACTATCTCACTGCCAATGACCATTGAGCTTAAACCGATATAGACTTTTGAGCCGGGCACTAATACTACCAAGCCTTGCAGCATCACCACAGTGGCTGGTGCCTTTAAAAAACGGGCAAACAAATTTGAATAAATACCGACGGCAAAAGAACCAACAAAAGCACTTAAGGCAACACCAACATAGGTGGTCGCCCAATAACTCGAACCAAAGGCAATAAAGCCACATAACACGCCCCAAAAGGCATGTCTTGGCCGAGCCTTAAACATTATTACCAGTGACATCGAAAGGATTAATACTGCTATCCATGCAGTCCACGACGGCACCGTTGCTACCTCGACTCTTTCAATGGTACCCCATAATAATTGCCCTAAGGTTAAACCCAACACCGCGCCAAAAAACAGCTTAAACATGGTCATGCTAGCGTCCATGATTTTGGCGGTGCCTGAGAGTAAATTGCGTTCAGCCAGTTCACTTAATCCGGTGGTTAATGACAGCCCGGGAATGAAGACTATGATACCCGACAGTATGACCAGTGGTGTGTTAATCGTTGGATCAATGACCGCAATCGCACTGGCAAATAATGCCGCAACAATACTCGCTAACGGCTCTAATGCATTCGCCACACCTTTCGATTTCTCAGACCAGAGTACCAGGAGAAATACCACGAAACCGATGCCGGTAGACCAAAATACATCATTCCAGGAGGTGTGCATTAATAAAGCAAAGGCGCCGGACGAGGCTCCAAAGCCTAAAAAGGTGAGAAAATTTGAGTACGGGGAAGGCTTATTCGGAATTTCATTTAAGCGTTCGATGGCTTCCGCTAAGGTTCTTTGGCCCGAGGCTAATTCATCAACCAATTCATTGGTACGTGATAATGCCCCTAAATCGATATCGCCAGGCTTTACCCGAACAATAAAGTTATAGTCCTGATTGTCTTCAATGTTGAATAACACAAAGGTCATTGATGTCGGGGTGATCACAAAAGAAGCCTGGATTTCCAGAAATCGAGAGACACTTTTTAAATGGTTTTCCAAACGGTAGGCAGTGGCCCCAAATTGATGCAATAACTTACCTAAGGTAATGATAAAATGGCGTTTTTGCGTAAACGAATCGGGCTTCAATGTGTGTGTTCCTGATAAATGGCGGTTCTGGTAAATGCTTATGGGCTTAATTTTACTCTGAATTTTCAAATAAGGTTAACTTTTTCTTGGAAAAAACTGCCTTCAGCCAATAAAAAAACGGGAATAGATTAATACTATTCCCGTCATTAAAATTTATGTATTGCCGATTGCAGAGTGGCCCATTCGCTATGCCGATTGGTATAACTATTCGGCGAGCATCATTTGACGAATAATGGGTACCGGCGCACTACCATAACTTAAAAATTGATTATGAAAATCAGTCAAGTTGAAAGCTTCGCCCTGTTTCGCTTTTAGTTCTTCGCGTAACTCGTAAATTTCAGAATAACCGGTAAAATAACTGGTTAGCTGTACTTGCGACAACGTCGCACGACGCCATTTTCCACTTGCTTCCGCTTTCTCCTGGAACGCCTGATTCATCATCATATCCAGAGCCTGCTCTTCGGTTAAGCCATTAACCTGGATGGAGTAATCGATGATCGAATTCATGATCACCCGCAAATTCCATTTGTAATACATTAACCAAAGCTCAGGTTCAAAATCGCCATAACCCTGTTCCAGCATCATCCGTTCGGTATATACCGCCCAGCCTTCCACCATGGCACCGTTGCCAAAGATAGATTTCACCAACGACTTAGACTTATTGCTGTGTACTAATTGGGTATAATGGCCAGGTACGGCTTCATGAATGTTTAATATCTGCAGCAACCAATGGTTGTATTCCCGTAAGTAGCTTTCGGCTTCTTCGCTGTTGTAATGATCAAGCGGGGTTACGTTGTAATAGGTATTGGCTTTGGCGTCATAAGGTCCTGGAGCATTGATAGATGCGCCAGCAAAACCGCGTTGATATTCTGGTGTCTCACGCACCACTAACGGTTTATCGGCATCCATGGTCAGTAAATTATTATCGATTACAAATTTTTCTAACTCAGGAATTTGCGCGCGAATACTGTCAACAAATTTATCGCGTTCAACGTGTTTGACCGAAATGTGATCAATTAACTGCTTTACTGCCACTAATTTGTCAGCAGGCATGGCCTGCTCGGCGAAATATTTTGGCCATAACTTGTCGGCAATTTTTACCATTTCGCCATGTACGCGGCTTTTGTCTTTTTGCGCTTTTTCAAACAATTGCTCGGCGGTTAAACTTGAATAGATGTCTAACGCAAATTTCTTCTCATAAAGATCGCTGCCGATGCGAAAATCTTTGGCATTGCCATTGGCTTTAAGCGCTTCGGCTTTCGTTTCCAGCCAGCTGATATAACCGTTTATCGCCGCTGAGGCCTCGGCTAAACGGGAAGTAAAGTCGGTCTTTTCTGCTTCGCTTAAACCAGACTCTGTCATCGCGGTGTGCAAGCTATCTTTGAATAAGCCTAAGGCGCCTTTATTTTGTTGTATCGCTAATTCGGTATGTGGAATGGTAGGGTTAGTGATATTGGCTTTCGCTGCTTGGTAATACGCGGGGATATTTCCCATGCGTTTAAAAATGGTGCGTAAGCGTTCATCTTTACTCTTGTAATCGGTATTTAAAATCACCCCAAACACACCGGCTACGTTGTAATTAGCCGGATTCCATTGGTGCGATTTAAATTCTTCAACGTTGAATAACAGCGATTGCAACTGGTTTTTCAAAATGTAGTAATCGCTGGCATTCGACGCGGTTAATTTCTTCACATCAAAAGCGAGCAAAGCCGCTAGTTGTGCCTTAGCAAAGCTCAACTCTGCAGCCAGGTTTTTGGCATCGGGCACCGGCAGTTGATCATCATATTTATAATAACCGACATAAACGGCATAGCCGGGATTGTATTGCCAGAACTGTTCAATAAACTCGCCACTAAATTGTGCAAATTCTTGGTTTAATATATCAACCGCGCTCGCTGTTGGGCTTTCTTGGCTAGCTTTTACCGCAGGTACGGAGGTCTCTTGCTTGGCTGGCTCAGAACAACCGACGAGTGCGGCAACAATAGCCACTGAAATTAAATGTTTTTTCATAATAAACCTTTGTTATATTTTTATGTCTATACCTTGCCAATAAGTCACTGTTTTAGCAAATTAATTTAAAATATTTATTTTGCTAACTGGCAAGTGGCTGTTTATCAATTTATAGATAGTTGCATTTGCAAGGCGCTTGGGTATGTCGTCACTTTCGATTATAATGCTGCGATAAACCAATGTAAGGAGAAACCATGAGAGTTTGTGGTGTTGAAATAAAAGGTGATGATGCCATTATCAGCCTGGTTGCGTTAGAAAATAATTTGTACGATATTCCACATTTGCGAGTGCCTAAAATCTCATTAACTAAAGGAGCTGAAGCGGAGCATATTCAAAAATTTCAATTTGCGATAAAGAAACTGGTTGAAGATTATAAAATTGATGCGATCGTTATCAAAGAGCGCGCCACCAAAGGCAAATTTTCTGGTGGCTCACAAGGCTTTAAAATGGAAGCCGCGATCCAGTTAATCGACGGTCTGCAAGTGGAACTCGTGCGCAGCAATATCATTAATGAAAAACTGAAAAAAGCACAAGTGACTATCGATTTTCGCGATACGGGCTTAAAACAATTTCAACAAAATGCCTTTGAAACCGCATTCACGTTTTTTAATCCATAGCAGTATTATTAAATCAAAAAAAACAGCGTTATCGCTGTTTTTTTTTGATTTAATAATTATTTTAACTCAATACTGATGTGGTAAAAGTGACGTTCTGCAGCAAAGCTTGCGCCAGCATTGTCTTCTTCTGAATATTCATTACCCGCGGCATAATAATTTACGTAATCTTCATAATCGTTAGTGTCATAACTGCGAATTAAGCTGACAATAGTGCCTTTAATACCAGTGTCACTGCTAATCACACCTTCATGGCCATACAAGCCGTTAACAATAGGCAGCTGGCCTGCAATCGGTCCGTATATGGTCCACCTGGCTGGCATATCTAATTGGCTTTCAGGGTTTTTGGCGCGATAATCAAAGGTAAATATCGCCATTTCATGCTTACTGACCGAAGAATAATTGTAGCGGCCATCATCTTGAATTTCGGTTAATCGGTCTAAATCGATATCGGCTTCATCAGTGCTTGGATGCAGATCAAGCGCAACATTATAATTTTTGCTGTAAATCAAATGTTCACTGTTAGACTTTACTTTACCGAACAGGTTTGAGTATTCTTCAAAAGTAACGCCAGCCTTGCCGGCATAAGTCGTGATGTCGCTATACGCATGATTATCAAAAATCAGCACGCGGCCACTTTTTTCCGCAACTTCGGTGCTGAAATGTCTTAAGCCATTAAAAACCTGATCACTTTCCAGCTCTGGATTTTTAGCCGATATTTGTATTTCTGCGGCGGGGGAAAGCGCTAGCATATCGGTAAGGCCAGTGCCAAACCCTGATGACGCGGTATTTTCCAGACTGTTGGTCGGTCCTTGTACCGTGAACGAGTGCTCAGGCCACGCTGCGGCAGTACCACGACATGTAGTAACACCAATAAATTTCGTTTGCGACCCATCTATTTTTTCATGGCTGATATAGTTTGCAGAACTGCCAGCTTGGGTTAATTCATTAATTTGAGAGTGTGAAACTATGATGTCGTTGGTTTGACATTCACAACTGCTATCATCGATTAAACCACTATGGCTCGCATAAAATTTGGCTGCAACTGTGCTACTTGCTTGATAATAACTAATCGCCTCGATACCTTCATCTTCACTTTCATGCTTGGCTTTTGCGACTAGGGTATAATTGATTTTTTTAAGCTCGGTGGTAAATTCAATCATGCCTTGGGCATTGGCTTGGTGGGTACTCAATACTTGCCAGTCGGCATCTTGCAAGATTAACTCAACATCACTGAATGGCGTTTCTACACCACAATTGTTAGTCAGTACGGCTTGTAAAGAAAAATTGTAACTCACCGGAGGTTTATTAGTGTCATCATCACTGCTACTACCGCCACTACCACAGGCAGAAAGTAAAAATAGACTTGCTAAAGAAAGAAGAGGAATAAATTTAGACATAACTAATCCATAGTTTATATTTTTATTGAGTGCAGGCGAATATCCGCGCCTGCTTAGCGCAGGTGTTACTATACCTTTTCAAGAGAAGAGAAAAAACCAAAATTAAGATAATAATTGTAACCAAAAACAAGCACAGCATATTTTAATCCCTGACTAGGGTCTGTTGACCCTTGCGGTACAAAAATGCACAGCAAAGGTCAACAGACCCTAGTACCTAACTCTGTCAGGGAGAATAATACTAATTTGCCTTAGCCGTTAATAACTTGCTGTAATTTCGTAGGAAGTGAATTTACGCATATTGATAACGCCAGTATCAAAGTACAAATACTGGCCCTTAATGCCCATTAGCGTGCCGCCAACGGTCGCGGTTTTATCGAAGTTAAAAGAGCTTATTTTCGTTGGGTACTCTAATACTGGAAAATCAATTTCCACCACCTCTTCATCCAATCGCTGCACCGCATCGTCACCGAATTTTAATTTAATATCCATCAGGCGTTGTTCTATTTGTGGGATTAATTCAGCCGCCTTTGCTTTTAAATCAATAGATTCAGCTTTGCCTTTGAGCATATTGCGCCAATTGGTTTTATCGGAAATGAACTCTGCCAAGGCAATTTCAACTAAACCTGACTGTAAGCGAGTACTCACTTTGAATATTGGTAACGCCTGATTGGCTCCTTGATCTATCCAGCGAGTTGGCAGTTGCGTATGGCGGGTAATACCAACTTTAATGGCGGTGGTATTGGCCAAATAGACATAATGTGGCACGAAACAATTCGCTTCTCCCCACTCGGGTTCACGACAGGTGCCCTGGGCAAAGTGACACGTTTCTGGCTTCATAATGCACATGTCACATTTGGCCAGTTTCATCATGCAGGGATAACAAAAACCTTGTGAATAACTCTTTTTGGTTTTTTTCCCGCACTCCATACAATGAATTTTGCCGCTGTGGGTCAGGGTAAGTTGTTTGCCAATTAACGGGTTTAACGCCAGTGAGTGCTCTGATAGCGGTAGTTGATATTCCACCTGGCCATCGATTAGTTGCGATGTCATTTTTCGGATATGACCGGTAAGGGTATTTGTGCTCATAATTGCTCTGTTTCTATATTTATATTGGCTTATTTAAACTTAACTTATTAAAATTTAACTTTACCGCGACCGCTTTTCAGTTGGCCGCGCTTGTTTTTGCTGTCCATACGTCTTCGTTGTGACGCTTTCGTCGGTTTTGTTGCTCGTCTTGTTTTTTGTACAATGGTCACTGGGGTGAGCAGTTCGATTAAGCGCTCTATCGCGGCGGCCCTATTTTTCTCTTGGGTGCGAAATGATTGTGCCTTGATAATGATCACCCCATCTTTGTTGATGCGACTATCATTAAGGCTTAAAATTTTTTCTTTATATTCATCGCTAATGCTAGAAGCTTTTACGTCGAAGCGTAAATGAATGGCAGAAGACACTTTATTGACATTCTGGCCGCCGGCACCTTGCGCTCTGATGGCATTTAATTCGAGTTCTTGCTCGTTAATTACCAGCCGATTTGATATAACTATCATAGTTTAGTGATCCTTTTCACCATGAAAAATTACTGTTGGCAAGCGGTTACACCCAGTAACTTTTAGCCCATAATAACGATAATGAGAACAATAATAAATGGCAAAACCCTGGTTTGTTTATATTTTACATTGCAGCGACGACAGTTTGTACACTGGCATTACGACAAATATTGAAAGACGTTTACTGGAACATAACCAGGGTGGGGTGAAATCGGCAAAATACACTCGTAATCGCTTACCGGTTAAAATGGTGCATCATGAGCAATGTCAATGTCGATCTTCTGCGACAAAAAGAGAAATGGCAATTAAAAAGCTGACAAAAAAGAAAAAATTGCAGCTAATTGCTGCTTCATGACTGAATTTAAGGTTATTTGCTGCTTATCACATGTCTTCGTGGTCTGATTAGTAGATTAAACTTCGATTTACAGCGCATTCGCTGCTAAACTACGCCCCGCAAACACGCATCAGGAAAGGAAAATATTAAACAATGTTTATTGAAGAGTATTATAGCGAAGAAAATCAAAGAGTTAGTTTTACTCGTCAGCAAGCGAGCGACTTTGCCAAAGAAATCGCCGATGATTTTAATCCTATTCACGACGTTGATGCCAAGCGATTTTGCGTACCTGGTGATTTACTATTTTCGATTATTTTGGCGAAATCGGGTCTCAACTCGAAAATGACCTTCAATTTTTCCGGCATGGTAACCGATACCGTCGCCTTAGCGTTTCCTACCCAGGTCACAGCAAGCGCCCAGGTCCTGGACGATAATGGCAAAGAGTACATGAACTACGCCGTATCGGGTGAACACAGCAAATGTGAAACTTTAATCGATTCGTTGATCCGCTCTTATGTTGAATTCTCCGGTCATACTTTCCCGCAAATTCTTGGCAATTTGATGGAAAAGAATAATGTAATGATCAATCCGGCAAGGCCGATGATTATGTATCAGAGCATGGAAATTGATCTAGACACCCTGAATTTAACTGAAGTTTCGTTAGAATTGAATGAACAGGAAACGATATTAACCGTTGATGGCAAACGTGGTCAGGCGAAACTGAAATTTGATCTGTTAAGTAACGGCAAAGTCGTTGGTCATGGCGTTAAATATATGGTGTTAAGCGCGTTACGTGAATATTGCCATGAGCAGATGAGCGAAGTAAACACGCGCTTTTACGCAATAAAAGATGCATATTACGCCAATAAAAAATAGCCGCCGTATTCGCTAATCAGCAATTATAAGATGAAACAGGCCCGCTCTATAGCGGGCCTGTTTTGTGTACGGGGATTAAATCTTATTAAGCTCTTTTTAATTTTCGCACTACGCCATCCATCTTACCAGCCGCCTTACTTGAATAGCGTTGATATTTTCTCAACCATTTTTTTGCCGCCGGATATTCAAAACTTAGCAATGCCAATCCTACCGGAATAAACAAAATTGCCGGGCCGGGTAATACCAAAAAGATAATTCCGATCAATAAAATAATTCCGCCCAGTACACTGATAGCTTTGGTTTTTAACTGTTGCATAATTTTCGCTTCTTTAATCAATTTCAATTAATTTTCATAATTTACAAGACTCATTTAAATGATTAGCAGCAAAGCTCATGCCATAAAAACAAATACCAGTAAAAACAGACTGTTATATATTTTGTTGAGGTTTTATTGATAACCATATTAGTGTTTTTTACTATTTTGTCGTTGCTTTAACCGCTTTAATTCGGCCTTTGGCAGCTTGTTTTTACTGCATAGCCACCATAAATTGCGGGCCTGCTTTTCTTTTTTCTTCAGTTTTTCCCCTTGTCCCACGGTATAACCTGCACGCAGCTGGCTTTGAACTTTTTTAAGTTTATTCAGGTAATATTGGCAATCAGGTTTCGCTGACGCTGAGCAAGATAAGCAAAAAATGCTGACGAGGATGATGAGCTTGAACATAAAACACTCCTTGTTTGTTTGTTCTCTAACAGCCTTTAGTGTAGTTGTGATAAATAAATTTGCCGAAAAAGTTCTGAATAAATCAAATATTGACTAAAATAAAGATCTGCTCAATCAGAAAAAGGATTTTCTATGAACACACAGCCTATCTTGGGTTTATTTATTTGCATGTTCAGTTTCGTTTGCTGCCAGTTTATTGTCCAGGCCAAGACGGAGCCAATAGCGCCGGTTTCAACATCAAAGAGGTTGCAGCACGGTAAAATGTATCGTACTGGAATTAATATTAGCGATTACTACGTCAGTGAAAAACTCGATGGTGTCCGCGGTTATTGGGATGGCGGACAATTGCTATCGAGAGCCGGAAATAAACTTTCTGCACCAAAATGGTTTACTGAGCAATTTCCCACGATTGCACTCGATGGTGAACTCTGGATTGCACGTGGAAAGTTTTCTGAAACGTTAAGTGTTATCTCCCGGAATAGCGCACATCAAGGTTGGCAAAATGTACGTTATATGATTTTTGATTTACCTGCTCATCAAGGCACGTTTGCTGAGCGGGTAACGGCAATGCAACAGCTTGTTGCCGATAATGATTCGCCGTATTTAAAGATGATAGAACAAATAAAATTAAGCTCAACGGATACGCTTGAAAATGTATTAACGAAAGTGATTAAACTTGGTGGCGAAGGATTAATGCTGCATAAACAAAGTGCCTATTACCATCCCGGCAGAACGGATAATTTATTAAAATTGAAGGCCTTTGCCGACAGTGAAGCTAAGGTGATTGGCCATACTCCGGGGAAAGGCAAATATTCAGGCCTGTTAGGTGCACTTATCGTACAAACACCGAAAGGAACCGTGTTTAAAATTGGTAGCGGCTTTAGCGATAACCAAAGACGAAATCCACCCGCAATCGGCACTGTCATCAGCTATAAATATTGGGGCTTCACTCGTGGCGGTAAACCTCGATTTGCCACTTTTATGCGAATACGCAATTCTTTATAACACGAAGGCAATATTATATGGTATATACTCCTCGAGAATTATTTGAGTGGTTGAGAGTTTATGGAATTGCAATTGTGGTTATCTTTGGTGGTTATTTGCATGTTAGGGGCGTTGTCGCCAGGACCGTCATTAGCTTTGGTAGTACGCAATACTATGCTGGGTGGCAAAAACTCGGGTCTGGCAACTGCAATTAGTCATGGCATGGGCGTAGCACTATATGCCGCTATTGTGGTTACCGGTATTGCTCTTGTCCTTATCCAGTCGCCATTAATTTTTCAAGCTATCCAATATGGCGGCGCCGCGTTTTTATTGTATTTGGCCTTTAAGGCGCTCAGCAGTAAAGGCAGTAAACTAGATGTAGCCGATACATACGGTGAACCAAATGAGCAAGTGAACGCTTGGCGTGATGGCTTTTTAATTGCTTTTTTAAACCCGAAACTGGCGATATTTTTCTTAGCCTTGTTTAGTCAGTTTGTCGATGTCAACGCCAGTTTTGAGCAAAAGTTGATCATGGTACTGACCGTAGGTGGCATTGATACCATTTGGTATTGTTTGGTCGCCTTTGGTTTATCCCGAGGCCCGGTGCTGGAACGGTTGAAAGCCAAAAGCAGCATCATAGATAAAGTCACCGGGGTGGTGCTTATTGTTTTGGCTGTTCGCGTGGTCGTTTAACGCCGCTTTAGGGGTTCGATTTTTAGGTCGCTCGATAAAGCTTATTGCTGATATTCAAAAATCAGTACTTTTAAGCCTTTACCTGTCATCGCTTCTTTAAACACATTCGGCGGTTGCAGACGTTCCATTAATTCACATTGTGGACATTCTTTGGCAACCATATCAATGAGAAAATTTTCGTCTAAATCGGGCGAATTTAAACATAACATCACCAATCCTTTATCATTCATTAGTTGCGGTAAACGGCGAATAATTTTGGGGTAGTCGCGTTTAATATCAACACTGCCTTTTTGAAATGATGGTGGATCTGAAATCAATAAATCATAAGGGCCATGTTTTTTTAAACGACCGTAAGATTTAAAGATATCGACCCCTTCAAATTTTACTTTAGTTAAATCGTGCTGATTCAGCCGGTGATTGTCCCGGCCCTTGGCTAAGGGAGATTTGCTGATATCCACATTTACCACTTTGTTCGCATTACCGGCAATAGCAGCCACTGAAAATGCGCAGGTATAGGCAAACAGGTTTAATACATTTTTATTCTGACTATGTTCTTGCACCCATTTTCGGCCATTTTTCATATCGAGAAAAATACCGTTATTCTGCGCGTGGGCAAGCTGTAACTGATATTTTAAACCGTGCTCAATGGCTACTAAATCGCTAACGTCAGCGCCAGCCAACAGTTGATAAGGCGCTTTAGCCCGGCATCGAAACTGCACTTTCACTGTTTTACAACCGTCAATATTCTCAAGCAGCTGCTCGGCGCAAACTTCTAACCACGGCTCACTTTCTTCCTTGTAAAGAGTAATTAAAGCCACCGGTGGTAGCCAGTCGACATTGACGTGTTCAAAACCAGGATAAGCATGACCACGGCCATGAAAGAGTCTTTGGCATTCGGTTACCGAAATATCGCTAAAATTAATGTGGCTGATCATATCGTTGCAAGTAAGAGGTGTAATAGGGCGGAGTGTAGACTAATACGGTCTGGGATTAAAGTGTAAATAATAGGGATAAGGTAAAGGTACAAGGTACAGGCGGTCAAGTTGATGCTATTCGCTTGCAAATATAACCGAACCTAATTTGAAACTCTATGTTCAAAAAGTAACTTCACTTATCGCTCAAGCGAGTTGCCCGAAGCCAGTAGCTCGATGCCCGCAGCTTATCTGTAAAATCTAAACGATCTATTCGCTCGCTGTGGCTGCTTGTACCTTGTACCCTGTATCTCGTACCTCGCACCGGCTGCCCGTAGCTTTTAGCCCGCAGCCCGTGGCCCGGTGTGTACCGGGCTTGAAAATGCAAATCGATGGTTTGTCGCAACCCTATAAATTAACTAAACACATCGTAACCAAAATAAATTTTAGCTACGGTATTGAACAGAATTGCCGCCAGAATAAACGGTATGAAGGTGCCTAAAGAAAAGTCCACGTATTTGGCCAGAATGGAATTACCAAAGCTGGAGCTGCCTTCGCTAAGTTCAGCATTTAAGTTATGCTTTTTCCAGCGATAGCTAACGAATAAACAAATCAATAACCCGTTCAACGGCAAAATGGTGTCGTAGAACATGTCGTAAATGACATCGAATAATGACTTGTCCTGGCCACCACCGTAAGTAGTGAATTTGGTTAAAAACTCCACCATGCCAAATGACAATGTTGCTAATACGGCAATTAAACCACCCGAGATAAACATGGTTCTCAGCGCTTTTTTACGAGTTAACTTTTTCTCATCAATCAGATATGAAATCGGCACTTCCATGATCGAAACTAAGGAGGTAATTGCGGCAAAAAATACCAACAAAAAGAAAATTGCGGCAATAGCACTGGCCAGGAAGTAACCCACGGTTGCTTGCAAGGCTAAGAAAATTTTCGGTAAAAACACAAAAATCATCGACACTGAACTGTCACTCAAATCGTCCGGATTAACCTCCGGATTGAAAGAGAAAATGGCAGGCAATACCATTAAGCCGGCAATAAAGGCAACCGCAGTATCGGTAATGGCAACGAGTTTTGCTGAGCCTTCAATATCGGTTTCTTTTGAAATGTAGGAGCCGTAAGTGACTAAGATGCCCATACCCAATGATAATGAGAAAAATGCTTGTGACATTGCGCCAGAGATCACCGCCGGCGTAATTTTGTTTAAATCCGGTACCAGATAAAATTGCACGCCGGCCATCGCATTATCGAGCGTTAATACAAAAATAACCAAGAGAATCAGCATCACAAATAACGCCGGCATCATTATTTTGGCCGCTCGTTCAATGCCATCCTTTACCCCGAAACTGAGAATAACGCCTACTACTGCACCCACGGCTATCATCGCGGTAAATAAGTAATATGGATTATTAATGATTTCACCAAAACCGGCGTTACTGGCCAAGTAATCGAGCTGACCACCTAAGGTCATGATCAGGTAAATAAAGATCCAGATGGTCAAGACCGTATAAAATACCGCTATCATGAACGGCGTAATAATGCCGAGTAAACCCGCTAGCCGCCATTTTGAATTCTCACCAGCTAACGCGCTATAGGCCCCTACCGGGTTTTTTGCGGTTTTACGGCCAACGGCCATTTCTGCCATCATTACCGGCAAACAGATGGCGATGATAAAAATGGCGTACATTAACAAAAAGGCGCCGCCACCGTTTTTGGCCGCATTTACCGGAAAGCCGACAATATTACCAATACCCACGGCAGAGCCTGCCGCAGCCAATATAAATCCTAGTTTAGAGCTAAAAAGCTCGCGAGGTGCACTCATATGGGATCCTGTTTTTAATTCAATTTATCTAATTTTATTATAGTTTTATCTGATTTTATTCTTGTTTTTTCAGCTGATGAAAGCGTGAAGCAATCTGATGCTAGCAAGGTTCGCCAGTGATGTCTTGTCGAAATGTAATTAATAACCGCGATCACTGTAAGTAATTTTATCCACTTTTACAAAATGTGGTTATAGATACGCTCTGTATGGTTTTGAATTTTTATGCTTTTAAGTATCATATTTACCCTGGAATTTACTTGATCTTTACATTGCGGCGCTGCTTACATTATTAAAACCTGGTTAAAGTGAGCAATCCGATGTTTTACCTTACTCAGGAAATCTTGCATCTCTATTTTAATCAACAAACGGCACTAAGCGATAACCAGCAGCTGCTAATCAGTCAGCAACGAGTTAAACAGCTAAAACAAGCGTATTTTGGTCAGGAAGTTCAGCGTTACTCGTTTCTTATATGCTGATGGCGATCGCGTTTCGCTCTTACATGCAACCGTTTTTGATTCTATCGGCCATCCCTTTTGCTGTCTTCCTCACCTGTTGCGGCTGTTTTCTGAGTACCTTCATCATTTAACTTTTCAGGGTGCCATTTGTAAATTTTCATAATGGTACAACTGTCATGACGAGACATATCGGCATCGGTGATCACTTTGTCACCACGTGATAAACAGCTAGAACTGCCACGACTTATCGTGGCAATTCGCATCATCGCCCATTGCGGGTCGCAAGTACCAATTAGGTCTAATTTATAGGCCTGACGGCGGCGGTCAAAAACAATGAGCGCTTTATTATCATCCTCAAGTGGGCGCCAACCATCCATATTGCGGTTAAAGCAGATTTGATTAACCGCTTCACCTTGTCTAATATCTGGCGTCTTTTCTTCTTTCGCTTGCTCTGTGGCAGCACAAGCGGATAACAGTGCAACGGCAAAAAAAATAACACGTTTTGTTTTAAACATATTCACCTACTCTCAATTGTCCATAAAAATTACTCATCGATGATATTCTTTAAGTATAGGGACGGGAAGGCTTTATGTGTAAAGTTATGTAAAAGCACTAGAGCTCTGTAAATAATTGTTAGGGTATACAACAGTAAAGGTAAGCTTTATGAGTAATGTATCAAATAAAACCAGCGCCGTGATTGCTGCTAACCGTTTTGGTTTAGGCGCTAAACCTGACGATCTTTACCAGGCCGAAAAAGATCCGCAAAAATGGTTAACTGCGCAATTAACGCCAGTAAGGTTTACTCAGGAGTTACCTACCTCAGACCAATTATTTCAGCAGCTTAGTGACTATCAAACGATTAAAAAGCAAAATAAAAAAACAACGTCAGTGCAGAGAAAGGCAAAAAGGACAATAAAAAACGCAGGCATTTTATTCAAACAACCTACCGACAACTGGCAACCGATGCCTTTGCACAAAGTATCAATAGCGATAACAGTTTAGCCTGGCGTTTGCTCGACTTTTTCTCAAATCATTTTAACGTTTCGGCTAACGGCCAGGTAATGACAGTGATCGCCGCCACGCTTGAGCGAGAAGCCATTGCCGGGAATTTATTTAACCGTTTTGAAGATATGTTACTGGCGGTAAGTAAACATCCGGCGATGTTAATTTATTTAAACAATGAACGTTCATTTAGAACGGCTGGGATACCCATAATAACCAAGAGTTGCGCCTAACCAGACAACTCAGTGATTTAGATAAAGGACTTGCCGCATTAAAAGATGAATTAGGGGATTACTGGCAAAATACGGTAGTGATGGTTGCCACTGAATTTGGCCGAACGGCAAGAGAAAATGGTACCGTTGGCACCGATCACGGTACTGGCAGTGCGATGTTTATCGCCGGTGGTGCCATTAAAGGTGGCCAAGTATTAGGGCAGTGGCCTGGGTTAAAAAATGAACAATTATTTAACGGCCGGGATTTAATGCCTACCAGCAATACGTTTTCATGGATGGGGGCGGTGTTGCAGCAACATTGGCAACTATCTGATAGTCAAATTGCCAAGATATTTCCACAGCATAAAGCTTACCAGCAAACATTACTGGGCTAATGTTCCAGCTCAATCTCCAGGACTGCCATAAGAGTAACTCACTAATTTAATTTGAATTCGGATAATGAGTGCTTGATATTAATTTAAATTGGTTTTTACTCTTATGGTTTACATCATTATTTAATTCTTTACACTGTTGTAGACTATTTATAACAAACAACTAAAACAGACAACTTAAACAAGCAAGGCCAAGCATGCATTTATTTTCAAAAATTATTGTTCCCATCGCGATATTAACGAGTACCTTCATTTCATCGATTGTATTCGCTCAAACTGAGCAACAATGCGTTGCTTGTCATCAAGAACAGGTGAGTGGCTGGCAGCAATCGGATCATGCCAAGTCGATGGCAATAGCAGATAAGAATAGTGTATTAGCGCCGTTTACTGAAGAAGTTGCTGAGCACTATGGGCAAAAAGCCAAGTTTTATCGCCAAAGTAAACAGTTCAAAGTGGATATTTCTTATGGCAAGAGCATTGATACCTATACGGTTGACTATACCTTTGGTCATTATCCGTTGCAGCAGTATTTAGTGGAAACCAAACAAGGTGGATATCAAGTACTACCATTCGCCTGGGATTCAAGAGTGAAGGATGAAGGCGGGCAACGTTGGTATCATAATTATCAAGATGAAGAAATAAAGCCCGCCGATAGGTTGCATTGGCGCCAGCCGCTGCAAAACTGGAATGGCATGTGTGCCGATTGTCATTCGGATGGCTTAAAACGTAACTACGATCTCGATAAAAACCAATTCTCTTCCACCTTCACCAACATCAATGTGGGCTGTTTATCTTGTCATGGCGCCATGTCAGAGTCACACTTATCCCAACAGCAAAACAAGCAATCGCCTACAGTAGCTACAAAGCAAGGGGCATGGCATCGAAAAGCCGGTCAAAACACGGCAAAGTGGCAGGGCGAAAAGCGTGATAACAGCTTTATGGAGCAATGTTTTGCCTGCCATGCTCTGCGTGCACCATTAACCGATGGTATCGACCCGAAGAAAGCATTTTTAGACCAGTTTTCGCCACAGTTTATTCAATCCCCTAATTATCATGTCGATGGTCAAATCAAAGAAGAAGTGTACGTTTACGGTTCATTCTTACAAAGTAAGATGTATGCCAACGGCGTAAACTGTATTGATTGCCATGATCAGCACACAATGAAAATCAAAATTGCTGGCAACGGTTTATGTTTGCAATGTCATGCCAGTGAAGTGTTTGATAAACCAGAACATCATAATCATCAAGCCAATAGTGACGGTGCACAATGCGTGAATTGTCATATGACCGAAAATCGTTATATGGGGGTTGATGACCGTCGTGATCACAGCTTTAAAATTCCGCGTCCCGATTTATCGAAAAAATTTGCCAGTCCAAATGCCTGTACCAGTTGTCATCAGCAAAAAGATAATGACTGGGCCGTTGCGATGTTGAAAAATTGGCAGGTAAAACCCAGAGCTGACAGCGTCAGCAGACAACATTTTTGGACAATAAAAAATGGCCTGCCGATCACGATTGAACAACACCTGGCCATAATTGCCGATGAAAACCTAGATATCATGTCAAGAGCGACTGCCTTGCAAATGTTAGGACAAAGCACTGAGCAACTGAGCGCGCCGTTATTAAAACCTTACGTAACGCATAAAGAAGAATTGCTGCGGTTAGCCAGTGCCAATGTCGGAGTATTAGTTCACCCCGGGTTTCGCGCCGAGTTATTGGCACCTTTGCTCGATGACAGCTTGAAAGCCATTCGAGTCGCCGCAGCCAGAGCATTAGCCGATGTCTACATTCCTGAGGCCGTGGTTGCAAGCTTTGACCAGGCATTTAAAGAATTAACCCTGGCAAACCAGCTAAGCAGTTGGCGTGGTGAAGGACGGTTAAATCTGGCATCGATGGCAATGGCGAAAAACGATCTCAAAAGCACAGAGCAAGCCTATAAACAAGCGATCGAAGTTGAGCCGTATTTTGATGCCGTCTATTCCAATTTGGCCGAGCTCTATCGTAGCCAGGGCAAAGATAATCAAGTGGCCTCGGTATTAAACAAAGGCATTAATCAGGTACCTACTTCGGCATTACTGCATTATGCCTATGGCTTGCATTTTGTCCGTCAGAAAAAATTACCAAAAGCGATTGAATTGTTCAAAAAAGCGATGGTTTTAGCACCACAAGACCCGCAATACCCTTATATTTATACCTTGGCACTCGACGGTAATGGCGAAACTGATAAAGCAATTTTGTTATTAACGGACTACGTAAAACGCTATCCGCAAAATCAGCAATTAGTGGAATTAGGCTTGTCGTTTTCGCAAAAACGTCAAAATAGGCAAGCTTTTGAGTATTTTATGTCGTTAAGGCAGGATTAAAGGTAGTAAGGAAGCAAGTTAGAAAGTTAGAAAGTTAGAAAGGCAAAAGTAGCAAGGTGGTATAAAGGGTAAGTGGTTAGCTTTGTTGGCGATAGCGTGAATGCAAAATTCTTACCCGCTCAACGTAGACCACAGTTTCAGAGTATGGCGGGATGCCGCCAAATTTTTTCACCGCCCCTTCGCCGGCATTGTAAGCGGCAGCGACTAATTTAATGTTGCCGCGATATTTCTTCATCAGTTTGGCTAAGTGCTTCACCCCGCCATTAATATTATCTTTGGCGTTAAGTGAATCTTTCACTCCCAGTTCGATTGCCGTCGCCGGCATTAATTGCATTAAGCCTTGCGCCCCCACTTTCGAAATAGCCTGTTCTTTAAAGTGCGATTCGGCATGAATAATTGCCCGGATCAAGGCCGGATCCACATTGTGTAAAAATGCAGTTTGTTCAATAGTGTCTTTATAGGCAGCAGTGTTTAGCGGGGTGTTATGCCAGTTAACCATGGAGCTAAGATTACAAGCATAACAGCCAAATTCGACTAATTTATAGCGCACCCCTTGCGGCTCAATGTCGGTAAATGATGGAATTCCCGTTTTAGAATTGTACTGATACACCAATGGCTCTTCCGCCATGGTGACAGGCATAGTCAAACCGGCATTTAGTGACAATATGCCGGCAAAGATACTGAATTTTGGTTTACGATAAATGAGCAATTGCTTTTCTTATTAACTTATATATCTTCTTTGAAGTATTAATGATTATAGTAAAACTATCTGATTTTGCTGGAAAATTAACTTTGTTCAGCGGAAGAGTTAGCCAGTTTGCGGTTAAAATCCTGGCTTACTATGGCTAATGCTTTAAGCACCGTTTCGGTGTCTAACTCACTTTCTTCGAGCAGTTGAATCAGATCAACGGCTAACTTTACGTGCTGCGGTGCATTCTCAAGAGACATGATGAACTAATTCTTGGTAAAATAAATACTTATATCGTACATATTATTACACTAATTAAAAGCACATTTTTGCCAATATGGCATACAATTATAACTATCTCTAAAAAATTCCTTAAGTATCTAGTATGTTCAAAAACATAATGTTAACAGCTTCTTTGATTGTTTTGACTGGTTGTGTTGCCACTTCTGAGAAGGTTGAGCAAAACAGTGAAAAATTAGCACAAGTTAACAGCAATATCGTCAATCTCGAAAAATCAATTACCGAGCAAATTTCCTTACATTGCCAACAAGATAACCAAGAGTTGGCCAAGCAACTGGCCGTTGAAATTACTCAGCAGCAAGCTAGCGTCAACGTTGACGCTACGGAACCAGAAGTTGTTTACGTTGAGCGCTGTTCAATTAAAGATAAAAAAACCAATATTTACACGAATAAGTTATTGCTTGGCAGCGTCGAAACGGTATTTTTGAATAAAGAAAAGTTAAGTTTTGATGCTCGTATTGATACTGGCGCAGTGACCTCCTCCATCGGCGTTTATAACGAGACTCGATTTGAGCGTGATGGTAAAGACTGGCTCCGATTTAATTTAACTAACAGTGCAGACGCTAAAACTTACGAGTATCCGGTCTATCGTATTATTCGCATTATTCAACAAACCAGTACCGAAACCAATCGTCGCCCGGTGGTTAAGTTAAAATTTGCGCTCGGCGGTAAGTCTTATACTTCTGAGTTTAGTCTGGCAAACAGAGATCACCTGCAATATCAAGTTCTGATCGGCAGAGAATTTTTAAGAGATATCGCGGTGGTTGATGTAAGCAGTGAACATTTATTAAGTAGGAAATAATTTTGAACTCTCGTGTGCCTTTTTTCATTTTAGTTACCGCATTAGTCTTTGCCGGGTTAAGCAGCATCTATTACCGACACGCTGAAATGGGCGTACCACTTACCGCTGGTGAACAAATTGATATATGGCAAATTGAAGCAGAAATTGAGTTTATTGGTAAAGATGCCCCGGTAAATGCCAAGTTTACTTTGCCAAAGGATCCCAACTTTGACCTGGTCGATGAGTTTACTGCCTCACCAGCCTACGGTGTACATGTAATAAGGGATGAACAAAATTCAGAAGTGGTGTGGAGTAAACGTCAGGTAAAAGGTAAACAAACGTTATACTATCAGGCCAGCTATAAACTGGCACTAAATCCAGTCGATGAGCCGATAGCAAAAGAGTTGCCAGAAGCTGAAATGCTAAGTAAACCTCATCAACGCTCGGCCCAGGAGTTGTTAAATGAAGCTTATGATAAATCAGGCAATCGAAAATTCTTGATTTTACAAGTACTCAATTTACTAAATTCTGACAATCAGAATGTTGCGCTGCTGTTATCGAAATATTCAAAAACTGAAATTTTTGTGCAGTTAATGACCATGGCGAAAGTGCCGGCCATGATGGTACGTGGTCTGGTATTAGAAGACAGCCGTCGTAATCAACAGCTGATCCCGTTATTAAAAGTTTATGTGAATAACCAATGGCAAATGTTTGACGTGGAAGCGGGTAAATTCAGCAAAGAGTTACCGATATTGGTTTGGCAGCAAGATACCCCTTCTTTACTTGATGTAACCGGGGGTAAAAACTCGAAGGTTTCATTTTCTATCAGCCATAGCACTCAGAGTGCCTTGCGCGAGGCAAACAGCTCAGCGACCAAAGGCGACGTCTTCGATTTTGGGCTTTATCATTTACCCATTGAAGAACAAAACTTATTTAAAGGTATTTTGTTATTGCCCATTGGCGCCTTAGTTGTCGTATTATTGCGAGTGATTATTGGCCTTAAATGCAGCGGTACGTTTATGCCGATATTAATTGCCACGTCCTTTATTCAAACCGAATTAGTCACCGGTGTCGTCGGTTTTTTAGTGATAGTGTCGGCCGGTTTAATTATTCGCTCATATCTGTCACATCTTAATCTATTGCTAGTATCGCGAATATCGGCGGTGGTGATTTTAGTGATCGGCATCATTGTTTTATTTACTGTTATCGCCTTTAGAATGGGGTTAACCGAAGTATTATCCATCACCTTTTTCCCGATGATCATCATGGCCTGGACCATTGAGCGGATGTCAATATTGTGGGAAGAAGAAGGCGGCAAAGAGGTGCTGATCCAAGGAAGTGGTAGCTTGATTGTGGCGGTAATCGCGTATTTGATGATGGACAATCCGTTAATTCGCCATTGGGCATTTAACTTTTTAGGTGTGCATTTATTAATCATGGCGGCGGTATTATTAATGGGCCAATACACCGGTTATCGTCTGTTAGAATTACGTCGTTTCAAACCTATGGCCGAAGATTAGGGGGTAACATGTTTAATTTTGCCAACCCGTTTAAACTGCGCGAGCGCGGCATTATGGGGATGAATCAACGGAACTTTTCTTACATCGGCCGGTATAATGATCGTTCACTATACCCAAATGTTGATGACAAATTAAAAACCAAAAATTTGGCGTTAGAACATAATGTTGCGGTGCCAGATTTAATTGGTATCGTGCGCTATCAGCATGACGTTAAGCAAGTGTTTGATATTTTAAACCAGCATAATGGCTTTTGCATTAAACCCGCGAAAGGTAGCGGTGGTAAAGGCATATTGGTAATTTTACAAACCGATGACAATGGCTATAAAAAAGCCAGTGGTGAATACGTTTCTCATGATGAAGTGATCCGCCATATTTCCAATATCCTGGCCGGTTTGTTCAGTTTAGGTGGCGCCGCCGATGTCGCCGTGATTGAAGCCTTGATTGAGTTCGATCCAATCTTTGAAGGCCTTAGCCATGAAGGTGTTCCTGACATACGTTTAATTGTATTTCAGGGCTACCCGATGATGGCTATGCTGCGTCTGGCCACCCATGCCAGTGATGGCAAAGCCAACTTGCATCAAGGGGCCGTGGGCGTAGGCATAGATATCGCGACGGGGAAGGCAAAGCGAGCGGTGCAATACGACTGTCCTATTGAAATTCACCCGGATACGGGCAAGAGCTTAACCGAGGTCGAAATTAACAACTGGCAACGTTTACTGACGTTAGCGGCCGGTTGCTATGAAATGTCTGGATTAAAGTACTTAGGTGCCGATATTGTTTTAGATAAGCAAAAAGGGCCGCTAGTGCTAGAGCTTAATGCTCGCCCAGGTTTGGCCATTCAAATTGCTAACGGCATGGGCATGCTACCTAGATTAAAGCAGATAGAGGCGTTAAATCATAGGCGCGGCGCTAGTATTGCTGCACGAGTGGAATATGCACAAACTCACTTCAACAATTAATCACATCCATATACTCATTGGTATAACATTGCGATTAAAAGCTGATTTTTATCGCTCTATTGACCTACTTGCCGCTTATTTATCGAATGCCATCGAGAAAACGCAGTGATCTTTAGTCGCCGGGTAGTTCACCAACCGTAAAACTGATAAAATTGCTATCAGTATATCGTCAACGCATTTGTTTAAGAGTAGTTAACTAAGGTTTGTTATGAATCGAAAAAAGAAAGTGAAATCAACGCTGAAAGCGCAATTGAAACGAGCTAATGCCAAAAAGAATCCAAAAAATAAGCCGAAATACATTTCGAAAGCGGAGCGAGCCAAGCTAGAGCAAGAGCAACTAGAGCAAGAACAGTCAGCGCCGGAGCAGTTAGAGCATTAATACATGGATAATGGTATGTAGTAGAATAACGCACTAGTCCAGGAGGTACGTAGGTAGAATAATGCAGGAGAAATTATCGCGGAGTAGTTATCGCGGAGTGAAACGTGCAGGGTTATACCATAAGTAACAATCAACATGACTTCGATTTTGAGCTCATTTATGCATTTCTTTCCACCAGCCACCAGAGATGCCCATAGCTTATACGCTCAGTACGGCTTTAAGCCGGTAGAAAATCCAGAAATATTAATGCAAATATGGCAACCTGACGTTTATCAGCAATAATGTTATGACGCTTTTTTCGTTGTTTTTTTAGCGCGCTTAAACTTACCTTTTCTTTTGGGCTTAAATTTTACAGGTGGTAAATTGGCAAATGACTGCTGACTAGCACCATTGATCATAGTGTGAATAGTCTCATGTAAGGGCACCATAAAACTTTGGTAATTGACTGTTTGCTCACAAATGGCATTCAATGTTGCTTCCCATTGTGCCGTCATATCTGGCTTTGTTGCCATGCCTGGCAAGGCATTAATTAACGCTTTCCCTACCTCAGTAGCTTTAATTTGTTTGCCAATACGCTGCAAAAATCCACGTTTAAATAATAACTCAATAATTCCTGCGCGGGTGGCTTCGGTGCCTAAACCATCGGTATCTTTGAGGATTTTTTTAATCTCGCCATCACTCACATAACGAGCAATACCTGTCATTGCCGTCAGCAAACTGGCATCGGTAAAACTTTGCGGCGGTTGTGTGTTTTTTTCTAACAGCTGGCCTTGCTTACAATGCAATACATCGCCTTTGGTTAATTTCGGCAAACGTTGGTGCTCATCTGCTGCAGCTGTTTTTTTAGTGTCAGCGGCATGTTGTTTAAATATTGCTTTCCAGCCAATTTGTTGAGGAACTTTGCCGTTAACCTTAAATTCTCCGCCGGCAATGGTTAATGTTATTTTGGTTTGTTGATACCCATATGCTGGATAAAACTGAGCAAGATATTGGCGCACAATAAGCGCGTAAATATTTTTTTCAAAGGCATTCAGATTAATGTTATTGGCCGATTTTTCGCTGGGAATAATGGCATGATGGGCACTCACTTTTGCATCATTGAAGGCCTTAGATTTAATCCCAAGATTGGCGCCTTGGGCATATTGACTAAATTCTAATGCTGAACTGGCCAGCATTTTAGTGATAGCTGGCGCTTGCTTAAAATGTTCCGCCGGTAAATAACGACAATCAGAGCGTGGGTAAGTGATTAATTTATGCTTTTCATATAAGGCCTGGCAAACATCGAGCACCAGCTTAGCATTCATTGAAAACGCTCTTGCCGCTTCAATTTGCAACGTCGACAAGTTATACGGTAACGGCGCATGTTGTTGTTTTTGTTCAACCGACACATAACTAACAACAGCATCTTGATTGGTTATCCGGGCAACAACATTTTCGGCAAGCCCCTTTACTAAAATTCGTTTTTCATCATCCATGTAAGGTGCACAGGCCTGACTTGGTTGCCATTTTGCAGTAAAAGCTTCATTTTCTCGGGTTTCTATATGAGCCAATACTTCATAAAATGGTTTACTGACAAAGCAGTCAATCGCCTGGTCTCTCTCGACCACCAGGCCAAGTATTGGTGTTTGCACGCGACCAACCGACAATACGCCGTTATAGCCAGATTTCTGCCCTTGCAATGTATAAGCACGGGTAAGATTGATGCCATATAACCAATCAGCACGTGAGCGAGCCAGGGCTGAAACAGACAGTGGCATAAATTGGCTATTCGGTTGTAATGAGTTTAACGCACGTTTCACCGCGGCAATGTTTAAATCGCTAATTAGTAAACGTTTAATGTTACTCTTTTTAGTGTTACTGACGTTTAAATAATCAATCACTTCATCAATGAGTAACTGGCCTTCGCGGTCAGGATCGCCGGCATGCACAATGTCATCACATTGTTTCACCAGTTTGCGTAACACCGTCAGTTGTGCGCGAGTATTGGCTTTTGGCTTTAATTGCCACTGCTCAGGAATGATCGGCAAGTGTGCCATTTGCCATTTTTTGTATTTGTCATCGTAGGCATCAGGATCGGCTTGCTCTAAAATATGGCCGATACACCAACTAACCACATCACCATTACCGACCTCAATAAAGCCTTGCTGTTTTTTATGAGGTTTAGGCAATGCTGCGGCAATGGCTCTGCCAAGGCTTGGCTTTTCGGCAATGTATAGTTTCAACGAATACACTCGCTAGTATTTTGTACTTTGAAATGAATACTACACTACCACTGTTATTTTATACAGTTATCTTTTTGGATAACTGTATATATGCCTGTTTTTGCATTTAGCCATTTATTGCGGGCCAATGACCAGTTCCGGGCTTTGCCATCGTGCAGAAAAAACAAATGGACCATGAATGTAATGAACATTATTGCCATCGATCACGCTGCGACCATTGGCGTAATAGTAAGGATAGTTGCGTTCCTGGTTGCTTTGCTCGGCCTTGATCACCCCGGTACTGCTCAGTGGCTGTTGGGTATTGTCCAAGTCAATATCAAATAGATATAAACCGGTATGATCCCAACGGCTACTATCAAGGTTTTCATCCATAACACGTACTGTCACGGGAAACGCTAAGCGGTAGTGATTGCTTGCAGTGGTTAAAATGGAAATGGCACGGTGTTCATAAAGGGCCTGGCTTTGGCTGTAACGATCGCCGATCACTGTCGTTGCCAATTGTCTGGGCTGATCGAGTTGAGAAATATCAAACAAGCCCAATTTAACGCCGTCATTGCCATCACCTTCCTGACCAATGCCAAATAAGTGATGTTCGCCAAGGGGATGCAGGTAGGTCGAGAAGCCAGGGAGCTCCAATTCACCGGCAATGAGCGGATCGTCAGCGGTGGTTAAGTCAATAACATAAAGCGGGTCGGTACGCTCAAAAGTGACGACATACACCCGGTCTTGAAAAAATCGGACGGCAAAAATATCTTCATTATCTTTGCCTATTTTTTGAGGTCGGTTTGCATTGGGCAACTGGCCAATGGCCTCTAGTTGCTGATTGTTATCATTGGTTTGCAATACAAATAATTGATGATCTAGCCTGTCACTTGCATCTTCTGTGTTCATGCTGGTGATAATACGTAATAAGTCATTGTTTTCATTGAGCCTAAACTTTGCTCCTCGGCGTAAGTGACCAGGTACTATGCCGGTTGCCCGGTAATCGACTCCTTGTTCGCTAAGTTGCATTTGCTGGATAACCGTATTGCGCTCTTGAGAATCATCTTGCCAAATAGTAGAGGTAAGATAAATGGCGCTTTTCGACATGTAAAAATCATGGTGTGTACTGTTAATGCAAGTGGAGCTGTATTGCTCTGGATTGGTTAAATCAAAAACACTGATATTGATGATATTACGATGCACTGAGTTACTGTTATTGTCCGCGGCGATATAGCAATTTTCCGGCAAACTCAGTAATTGTGCATCTTGTTGATCGAAACGTATCATCGGCAATAAATGTTGTGCGGATAACGCCGCAACTTGTTCGTCATCGGCCTTATATTGTTGCTTTGATTTGGGCGATGGGAACGCTAATTCTGGTCGGTTGGGCCGATATGAACTGACCACATACAATTTATTATCGATACGACGGCTTTGTAACAAATACCCTTCAATTTCAATTTCTTTGGTCAGCGTTGGCGTCGCTGGTACGCTGGTATCAAAGGCAAGAATATGCACACTTTGTCGGGATTGATAGTCGGCAATCCCCCAATCATCCGCGGCCTCATTATAATTGTACTCACTGGCAAAAACAGTCAATTGCTGATCATGCAAATACATAGAATGAAATTCATAGTCGTCGGAAGATTCAATACGACTGATTTCAGTAGATTGATTGTCTTCATTGGTCTGCATGATGCGAATGTAAGAATTTTGCGAGTACCAGGGAGTATCGTCTACTGGCTCTGTGGTTATTGTTGCAGCAGCAACAACGCCTCCAACACCACCAACGCCTCCAACACCACCAACGCCAATATTGCCAAAGTTTTGATTGGCTAAAATATATAGCTGTTCACCATCATATTTGACCCGGTCAGCTTCGTCGATGCCGGCTTCTATGGTGTTGGTTGTTGAAAAGCCGGGACCGCCACCACTGGCATCCGTCCCTGCGCTTTCTGCTGTTGCTGAACTCGGTGCTGGGCCATTAAAATAATAGCGATTGGCCGAGTAGAGCATGCTGTTGCGAAGATTGGTTAAGGTTTCTTCCGCATCAGTTGCTTGACGAAACCCTTTTGTTGATGCACTAGGAGCTTCTAGCTCTATCACCGAATAATCATCTTTTTCGTCGCTGCCACAACTTGCCAGCAATAACATTAATACTACCGCACTGAGTAATTTAACTAGATCCATTTAGATTTCCATTCTTTAGTTTTAGTCCTAAGCTTAGGTTAACCAATAATATGCCGCTTGTCACTGATCTGATATTAGCGACTGTGCTGATGCCAATGACAACCACAAATTCCGAATTTTCAAAGCTATGAAGGGGTGCTACCGTCGGCGAAAATTGATGATGGCGCCAGTATTGACTCGTTAACGATTATTTCTGGCCTGGGATACACGGTCGCTTCAGCCTATATGTGGTATACCTCATTGCTGCAAATGTGGTGGTATCCGTTTCAAGGAAAAAGCAGCTCTGAGTCACCATGGTTTGGCAGAAATTTATGATTAGTTGGCGATAAACCTATTCAAAGCTGCTATCTGAATTTATAATCTATAGTATTAACCATTGTCAGGAAAAATCATGAGTATATCGGTAGAAGAACAACAGAATAACCCTTTGCATGGGTTAAAATTAGAAATATTACTCAATGAGTTAGTCGACTATTATGGTTGGGAAATACTGGCCGTAGCCACCAACATTAACTGTTTTCAAAAAAATCCTAGCATAGACTCAAGCTTAAAGTTTTTGCGAAAAACCGAATGGGCGCAGGAAAAGCTGGAAGCGTTTTATTTATACAAGTTTAAACACTTACCCCGCCCGAGTGACAGCCAATACGATTTACCGCCGCGGCAACGCTTGATCCCGCTGGATCAAACTCCGGGCGAGCCGATGGAATTAACTGTGCAACTATTGCAAACTCTCAATGAAAGAAAAGCGGAACGAGCGGCAAATTTTAGAGGCAACTCCAGAGGCAGTTCCAAACCACGCTCGGCTCGCCCTCAGCGTTCAAGCTCAAGACCGGATAACAACTCGCAATCAAGCTCACCTGCCGATCCGTGGGCGAAATTTAATGCGGAAAAGAAGTAATTTTTATCGCAATTTGATTATTTTGAGCGGTTATTAAAAAGCCTTTATCAAATAGATAAAGGCTTTTTAATCAGTATTCTCAAGGGTAAAGACTCAGATTAAAATATCGAACGGAATGAACCACCACCACGACGGCGAGAAGAGCGACGATTTCTCATCCGTGAATGCAACTCACGGCGTTTGGCATCTAACCAATCATCTTGAGTAATCGTTTCATCACCGGCTCTGCCTTGCTCGCGTAATCGGTACGCACAAAATTCATCAAAAGCCTCAATATTGTCTTTTAAATCTTCAGCCACTAATTCGATCATAATGGCATCATCTAAAAAGCCCAATACCGGAATATCGTCAGGCACTAGATCTTCTGGATCACTAAAGTAGGCTAAAGCGCTTAATACATCGGCGCGCTCTTCACTGGGAATTTTCCATTCACTGTCTTCAATCATCGCGATTAAAGTTTCTAATTTTTTAATTCGCTCACTAACGAAGGTAGGAACATTGCCTTTCACATCTTCAATAAGGCTTTTAGCATTTGCTAAAATCACTTGCTCAGTTAATGACTTTGCGCCATCTTGAGCTTTGCGCATAACCCCACGAAAATGCTCCAAATCTGATTCTTTTAATTCGAAGGTAACTTCAAACGCCATTATCGTTCTCCTAATATTATGGATGTCATTTATTATAATTTGCTGTTATTAACCCCTTAAATTTAACAGAGAATCAACATTTAACCACCATCAATAGTGCATATATTTAAATTTTTTTGTTTAAAAGTATGAATCAGTTATTATTTGTTCAATAGTAATACCAATTTGATTAAAAATGAGCAGATATTTAAGCAAATTGGTATAATAACCAATTAATTTGAATAGATAATTGTAATTACTCTACTTATGTTCTCGTCACGGTGAACGGTTGCGGGGGTTACTCGGGTATTTTTATCCTTATGGCGAACACGGAAACAGAAGATACGCAGTTAAGTGCCGCGTCTGCAGTGGCTGCAGATAAATCGATTTGTCGCAATTGCAAAGCCCAGCTCAATGGTCCTTATTGTGCTCAATGTGGCCAAGATTCAGAGTCGACGATAAAATATTTCTGGTTAGTGATGTTGCATTTACTCGACGATATCTTTAGTTTCGACTCTCGGGCAAGCCGTACCATTTGGCCATTATTAACCCGTCCGGGTTTTCTTACCAATGAATATATTCTCGGCCGAAGAGTGCATTATGTGCCACCACTAAGGCTCTATTTATTTATCAGCATCATCTTTTTCATCACCTTGGAATTTTTTGCCGTCAGCGAAAACGGTAACCTTATTAATATTAACAATGATGAAAGCGTGCTTAGCCAAGTGACGACTCACATTGGCGAATTAGAGCAACAACGGGACTTGTTGCTTAGCTCAGAAGATCAAGAACAACAACGTCAGTCAGAAGCGCTGCAATTGGTTACGCAACAGTTAGAGACATTTCATTACTATCAAACCGATCTTGGCGAGCAAAGTAATAAAATACGAAAGGCGATAGCAGGCGAACTTATTGGCCTTGAATTTCGACAAATTAAATCGGCGAAACCGTTAACAGAAAGCCAGCAAAAACAATACGCCAATTTGACCAAAAAACTCGCCAAAGTGAGAAATGGCGAGCAGGTGAATTTGCTGACTCTTGGCAGTAGTAGCGATGGCACCTTGTCATTGCCATTTTTGCCAGCAGCACAAAATGCCATGGTGAACGATTTTGCCAGTCAATTAGAGAAAAAAGCGTCGAAAGCATTTCAAAGCGATACCGGGCCCTTGTTAGAGCAAATAATCAGTAAATTACCGCCATTAATGTTTGTCCTGTTACCCATATTTGCCGCCTTACTGAAAATTATGTATTTGTTTTCCAAACGCTTTTATATGGAGCACTTAACTGTTGCCCTACATAGTCACAGTTTTGTGTTTTTCACTATTCTACTACTTGAAATTATTGATATGGTACAAGATCAGCTAATAACTGGCTTGCCGTGGTTAGACACAAGCTTAAACGTTGTGGCGATTTGTTTGCTGGTGTGGATACCGATTTATTTGTTCATCATGCAAAAGCGTATTTACCAGCAAGGCTATATTATGACTTCGGTTAAGTACGTTGTTACGGGGATGGCTTATACCGGGTTAATTAGTATTACCGCGATGGTTGCCTTTATTTGGGGACTAACCGAGCTTTAAATAGCCCAATGCATTAAATTAAACGGCTTACCAATGATAACCATAACCAATTGAATAAACATTCGCGCCCTGGTTTTTCTTCTCAAAATCCGCATTAGAATAATGGATTAACGATAACGAAAATTGATGTCTTTGCTTATACAGTAAACTAAACTCAAGCTTGTCTTCAAATAACCAGCGCGTGCCTAATTCTCGATAGCCCCAATTTATCCCTCTATGATAACTGATGCCAATACCGGCAGCGATGTATAAATCCAGGTTGTTTGATAGCGTAGCGAGTTGATATTTGAACAGGGGGGTTATCGAAATGCCCTCAATATCTTCATACCAATCGTCATCATACGACCCCCATTTTTTACTGTTATCCCGCCATTGCATATACGAAAATTCAACATCGACAGTAATGTGATTTTGTTCTAAAAACTCTATCCTGGTCGAAACGGGAAGAACATAAGCAATCCTGACTGCGTCATTGTAATCATAACCGGAATACCTGGGAGGCGACTGGCCGACAGACACTGAAACGCCATTGGCGACACTCAGAAAAGAACATAAAAACAAAGTTACCGATAATGTTAATTTCAAAGCTGAGTTTCCCTTCAGTCTGCTTCTTATATTTATATGTATATGTTTAGTATATGGCATTTTTAGCAAGGCTGAACTTTAGTTGTTTAAATTAACTAAACTTATATGGTTCATTCGGCTTTTCCGTTGCCTCTGCATCAAGGTAAATGTCATATTTTAAAGTTATGGTTATTCAGTCGGTTAACTCAAAAATATTAAGGGTGGTATGTTATTATTTAAAGTTATAGGATTACTTTAAAAGTAATTTGCAGTTTATTTTTGGAATAAGTAATTGAAAAATATTTTCACTCAATTAAAGCAACGACAAGTATTTAAAGTTGCAACCATTTATGCGGTATCGGCCTGGCCATTAATACAAATCGCCGATTTAGCCGTGCCGGCATTGGGCTTGCCCGATAGTGTGATGACTTTGTTGTTGAAAATATTTATCGCCGGCTTTCCGGTCAGCCTTATTTTTGCCTGGTTATTTAACTTTACTGCTCATGGCATAGTGCGCGCCGATGATCAGGACAATGCTGCAGACGACAACGCCAAAAAGGTTAATATCCTCACCACGTTTGCTGTAGCAGGAGCTCTGCTGATAGCCGTTTTAGTGACACTTGCTAGCCAGTTAATGGTAGATAACCAAGTTACCATTAACGAAACTGCCGCCAGCCCTGCAATTATTCCACAACCGCCGAGCATTAATAAATCGGCGGCAATTAACAACAAAACATCCATTGCCATCTTACCCTTCGTGCCGTTTAGCTCGGATCCTGAAGATGAATATTTTGCCGATGGTATGGTGGAAGAATTGTTAAATTTGCTGGCGAAAATTCCTGATTTACAAGTAGCCGCACGAACCTCGTCGTTTACCTATAAAGGCGTTACCAGTAAATCGATTGTTGAAATAGGAAAAGAGTTAAATGTTGATACAATTTTAGAGGGCAGTATTCGCAAAAATGACACCTCCAATAAAATTCGTGTTACCGCGCAACTGATAAAAGTAAGCACCGGTGAGCATTTGTGGTCAGAAACCTATGATCGAGAATATCGCGATATATTTCAAATACAAGATGACATTGCCAGGGCCGTTGTTGATAAAATGAAAATTACCTTACTGGGTAATACGGCAACTTCACCCTTTGTCGTTGGCACCGAGAACGTAGATGCGATGGTTGAATATGGCAAAGGCCAAAAAGAGTTATCCCACCGTACCGTACCGGCCATCAAAAAAGCCCTAACTCATTTTCGCCAGGCGATCACTGAAGATCCCAATTATGCCCGAGCCTACGTAGGTATTGCCGACTCAAATGTTTTACTCGCATTATACGGCTCTATGTCGGAACTACAGGCAAGGACTGCTGCCCAAGCAGCCGTTAACAAAGCCCTTAGTCTTAATGAGAATTTAGGTGAAGCCTACGCGTCTAAAGGTTTGTTATTAACCGGTGCTGATAACGAAAAGGCCGAGCTGGCATTTAAGCGGGCAATTGAGCTGAATCCTAACTATGCAATGGCCTATATGTGGTATGGCACGTTACGGCGCGAGCAAGGTGAGATTGCCAGTGCTCATCAATTGTTTGAACAGGCTTTCGAACTGGATCCAAGATCGCCGGTAGCCGCATACAATGTGGCCTGGTGCTACTATCAAGCAGGCTCGGAAGCCAAAGCGATGGACTTATTTTCTCAAATTGTTGGTAATGATCCTTATTACCCGGGAGCCTATAATTTAGTTGGCGATATTCTTCGCAACCGTGGACGGCTTGATGAATCGGTTGCCATGTATCAAAGAGCCCTAAAAGTTGATCCGGTAAATAAGAACGCCGTTCAAGGGTTACTGTTGGCGAATATGGACATGAACAATATTGAAGCCAGCGAGTTCTGGTTTAGTTATCTTGAACAAAACCCGTCGCTGTTAAGCAGCACTGAAACGGTATTTATGAGAGCCCGATTTTATGCCGCACAAGGTGCCCTCGAGCAAGCAATAACGTACTTAGGACAGGTTAAATCCAGCGCTGGCAACCATGGTATGGATTTATATGTGCAGGGGGAGGTAGCATTTTATCAGCAAAATTACCGTGCCGCCGTTAACGCATTTGAAGCTTTGAAAAATGCGCAAATGAGAAATAAGAATGCTTTTTACCACTTAGTTGAAGGACAGGCGGCACTACATTTAGCCTTTGCCTATAAACAACTGCAACAGCCAGACAAAATGGCTGCTTTGCTCACGGAATTCACCCTGTTTTTGCAACAGAGTGTCAATAAAATGGCCAATAACCCCGGTTATTATTACAACATGGCGGCAATTAAAGCACTGCAAAATGAAGAAGAAGACATGCTTGCTTTCTTCCAGGGGGCAATAGACGCAGGTTGGGTACAAGTATGGAATGCTAAAATAGACCCGATCTTTAAGCCGCTAAAGAATAACCAGCAATTTGCTCAGATGATAGCTAAGGTCGATGCCGAATTGGCAGAGATGAGAGCCAAGTTAAAAGAAGAAAGTAAGAGATGAGCAGGCCCATCTCTCATTGGTATTGCGGTTAGAAAGAATAAGTGACACTAACAACCGTTTCTTTATCTGCGTGTTCGGTACCGTCAGGAACCTCTTCAGTATATTTTATGTTGTAGCTTAACTTTAATGAGACTTGACCAATCACCTGCACTTTTATTGCCGTTTTAGAGTAGCTAATGGTGTTTTCATCACCAATTTCTGTACTGAGTAATTGAGTAAAGGTACCGGTTTCTGAAAATTTCCAATCGACTAAAGTCGATAATCGAACGATAGTTTCTTCTTCATCTTCTAACAGTGGATCTTCAAGTTTTCCAGCACGATAACCGACACCGCCTTCAAGATCCCAATCAAAGGTGTCAAGATCATAGACATTCCAACCTAACCCCGAGGTTGCTGTGTATTGATTTTCGTAACCATTAAATTTATCTTCTTCATAAGATACCCGGCCAAACACGTAGTTCTTAGCAGTAAAGTTGTATTCCAGGCGAGTGAACGCTGAATATTTTTCGGCCGTTCTTTCTTCGTCTTTTTCCGAAGCAAGCCCTTCAACATGAGCTGCGAATTTCCACGGCGCGCTTTCGCGGAGCAAATTAAATTTACCGACGGTAGTGGATTCTTCGGTATTGCCGGATAAATTTGTGTAACCAAATTCAACATCCCCAGACCAAATTTTTGGTTGATCTACAGCTTCTGCGGCAAATGTAGAAGCTGATGCTAAGGCAAAAGCTAATGGTAATAGTTTGAATGTCATGTTGATCCCTGTTTGACTCGATGCATTAGTTTAATTTTATTGGCAGGAATGATAAATCAAAAGAGACTTTTTGGAAATAGTCCATAGCGATAACCACTGAAAAATAGCTCAAAAATAGCTCAAAAATAGCTCAAAAGTATCAGAGCTGCTAAATCTGTTTAGCATCTTTTAAGCTTATTTTGACCGCATATCGTCAATTAAGTGAATAGTTATTCGGTTATTGTGAGGTTTTATTTAAAATGTACTTGTTTATGCTCTGTTGATTAGATATTTTAGTATTTACTCTAAAATTCAAAAAAGGTACTGCAATGAAGCTAATCACCGCGATTATCAAACCATTTAAACTCGATGATGTGCGCGAAGCACTCAGTGAAATCGGCATTGAAGGCTTAACGTTATCTGAAGTTAAAGGTTTTGGTCGGCAAAAAGGTCATACCGAACTTTATCGTGGTGCCGAATATCAAGTGGATTTTCTGCCCAAAATAAAATTAGAAATCGGCATTCATGATGAGTTGGTCGAAAGAGTGATCGAAACCATAATCAATTCGGCCAATACCGGTAAAATTGGCGATGGAAAAATTTTTGTAACCAATATCGAAGAGATTATTCGTATTCGTACTGGTGAAACCGGAAGCGAAGCAATTTAAGGTAAAATAATGATTAAAATATTAAAACTATGCGTATTACTGTGCGCCACCATTGGATTTTCCAGCGTTGCCGGTGAAAACGAATTAAATGGCGCCAATACGGCGTGGATATTAACCTCGACAGCGTTAGTCTTATTGATGACGCTACCAGGACTTGCGCTGTTTTATGGTGGTTTAGTGCGCAGTAAAAATATCCTCTCTATTTTGATGCAATGTTTTGCTATTGCCAGTATTTCATCAATATTATGGCTGGTGGTTGGCTATAGCCTGGCGTTTGGTGCAGGCAACGCCTGGATTGGCGACTTTTCAAAAGTCATGATGGCCGACATCGGCAAAGGTACTTTGTCTGGCGACATTCCGGAAAGCCTGTTCATGCTGTTTCAAATGACGTTTGCGGTGATAACTCCAGCCCTTATTATTGGTGCATTTGCCGAACGGATGAAATTTTCAGCGGTGCTGTTATTCAGTGGCTTATGGTTATTAACGGTATACGCCCCCGTGACTCATTGGGTTTGGGGCGGTGGCTGGCTTGCTGAGATGGGGCTCTATGATTTTGCCGGTGGCACTGTGGTACACATTACCGCAGGTGTGGCCGCAATAGTGGCGGCAATGGTATTAGGCCCTCGTAAAGGTTTTCCGAAAACGCCAATGTTGCCGCATAACTTAACCATGACAGTCACCGGTGCCGGTTTGCTTTGGGTTGGCTGGTTTGGTTTTAACGGCGGTAGTGCCTTAGCGGCTAATGGTGACGCCGCCATGGCGATGTTAGTGACTCATATCTCTGCCTCCGCAGGTGCATTAACCTGGGCGGCTATTGAATGGAAAAAGTTTGGCAAAGCCAGTGTACTGGGCGCGGTAACGGGGATGGTTGCAGGCCTTGGTACCATCACTCCCGCCTCCGGGTTTGTTGGTCCAGGTGGAGCGTTAGTGATTGGTACTTTAGCCGGTATTGTGTGTTTTACCTGTACGGTTTATATCAAACAAAAGCTGAAAATTGACGATTCACTAGACGTGTTCCCGGTGCATGGGGTTGGCGGTATTTTAGGGACTTTTTTAGCCGGTATTTTCTCGGCTACCTCATTAGGTGTGTTTAGCGGTTTTGGTTTTGCTGAAGGCATTTCAACAATGTCAGAGCAGGTAGGTGTACAACTAATTGGTATCATTGCAACCATCGTTTATACCGCGGTAGTGTCCTATATCCTGTTTAAAGTTGTTGGCTTAATGACCGGTGGCTTACGAGTATCTGAAGAACAGGAAACCACAGGTCTGGATTTGGTTGAACACGATGAATCTGGTTACAACATCTAATTAAAGCGCACTAAAGCTGCCAATTTAAAAAAGCCAGTAATCAATGTTACTGGCTTTTTTAATTCAGGGAAGATAAGTTAATGTTAAGCATATTAACTACATGGAAATTCTTATGAAATTAGCGTCTTTAGCCTTACATCATGGATACGAATCGGAAGCAACAACCAAAGCTGCAACGACCCCCATCTATCAAACAACTTCGTACACCTTCGACAATACTCAGCATGGGGCAGACTTATTTGACTTGAAGGTTCCTGGCAACATTTATACTCGGATCATGAACCCAACAACCGATGTGTTAGAGCAAAGAGTGTCGGCAATGGAAGGCGGAATTGCCGGCTTAGCCGTTGCCTCAGGTATGGCCGCAATCACCTATGCGATCCAGGCAATTACCTCGGTTGGCGATAATATTATCAGTACCAGTCAACTTTATGGCGGTACTTATAACCTGTTTGCCCATACTTTGCCCCGCCAAGGGGTAGAAGTTCGATTTGCCTCCGGCGATGAATTAAGCAGTTTTGAGCACCTCATCGATGAAAATACCAAAGCAGTTTTTTGTGAATCCATTGGCAATCCCGCCGGTAATGTTATTGATTTAGCGCGGTTAGCTAAGATTGCCCACCAACATGGGGTGCCATTAATTGTTGATAATACGGTAGCAACTCCTGCTCTTTGCCGGCCAATAGAACACGGTGCCGACATTATTATCCATTCACTGACGAAATATATTGGTGGCCATGGCACGAGTATTGGTGGCATCATCGTCGACTCTGGAAAATTTGATTGGGTCGCAAATGCGAGCAGATTTCCAATGTTAAATGATCCCGATCCCTCATATCACGACGTTGTTTATACCGAAGCTCTAGGAGCCGCCGCTTATATTGGCCGTTGTCGGGTAGTACCGCTGCGAAATACCGGTGCGGCAATATCCCCGCATAATGCATTTCTTATCATGCAAGGCTTAGAGACGTTATGTTTACGCATGGAACGTCATTGTGATAACGCCTTAAAGGTTGCTGAATACCTCAAAGCCCATGACAAAGTGAGCTGGGTTAACTATGCCGCATTAGCCGATAGTCCCTACCATGAACTTTGCCATAAACTCAATGGCGGCAAAGCTTCTGGTATTTTGAGTTTTGGTATTAAGGGCGGCAGTGAGGCTGGCGGCAGGTTTATCGATGCGTTGAATATGATCCTACGGTTGGTGAATATCGGCGATGCCAAATCTTTAGCATGTCACCCGGCATCGACCACGCACCGCCAATTGAACGCTGAAGAGCTTAAATCTGCCGGTGTATCAGAAGATTTAGTCCGGATCTCGGTTGGCATTGAACACATTGACGATATCATTGCCGATATCGCACAAGCGTTAGCAAAAGCGTAATTTTAACTATCGTCTCATCAAGCGGTATTCATACTGTTTGATGAGCGAATCAGGCCGTCTGACAAAATTGCCAGGTCCGGTGATCGAATCATCGATAGGCCACCAATTACTCCATCTAGTTCTTCACTTTTCAACAACAATCATAGCAATACCGTTGGCTCAATGCCATCACTTGCCCAGAGCAAAATTTATGCGTTTATTAAGCCTGGAGACTACAGCATGATCCCGTTAATATTCGTGCGAAAAAAGCAAAGAAAACACCTGACTTATTCAATGGCCAGGCCCACCTTGTTCTATACTTAGGTATGCCCTTCTAATAATAACACTTGATTAGTAAAAACATGCTGCAGCGCTAGCTTAGCCACCGAGCTGTTGCATTACGAAGGAACCATGATGAATAGTAAATTGAAAATGGTTGAGCCCGGCAGAGCAGTGTTTGCTGTAGTTCTCTTAATTTTGATCACCCTAGTGGCAATTACGTTTTTGCTGACAGCAGGTTCTAACACAGCAACGCTCGATAAACTCAAGCCCTTGACCACCATTGAATCGTTAGCGAGTGTTTCCGTAAACAACGCGAGAGCCTTATTATCTCCGGGAGGCATGGCGGACAACGTCAAAACCCAGCAACATTCAACATCGGTTATTGCCGAGGCTCAGTCTGCGGCAGTGACTACATCAGTAATCCACTTCCCGACGGGTGTCAGCAAGAGCTGGTGGACTCAGCTACAGCGTGCGCGGGCCAGGAATGAATATCAGCCGAGCGAAAACGGCAAGGGCCTGCAGGCACCAAATCGCGCCCACAATTTACGCACCTACTTCGACTCCACCGGCATCCGGGTGCACGACCGCACGGCGGCAGGGGAGTCCGAGCTGGCCAGTTTTTCGCTGATCGGCATGGGCCGGGGCGCCGAGCTCTTACCTGTTGCAGCAGGCATAGTTACGCACACGAGCACGCGGGTTGAGATCCAGCGACCCGGCGTGATTGAATGGTACGAGAATTCGCCGCTGGGACTAGAGCAAGGGTTTACCCTTGCGGCTTCGATGACAGGTGAGGGCCCGCTTGTGTTGGAACTCGCGGTGGGACATGCCAAGGCAAGCCTGCGCGGTCAGTCGATCGTGCTGACAACCGATGCAGGACGTCGACTCAATTACGCAAAATTGGTGGTAACAGATGCCAATGGCATGGTTCTGGCGTCGCGGCTCGAAGTTCCTTCGCCGCAGCGCCTGCAGCTGATCGTCGAAGATCCCGGTGCGGCATACCCGGTGGTGATCGATCCTCTGATCACGAGTACGGCGGACGCTATCCTGGAGTCAAACCAGCCGGACAACGGCGGGTTTGATCCCGCAGCGTTTGGCGGCTCTGTCGCGATAGCAGGCGACGTCAATGGCGATGGCTTTGACGATGTGATCGTCGGCTCCCGCGGCTGGGATTTAGCTACGGGCTTGTTCGATGAAGGGGCGGTGTTCGTCTTCCTCGGCAGCGCCACGGGAGTCGTCGGCTCTGAACCCGCCAGCGCCCATGCCGTGATCCGGAGTGACCAGGCGAGTGCGGAATTCGGCACCAGTGTTGCCGGAGCTGGTGATGTCAATGGCGACGGGATCGCCGATTTCATCGTCGGCGCACCTCACTACGAAGGTACGTTCCGTGGTGATCCCAATTTAACCGTTAAAGGCGCGGCCTTTGTGTTCTACGGTAAGCGTGATATTGGCATCACCGCCACCAGCCCGGACGACGCCGATGCACGCATCGATGCCAATCAAATCGACGCCATTCTTGGCTTTAGCGTGGCGGGGGCCGGTGATGTCAACGGCGACGGCTTCGATGACATTATCATCGGTGCTCCCAGACAAGGCAGCCCGACCTTTCCCCCTAATATTCCCCCCAATCAGGCACAGGGCTTTGGCGGCGCGGCGGTGGTGTTCCACGGCAGTGCGGCCGGGATCACCGCCAGTGGCTTTGACGATGCCGACGCGACTCTGCTGGCCTATCCGGCAGGCTTCCCCGAGCCGAGCGGCGGCTTTATGGGCGCCGATGTTTCGGGAGCCGGCGACGTTAACGGCGACGGCTTCGATGACGTCCTCGTATTTATCGACGGCGCCGCGCTATTTCTGGGCAGTGCGACCGGGATCGTCGGCAGCGACCCGACCACCGCTCATGCGCACATCACGGGCCCGGGTAGCGTCGTATCAAAAGCTGGCGATGTCAACGGCGACGGTTTTGGCGACATTATCCTCGGTGCCCCGGGATTTCCCGACTTGGGTAATCCTCCCGGGGCGTCATTCGAGCGAAGTGGCACGTTCGGCGTATTCCTGGGGAGCCCGGCAGGCATCCCCGTCACCGACTTTCTCCAGGCCGATAGTCTGGTCGAGGGAGTGCATGCAACTCAGCTTGCATCGGCCGGTGACATTGATTTGGACGGCTTCGACGATGTTATCATCGGGGCGGTCGGCTACGTCGGGAGCCTGAACAGTGAGGGGGCTGCCTACGTGTTCCGCGGCGGTCCCTCTGGAATTGTCGCCACCAGCGAGTTGGATGCGTATGTACGGATCGGATCGAGGCAGTCGGAGGCGGTTCGAAACCTCAATCGCTATGACCTTGGCGTGGGCGGGGCAGGAGATGTCAATGGTGACGGCTTCAGCGATGTGATCGTGGGATTCGGCTTCTACGACGTGGATCAAATCAATGAGGGGGCAGCCTTTGTCTACCACGGCGGGCCAGCGCCGGTTGAGGTCAACCCGCCACCCGTACCAATCGTCGGTCCCCCCGGTCAGGTGTACGTCGATTTTGATAATACTGGTAAGGCTACAATTACGGTCGATGGCCTTGCCTCATTTGATAATGGCTTCATCGCCAATTATGCCTGGCTCGAGGGTGAGACATTGCTTGGCACGTCACCGGTGTTGACGACGTCACTGGTGACCAGTGGCGACCATAGGCTGGTGCTGAATGTCACCGACGACGGTGGTCTCACCCGTGGCGCTGGGGTGACGGTCAGGGTGGAGCCGGCAGAGAGTGACCAGCTGTTCTTCGACGACTTTACCATCGGCTTTGGTTCCTGGCTGACGGCTGGCGATGTCACCCTATCGAGTGTCGATACTTTTCCCGATCCTCCGCAGGTGCAAATGGGCGCCTCGGGTTCCTTGTTGAGCCGTACCATCGCCATGCCAGCTGGTAGCACGGGCATGTCGGTCTCTTTCCAGGGTAAAGCCAGCCAGTTTTCTGGCGCCGACGAATTACTGGTCAAGGTGAGTGTTGACGGCGGCCCATTCACCACTATCCATACCATTACCAGCGCCGAGAGTAATGATACCTACATTTTTTACGGTGGCTCGGCCATCCCACTTGGGCACTCGTGGTTTCCTGCGACGGCTGCGAACATCGTGCTCGAGTTCGAGTCTAACATGAGCACGGGACAGTTCTTCGTCGATCTGGTCAAAGTCGAGGCGCTGCTGGCCCCTCCGGGCTCACAACCACCTCTGCCAGGCGAGCTGCCGATTGCTAACGCTGGCGTCGATATAACCGTTGACGACAATGACGGCGATGGTTCTGAGTTGGTGACCTTAGATGGAACACTGTCTTTCGACTCAGGTGGCATCGAATCCTATCAATGGTTCGAGTTGACTTCCTCAGGGGCATCCTTGCTCGGCGCGGGTGTCACGCTGGACGTAGCGTTCGATCGCCGTGCCATACCAGGAGTCTTGGCGGCGGAGATCAGTGGCAGCCACACCGTGCAACTGCTGGTGACCGGCAATGACGGCGGCTCAGCGAGCGATACCCTGGTGGTAACGGTTAACGGGGCATTGTCCAACAATCAATCCCCGGTGGCGAATGCCGGTCTCGATCTGACCGTAACAGATGCCAATGGCGATACGCTGGAATTCGTGCATTTTGACGGTAGGGGATCGTCAGACTCAGATGGCACTATCGTCTCCTATAACTGGACCGAGCATGGCAATACTATCAACAACGCTCCGACGTTCACTATCACCATGCCCATCGGGGTGCATACGGTACAACTGGAGGTGACCGATAACCAGGGGGCTACCAGCACCGACATTGTGGTGATCACAGTGCTTGCCGCTACTCCAACCGCTCCCATCGATAGCTTCTCCGGCTCGCCAACCACCATCACCGCCGGCGAATCAGCCATCCTGAGCTGGACCACGACCGGCGCCGATAGCGTCGTGATTAACGCCGGGCCGAATCTGCCGCTTGATGGCAGCATATCGGTCAGCCCAACCGCCACCACGCTCTACATTCTGACCGCCATAGGTCCGGCGGGCGCGTCACAGGCATTGGTGACGGTTACTGTCAATCCTGCGCCGCCGCCACCGCCTGTGGAGCCGACGATTGATGACTTCTTAGCGACTCCGGCCTCGATCACGGCCGGCGAATCCGCCACCCTGAGCTGGAATACGACCGGCGCGGGCAATGTGTCAATCGATAACGGTGTAGGAGCCGTCAGTGTTGATGGCAGCGTCACGGTGAACCCAACGGTCACCACTTCCTACACCCTCAGTGCGACAGGATCCGGGGTGACAACAACGGCCGAAGTTACCGTCAACGTCAGTCCGGCGGCCCCTGCGCCACCGACGGTTGATAGCTTCTCTGCTAGTCCGTCCACAATCACGGTAGGCGCAAGCTCTACCCTCACGTGGGCGACGACGGAGGCGGATAGCGTCTCGATCAACGGCGGTGCGAGTCAGCCAGCCAATGGCAGCAGTTCAGTCAGCCCAGCCACGACCACCACGTACGAGCTGACTGCGACCGGACTTGGAGGCACCGTCACCGAGAGCCTGGTCATAGAGGTTCAAGCCGCTCCGACTGGAGCTGATTTCAACACCCAACTCGCCAAAATGACGATTCCTGCGGGGGCCAGCGCCGTTGTCTCTTCCGCATTTGATGCTGTGGATCCCGCACGAACGATTGCCCTCATTTCTGGTGTCACTCAACATGCTATGGGCTGGACCGCGGAAAGCACGCAAGACCCGGTAGAGATCTCAGCCTATGTCAGCCTGGGCGCGGATGGCACCAGCCTTACTGCGACTCGAGCGTCCGCAGTGGCTCAAACCGACACTGTTTGGGTGTTGCTGGTTGAATACACCGGCTCCGCCGGTGGCGCCAATGAGTTGCGGGTGCGAGATCGCCGGGTTCATGCCTGGTCTGCAGGCCAGACTAGTACGAGCTATGGTCCAATCAGTTCGGTAGTCAATGGCAACAAGGTTGTGGTGTTTGCTGCCGGCTCGAGCAACCCCAATACCGCCTCGAGTGCATACGACAGAGGAGATGTTCGAGCCTGGATCAATGGGGCGAACACCGTTCAATTGCGGCGGGGCGATGGCAACGGTGCGATTTCTTCCAGTCATCAGGTGGTAGAGTTCGTGGGCAGCAATTGGAACATTCAAACAGGAGACACAGTGCCCAGTCCGGATCCGGGCGGGACAGACGTCGCCGTGAGTTCGGTCACCGATGTGGGCAACGCCTGGGTGTACTTTACCTGGAGCAGCAACTCCGCCAATCTGGATGAACGGGGTCATCGACTATGGCTGACCTCACCGACCAACTTGCGGGTGCAAGAGGATGCCGCTGCGACAGCCACCAAGACCATTCGCTGGTCGGTGATCAGCAATCCGCAAATGCAGGTTCAGTCGGGGCAGGCCGACAACCTGTTGAACTCGACCAATACCGCAACCATTACCGGCTTTCTACCGGTTGCCGATCTGGCTCAATCATTTGCCTGGGTCAGTGGCATGACCGATGGCGGAGGTAACGCTCATCCACGGGATATGTGGCAATTCGAACTGCTCGACTCGTCAACCATCAATCTGCAACGTGGCCGTACACGCCAAGAATTGAGCTACCGCTATTTCGTGGTAGAACTCCCATCCGTCGCTACGGTCCCGGGAGGTCCTAGCGTTGGAACCTTCTCTGCGGCACCGACTTCGATCATCGCGGGCGCGACATCTACTCTAACCTGGACCACCGCAAACGCCACCAATGTGTCTATCGACAACGGCATCGGCTCACAGCCGTTGAACGGCGACATCACCGTCAGCCCGGTCGCCACCACGACCTACACCCTGACGGCTCAGGGCACCGGTGACCCGGTCTCGGTTCAGACCACAGTGACCGTTAATTCAGCGCCACTGCCGGTGAGCATCGACACCTTTGCCGCCACACCGACTGAGATCATCGCAGGGGAATCGACGAGCCTGGCCTGGACTACTTCCAACGCCACCGACGTGTCGATCGACAACGGCATCGGCTCTCGGCCGTTGAACGGCAGCATCACTGTCAGTCCGACCAGCACCACGACCTACATCCTGACGGCTCAGGGCACCGACGGCCCGATCTCAGCTCAGACCACCGTGATCGTCAATCCGGCGCCACTGTCGGTGAGCATCGACACCTTTGCCGCCACATCGACTGAGATCACCGCCGGGGAATCGACGACCCTGGCCTGGACCACCTCCAACGCCACCAGCGTGTCTATCGATAACGGCATCGGCTCACGACCATTGAACGGCAGCATCACTGTCAGTCCGGCCAGCACCACGACCTACATCTTGACGGCTCAGGGCACTGACGGCCCGATCTCGGCTCAGATCACCGTCACCGTCAATCCGGCGCCATTGTCGGTGAGCATCGACACCTTTGCCGCCACATCGACTGAGATCACCGTTGGGGAGTCGACCACTCTAAACTGGACCACCTCCAACGCGACCAGTGTGTCGATCGACAACGGGATTGGCTCACAACCGCTGAACGGTGGCATCACTGTCAGTCCGGCCAGCACCACGACCTACATCCTGACGGCTCAGGGCACCGACGGCCCGATCTCGGCTCAGATCACCGTCACCGTCAATCCGGCGCCGCTGCCGGTGAGTGTTGACAGCTTTGCCGCCACATCGACTCTGATCACCGTTGGGGAGTCGACCACTCTAAACTGGACTACCTCCAACGCCACCAATGTGTCGATCGACAACGGGGTTGGCTCACAGCCGTTGAACGGCGGCATTACTGTCAGTCCGACCAGCACCACGAACTATCTCTTGCTCGCGACAGGGGCAGGCGGCACTGACAACTCGAGTGTGACAATCACCGTCGTTGGTGGTGGCTCAGCACAGGGCACTGTGGTCTTGTCTGGACCAACCTCAATTGACCGCGGCGATAGAACCTCATTCACCGTTACCCTCACCAATACCGGGACTTCGACGATTACCGGGGCGCAACTGAGCTTTGCGGTGACGCCGAATTCCCTGCTCAAAGACGTTAGTCCGGGTAGTTCCGTCGCCGTTGGCAACGTGCCTCCCGGAGGCAGCGTCAGTCAGACCTGGACAGTGCGAGCTGACAATGAAGGATCCGGTTCCGTTTCGGCCGGAGCTGCCAGTGATGGCACAACTCTGGACACGGTGACCCGCTCATTGACGGTGGTCAAGTAGAAGCCATATGATCAACCGCGAACCTTCGGTCTGCGGTGTTTTTCAAGATAGTTGTCGCGTTTTTATTACGCGACTTCTTTATTTTGTTCAGGGGTTAATTCAGGACTAAATGACTATAAAAAGTGATATATCGTCATTCACACCTTTTATATTCATAGATTATACTTATGGTTATGTACTTGCTGTCTACGAATATTGAGCGATAATCAATTAAGGCTCCCTACTAGACAATCAAACAGCGTAGCATTTAAAAGTTTAGTCATTTAATATGAAATAATATTATTTCGCTCTTATGTCATTATAATAAAAAATAGTCGATAACATTATGAAAAAAAAATTAATAACCACATCGTGTGTACTCGCCTCATTGAGCTTTTCTACTTTCGCTGTGGATGTTTCAACAGCCATTAAAGCAGGGGTCGATAGTAATCCCTATTTACTTAGTGAGTTACATTCACCTGAAAATGCCAATTTTGTTGAGATTGAAATTGATGCTGGCCACAAGTTTAATTCGGGGGTTTCATTATACGCTAGCTGGTTAAGCAACAATTATGAAGACAGTTTTGATGATGCCGATAAAGAAAAGTTTTCATTAGGTGCATCATTTGAAAGTAAAGGTGAGTTACTAAATACCAATATTAGCTATAAACTCGACGCGCGGTTTGAAAATCAAGATAAGACTTACATTAGCCGCGCAAAGGGAACTATCGGTACTATTGGTGGTGTTACGGTAGAAAATCGCTATGATTACAATATATTTGCTACTGAAGGTGATTTAAAGTTTCTCTGGAGCAAACCCGTTTATTTCGTTTTTTCATTCGATACTCGGGTGAAGAAGTATGAAGACTATACCGATATTGGTGCTTCAAATTTAGATTATAAACATCTTTCCTTCAAAGCTTACATAAAATATAAGGCCAATAAAACACACAGTTTGAGTGCATATTACCGCTTTAGAAATAGAGTGTATGAAGACCGATTAGGCAAAGACGAACAAGGAAGCTCGGTTGAGGGTACTTCGCTAGAATATGATTACCATATGTCACAAGTTACCTGGAGTTTCGATCTTTCCAAAAAACAGGATTTACAAGCATATATTTATTTTGAAAAACGCAATGATAATGTTTCAGGATATTATGATACTACTTGGCACCGTGCCCGTTTAAGGTATCGAAACAACATCAGTAAAAAACAAAAATTAGCAACGCAAATCACTTACAGAGATTATAGCTATGATCTCAACGACCAGTTATCATCGATTGAAGGTGAAGACCCGATCAATTCTAAAGAAGGTTTTCAGTTTGAACTATCTTACGCCTATAAAATTGCTAACTCTGCGGGCTTAAATTGGTGGTTTAATACAAGTTTTAGCTTCGAAGATTATGATAGTGTTGACCCTCTCTATGTCTACGATCGAACTTTTGCTTATGCGGGGCTAGAGGTTGCCCTTTAAATAAAAAATAAATAAGACACTGACTAATATAAATAAGACACTCACCGTAACCGGCATTTTGTTTAAATTACGGTAAACCGGTCAAATTTTATTTTGTACCAAGCAAAGCTTTTAAACTGTCAGCAAAACCCATCCATTTTTCCTTGGTGGTTCGTTTCACTTTCATTACCAGGCTACCCATAATGACTTTACCTTTGATGGTGATTGTTGGTGCTTGACGATTGGCCATAGAGGCAGATTTGTTTTCGACACTGCTCATCACGTCAAAAATGTTGGTAACTACATTCACATTTTCTGGTATCAGTATTTTATCGGAGCCCATCAGGCAAAATATGTTGATGGTGACATGTTGATGTTGGAATATCGCATCGGTAAAATCCAGCTTAGTGGAAGCAAGAATATCGAAAACATTAATTTCTTTTGGCACCAGCCATTGACCACTGCGCTCATTCGAGCCAAGTATGCTGCGAAGATTGACATCTTCATCGCTCACTTGATGACTGTAATTGGGGGTAAATTGGTATTCTTTTTCACTTTGGTACTTGGTGTCGGCTTTTAGCTGCAGATCTTCCACCAAGGCAACAATTTCATGGGCATCATTACTTTGCATTGCCTGATCTAATCGATGTTCAAAGGCTTCTGCTGAAATAACCATATGACTGTAATTATAAATTAATTGATCTATTGTTTCTTCACGAACCTGCTCTATCGGGCGGTCTTCTAATTTTACGTCCACAAGATACTCCTTTTCATACATTATTTATTCATTCCAATAAAATAAGCAAAATACACACCAATATTTATTTCCTTTGTTTTCAACGTGTTAAATATTAATTGAAAGAATGAGTTGGTTAATTTCACTAAATATTAACAAAGATCAGCTTTAATTGCTTATTACGTAAATTTTTATGGCTCAGATTTTTCCAGAGCAGAGTAGGCAGAGTCATCGGCAGACAAGGTGATCATCGAGGCATAGTTTTCAGCGATTAAACGCGCATCGTTTCGATCAAACTTCACCGTTGGCAGCGCAGCCATATTGATGTTCACCGATGAACTGAACATGGCGAGAATGTCAACATCAAAGTTGACCGGCGCCGACCCTGGGGTTATTGGTTCTGGCAAATGAAATTGCAGAGCTTTTAAGTTTTCACTAAAGCCCACATGGTAAACCAAAGGTTGTATCTTTTGCGCGTGTGCTAAGGTGCCTTCAAACAGAATGAATTTGTAACCAACTTGCCAATTCCAGGCCATCCGGTTATTGGGATCGAGATCGCCTCTGGCCATGATTGAGGCATTTGCACTTTCGTCCACTCCGATGGAAATATTCACCTTAGAGTATTTATCGTAAGGCACATCGTGCAGCTCGAGCAAATAGCTCTTCGCAGCATTGTCAAAGCGAGCAAGATGATAACTATCGGCTACCTGAAAACGCTGTTCTTTCCCCTGTAATTGGATGTTGCTGAGATACAGTTGTAAATGCCGTATTTGAAATTTCCCCTCACCACCGGGATTGGCATAGCGAGTCTGATTAAATTCAAGCGGCTTGTCACCAACACGCGCCTGAAACTGTAAAGTGACAGTGCCTGCTTGTTTATGATTAACCAAATAAAGCCAGCTAAAAGCCAGCAGCACGAAAACAGAGAATAATGGGATCCAGATTTTATTCATGCGGTACCCTCTTTATTGGGAAAGGGTTAGAAAAATTCTCATTGTCGATAAAAGTATAGTCGGTAAGGGTGTGTAAAAAAGCGATAATCGCCAGTTTTTCGTCCTCGCTCAAATTCAAGCTGATCTGCAGTTGTTCGCTATCACTTGGCTGGTTAGTCGCCTCCATTATCAATGGACTTAAAGTCGCACTCACTTTGATCCCCTGATCGTAATGATCGAGTACTTGCCTCAGCGTTGCAAATCGTCCATCGTGCATATAGGGGGCCGTTAACGCGATATTTCGTAATGTTGGTACCTTGAACTTACCCCGGTCAGCTTTCATTTTGGTGATCTTTTCCAGCCCGGGTTTCAGATTGCTGTCACTGTCCAGGCCGTTGTTGGCAAAACCATCAAACTTGGCGTTAAAACCACTGGTGAGAAACTGGCTATGGCAATCGATGCAATTACCACCGCGTAAACTGGCCTTAACGTCTGGGTGTGCCATAAATAGCTTTCTGCCAAGCTCTTCATCAGCGCTTAATTTCAACTCTCCCCGTAAAAATTGATCGTATTTAGAATTGGCTGAAACTAAAGTCCTTTCAAAGCTGGCGATAGCGAAGGCGATATTTTTGGCGTTAATTTCGCCATAGGCCTGGCGGAACAGTTTCAGGTAATGCTCATCGGCTGTTAATTCATCAATCAATTGATCCAGATCCTGCGCCATTTCATCAGGGTGCTGGATAGGGATCAGCGCCTGCTCCTCTAACGATTGGGCGCGACCATCCCAGAAAAAATGCTGTGGTCCCCACAGAGTATTCGCCAGACTCATGCTATTGAATGCGAGCTCTTTTCCCGACACGCCTACTGATCTGGCTTTGCCATCGGTAAAAGCCAAACGTTGCAGGTGGCAAGTTGCGCATGACACCGTATTATCTGCTGACAAGCGTTTGTCATAAAAGAGCAAGCGTCCAAGGGCCACACCCTCCTTGGTCAGTGGGTTATCCGCGGGTATCTGGAAGTGGCCGTAGACAAATGGCGCAGTGAATGCAGACAACGGCGTAGGCCGCACAGCGGTTGGCCAAAAAAAGCTGTATGCCAGTCCTAACAGCAACAGGCTGCTGACGATGACTAATATTACTGGCAATACACGCTTTGACATCGAAGATTTTAGTGATGATGAATAAAGCCGGATCCAAACAAGCCTTCGATGTTATCGATACCTTTTTGATAGCGGGCCTTGAAATCTATGGTGGCCAGGCGTTCACTGGTAGCCAGGTCGTGCACACTGATGGTATGCGCATTGACCTTAGCAATAAAATCAATATCGGTTGGATCGTTATCGGCGCCGTTACCAAGATTGAGCAAATTGTTTTGCACCGCGATCACTTGTCTGCCTGACTGGGTGGGGTAGAAAATCATATGATGAGCACCTGGGTCGGCAGCAATATCAGGACCAGACGTTACCAGTTCCGGCAGGTTAGCCAAGTGGTAGCGCTTGATCACACCTGGCAGCGCGTGGCTGATAAAGAGTTCAGACTCGTTGCCATAAAACTCCAAAGGAACTCCGGTGCCTTGTTCAACACCGTCATAAAGTTTTACCGGGCTGCCAAAGGTTTTAGTGGTTTCATCATAGGGGACTTTCCAAGTTTCAAAGCCAAACATGGTGTTGACCAATACCGCTGGCTCTGCGCCTTTAACAATATCCGGGCGGACAAATAATACTTCTACCGGAGATGATGGAAAACCAACAGGCTTGGCGTCTTCCACCACAATATTTTGTATTGGCGTAAACGTGTTCAGGTCAATGATGGCGATGTTATTGCCGACACCGGTGGCCAGATCAGGGTGAATGGTAGACGCTACCACCATGCGATCGCCAAAGGCAGATATGCCATGGGGATACATGATGAATGGTTCACCTTCAGCAACCTGACTTTTGCGCGCCTGAATGATTTTGATTAGGGCATTGCTTTGTGGATCAAATACGCCAATGGAACCGCCATCGGCCTGATCTACGCCAGTACCGCCCATAAACGTGACGAACATGTACTGAGTGCCATTTACCGAGTGCCACATAATGTCTTCGCCCACCTGTTGGCCACCGGTATCGAGACAATCAACGCCGGTGATCATAGGGGCACCCGTAGCGTCCCGAATGAGCCCTATTTCAGTAAGGCTGCATAAAGGGTCAAGTGAAGTTGCGTATAAACGCCCCGTTGGACTGTAATAGAGATGATGTAACGGAGCATTGCTATTGATGTCTGGCGTTTCGAATTCACTGATAATTGCGCCAAAGTTCTCCGACTCAGGATCCAATTCAACGATGGCGACACTACTGACCGTGTTTAGTGTTGGCAACCCACGTAATAATACAACCGCTTTAGTTTGTTCACCTGTAACCTCTTGCTTAACGACAGGTTCGTCCGCTGCCTTGTTAGTCTTACTCTGTTCAACTTCTTTGGAACAGCCTAACAGTCCAATAACTAGGCACACAGAAAGGATAATATTGTTTGTTACCGGGTTCATAATAACACTCCAAAAGACCTTCAATTGCTAGTAATAGTTTAGTATTTGATTGCTAAAAGTCTATTAACAGGGGGTACGAATGTATGCACTTTATAATTTGATGATTTTTACCGAACACTGAAAAATTTCCGAACGAAATTCTAAATGCTGATCTTGAGCATAAGTTAAATAAAAATATCATTCCCCTATGTACTTGTCATTGTCAGTTTTTTTTACAAAAGTACGACATTTAAATAATGTCATATAGCTAACTCACTGTTAATGCAACGATATAATTCTTGGCACTAAATATGCTGCTTCGGTATCGTTTTATTATTAACAAAAAAATTACGCCCAATCTAAGGAATGTATTATTCAAAGGAGTGTTTCTGTGAAACCACTAAAAGGCTTATTGCAAACATTGCATTGTTCTGTGTAACGCGTTTGAGCGTTGGCTTTATTGAAAATAAAGCCAACTTGGTTAGCAATTTTAAACATGCTAAAACCAAATTAACTAAAGGGAATTAATAAATGAAAAATATACTTTCACACTCCTTAGTCATTTTTATTATCTTGTTTTTATCTTCTTGTGGTAATAAAGAAGAAACTCAGGCTGAAATAAATCAAACTTCAACCGAAGTAGAGCAGTCACCAGAAGAGACAGGAGCATCAGCTCAGATAATGTCTACCAAATCAGCTAGTCAGCACTTTATTGAAATTATATTTGATCAAGCTATTGCTACCGACTCGTTTGATATTGAAGATATTTCTATAGTGTCAGGTACGGGGCAAAAACTAACTGTTAGTAAATTGTCTTTTTATGATGACGGCACAGGTGTTGTATTAGAAACTGCTCCACAAGATCCCGTTCTTTATACCATTCAGATAGGGGGGAAAGATCCAACTGCTACTAGTATCTCGGCTAAATCTAGTAATAGCCAACTTACTGCAGCTACGGATAACAATACGTTTACTGATGCTGATAACTTTATCGGTAGTACAGGGCCAGAGCCATTTGTTATGTATGTTACTGCGTTATCTAACACTACCGTGTTGGTCACTATGGACAGAAAAATGGACGAAGGTTATGCCAACCTTACTTCGGCTTACAGAGTGTTGGCACCAAACAATGAAGTGCCAAACGTTGAAGAAGGTAGAATTGAAGTATTAAAAGCGGAAGTTGATAAAACAGATAAACGTTTGATCACACTTACAACGTCCCCAATGAGTAACATAGAGTATGTTCTAGAAGTGACAAATATTATCACCGAACCAGGGCAAGCCCTTATTCATCCTGATAGAAATGGTGGTTACTTCTTCGGTATTGCTGAACACGATGAAACAGCACCTTTACTCTTAAGTGCTTTATCTACGTCAAATACAACGATGGTTGCAAGTTTTAGTGAGCCACTTTGGGGAAACGCAGCAGAACCTTTCCATTATCAAATATGTGCTATTGCTTTTGATGAGCAAGGTGCTTGTTCTGAAGTGAATCAGCTTGGTGTTATTTCTACTGAAATGGTTGGAAAAAACACCCAAGTTTCTTTTATTACTCAACCACAAGCGAGTGGAGTTACTTATTATTTGTCAGTTAATGACATCACTGATCGCGCAACACCTGCACCTGGAAATGTAATTGCTGAACAAACCGTTGCCCAATTTACCGGTAGTGGTTTAGATAATCCAAATATTGCCAGTTCCATAGCTATGGATAACACTCATGTTCTAGTGACTTTTACTGAGCGAATGGATGACGATGCATTAGTGTTTGCAAATTATCGCATAGAAGATCCTGAGCTGGATGTTATTAATGCCATATGGGGGGATGATCAAAACCATGTAATTTTAACCACAAGCCCTCAACAGCGCATAGAGTATCAACTGATTGCGAGTAATATACACAGTGCTGAAGGTTTGTTAATGGTCAATCCACCAGAGGCGTCATTTTTTGTAGGTTTTGATGATAAAGATTTGCAAAAGCCATTTTTAATCGCTTCTATCGCTGAAACGAGTAGTCGTATTCGTTTGTATTTCAGTGAACCTATGGATGTTATCGCAGCAACGCCAAACTTATACGCGATTACATTTTGCCCTGAATTTCAAACTTGTAATCTAAGTACCTTAAGTACAATTCCTGTGCTCTCGGCTGAACTTGTTGAATCAAATACTCAGGTTATGCTAACCGTTGAAAATATAGCCCCGCGGGTTACTCATCAAGTTGTAGTCAGTTCACAAGTGACTGACCAGGCTATGCCTTTGCCACATAACGGCATGGATCCTGATTTATCTACTGGTTCTTTTGGTTTATTGCTTGCCGATAAGGATGCACCAAGTTTAGTGAATATAATTTTCACCAGTACCAATAATATTACCTTAACCTTCTCTGAAGAAATTAATTCCGGTGGGGCAAATCCATTGAACTACCGTGTTTGTGCAATGGAGTTTGAAAACGATGGAAGTTGCACAAGTGGTAATATACAGGTAGTTGACGCAAGTCTTAATCCAACTCACACTCAGGTTGAATTAACCCTAGAGACATTAGTTGATGGTACAACGTATTATGTTCTCGTTTTAGATGGAGTTACCGATACCAGTGGTAACATCATTGCTAATGATGCTAATAGTGTTAGTGCTTTCTATCAAGGGGCAACAAGTGTTTCTGACCCGACTAAATTACCGCAAGTGGTTGGTGCTATTTCTACGGGCAACACTAATGTTACATTGAGTTATAGTTCGGTGATGGGGGACAGTGCTCTGTTGCCTAGTAATTACTTGTTTACCCAAGAAAATATCAATGGTGAAGTGGGTACTGTGTTTAGCATGAATGTTGTGTGGTTCGATAGCACACATACCTCGGTGAATATTACCACCACTTCACAAAATGAAGTGACGTATAGAGTGACAGTCGTTAATGTTAAAGATAAACAAGGTAATCCTTTAGCAACACAAGAATCTACATTCAATCCGAATTTCGATCCTCGTAGTTCTGTTTTTGCGGGCTCACCTCCAGTTGCACAAAACTTGTTATTGGCTGAGGGAAATTATCAGATCATTGAAAACAATGAAAACGATATAGTGGATGCCGGTGACATCATAATTATAAACGGTACCTCATTGGTGTTAGTGGATATTGACCTCGATGGTATTGTTGATAATTGGGACGATACTAATGGCAATGGTATCATTGACAGTGGTGATTTAATTTCAGGTTTAGTTGATAGCGACGGTGACGGTTTAGCTGATAATGAAGAGCTACGTGGCACTACAGTTGTTATTAATCTTAGTAATGGTGAAAAAAACATTCGCCAAGTAACGAGTGATCCAACCACCAATGATACCGATAAAGATGGTCTAACAGATTCAGAGGAATGGGCTTTTGGTTTAGATCCTCGCTCTCCTGATACTGATGCTGATGGCCTCGGTGATTATGTCGAATGGAACGTTGTTTATAGCGGACCGGCCGACCAAGATACTGATGAAGATGGATTACCTGATGGTGTTGAGCATAACTTCTTTTTAACATCGCCATTATTGGCCGATACCGATGGCGATCAGTTTAGTGATGAAGAAGAGTTAATATCGTTAAATCGAGATCCTAAAGTTGCTGACATGCCTGAATTAGATATCGAAGTAGACGGCATTAATCTACAAATCGATGAGCGCTATACCTATGTAAACAGCGAAGGTGAAACCGTTAGTAGTGAGTCAAGTACTAGCGCTTCTCTAAGTAGCTCTGAAAATACTTCCTTTGCCAACAGCACATTAACGTTTAGAGAAAATACCAGTTCATTTTCATGGGATGTTGGTTTTGGTCTGAGAGATGCCCAAGCCGATCACTCCGCGGTAAATGGAGCGGAAGTTGCTTGTTGGGCCTGCTATTTAACATCACTTTTTGACCGTTTATTTATAGAGGTTGGTTTAGGTGGGACCACTGAGTCACATACAGGTACTAATACTCAAATTGATACAGAAAGTGCCCGCGAAGCACAACAAGCTTTAGAAAATTCGTTAATTAAATTTAATGAACAAGCTAAAGATCAAGAGGTGACTCGTGAATTAACTGCTGCCCGGATTAGTGCCAATATCACCGTGCAGAATAAAGGGGATGTAGCCTTTACGGTGAAAAATTTAGAGATATCGGTATTGCAAGTCGATCCACAAAACCCTTCTCGCTATTTACCTATCGCAACTTTAATTGCCGATTCAACATTGATGACGGGCAATGATTTAGAAATCAATATTGGACCATTTGATGGCAGTAAAGGGCCATTTGTTTTTGCTAATAATGAAGTTTACCCGGCAGTTATTGAAACCTTGATGCGTGATCCGAAAAGCTTAGTTTTCAAAGTGGTAAATTATGATATTGCCGATGAATACGAGCGTAATTTCGCCTTTAGCAGCCAAACGGTACATGATCGCACGGCAGGAATCAGTTTTGATTTTGGTGAACTAGGTAGTGAAAATTATCAAGTGGCAACGAATGGTGTTTTAGACAACAATATTTACCTGGGAGGATTTGATGGCTCAGGCAAGAATAAAGGCCTGCCTTTAGGATATTTATTAGAAAACCTACTTGGTCTAGATAAACACGATACCTCAGAAGATTATATTGATGCAGGACCGGACGGTATACTCAGTACTATAGCTGTCGGCGATGATGTCTTAAATGGCAATATAATAACTGCTGGACAAGATGGTATTCTCACCACAAAAGTGGCAATAGGGGATTTACTACGTAATAACTCAGTAAATACCGGTATTATTGCCGGGGTAAATAAAAAAGTAGATACCTTAGCTCAGGGCGATGATGTGCAGTTAATTCCATATGGCGCTAGCGGTATTGCACCAAGGACCTTGGTAATTGACCCTGGTAACAATGGTGTCCTAGATTCAATACAAAGCGATGGAGACGAGCAAGAGTTTATTAGTGGCTATGAGCTACAGCGTACCTGTTCGGTTGCTTCGGCAAAGGCTCAAATAGCAGGGCAATATTGTTCAGTTGATACGATTGACTGTAGTTGTGATGGCCCTAAAGGCTTAGTGAGGGTAAAAACCTTCCGCAACGGTGATTACGGAGCAAATTGGTTTGCAAGAGTTGAAGGTGATATGCCTACGTCTGTTGATTTTGATCAAATTGAATTAAAGGCTGGTCAGTCAATTCGTTTAGCCTTTCTGCAAGACTTAGATAAAGACGGCTTGTTTGCCCACGAAGAGTATCTCTTCGGTTCGGTAGATAGTGCTGTTGATAACTACAATAACGATGATTTTGTTCCGACAGTGATTAATAATCGTTACCTGAAGAAAACCCTAGAGGAGCTTGAATATTTCATTAGTGATGAAAATCAAACTTCAGATCCTGCGGTATATGGAGATGGCTTACCTGATTCTATGGATAGTGACCGCGACGGGATCAGCGATTTAGTTGAAGCCAAATTAGGTTGGTTAATCAGTGCAAATGGTGAATTAAAACGAGTATTTTCAAGTCCGGCAACGCCAGATTCTGACAATGATGGTTTATGGGATATTCAAGAACAAGATTTGCGAGAATTTTGTAAAGAAGATGACACTAGAAGCGATGCCTTATGTATTGACCAGACGATTGCAAAAGAAGATGCTAGCGCAATTATTGTTGGCAAAAATGGCAAGTTAGATACTGAGATACTTGCAGATGATGTCTATACATTTATTGACATTACTGACCCCGAGAGTACTCGATTTAACCGAAACCTAATGTTTGCTACTGTCGGTATTTTACCGGGAAACAATGGCGTAATTGATACCGATATTGCTGGTGATGATGAATATTCAAATTCCACTGTCATTTTGCCGGCAACCGATCCGCTGTTAAGTGATACCGATAATGATCGTGTTAGTGATGGTGATGAATTGTTTGGCTTTGCTGCAGGCATGGCTATCATCGAAACTGCTGAAACTGAGTGTTATGATCCTAGCATTATTAATGGTGCAATGAGCTGTGTAAACTCAAACGCAACCTGGGGCATAGTTAATACTGTGGCCCAAGGTGATGACATTCAACGAATATCTTTAGGAAGTAGAACTAAGGAAGATGATGTCATTATTACTGCAGGTTTAAACGGTATATTGGAAACAGAACCACAAGGTGATGATGAAACGGTAATAGATTGGTTTATAGCAGCAGGTCCAGATCGTGAATTAAATAGCATTATCCTCAGTGAATATAATTATCCTGAAAATCCAGTAGATGGCACTAATGTCGTGGTATATAAAGCTGAAAATGCGACATTAGCTCCTTACGCGCCAGCGGTTTGGAATTCATCAGGTCAACCGATAAGTATAGCCGTTGAAAATTACGTAGAACCTTGGTTACCTGTACCTGAGGGCAAAGATGTAAAACTCTATGGTCGTGTCGTAACTACCGATCCGTTACGCAGAGATAGCGATAATGACGCCATACCCGATGGTTTTGAAGTGGCTATAGGTGCAGATCCTACTAAAAATGATGGAGATAGCTTTAGAGACAGTGATTTCGATGGCTTGTCAGACGCACATGAAGCGCGCGGTTGGATAGTATCTATTGACATGTCTACAGTAGGCGTATTAGTTCGTCCAAATTCAGTGTTAGCAGATTCTGATTACGATGGTTTACCAGATTATGTGGAACGTGATATTGGTTCTGATCCAAACAGCATCGATACCGATGGCGATGGTATTGATGATTATCAAGAGTTTCGCTCTATTACTCATACTTCTATTAACGGCGAAGAATATAGCTTTAGTGTCTATGACTATGCAAATATCGAATCATCTTTTTCAGGGTTTAACCTGGTAATAAATCCGGATGCTTATGGTACTAATCCATTATTGAAAGATTCTGATGAAGATGGCTTGAGTGATCATGATGAAGTAATAACAGGTTACACAGTAACACTCACCGGAGAGTTAAATGCAGGGACCATTATTTACACAAATCCTCTTAAAGCCGATTCTGACGGTGATGGGCTCAGTGATTATGAAGAAGCAAATAATTTCAATGGTTACATAACCAATGCGAATGATGTTGATACCGATGGTGATGGTACTGACGATAAAAGTGAAGTTGACAACTCGTTAATTAATCCACTACAACGTGATGCATTAGTTCATGTGAGTTACGAGTCACTTTATCTGGGATATATGGGAGAGGGAGAATGTGCTCTTAATCCTCTTGACGAATGCGAACAACAAACAAATATTTTGTGGTGGCTGTATGGGGACGGTAATGATGGTGAAGAAAGAGGAAACCGTATCCTTTCCAGTTCTGACGAATTTGCTTATACCCCTGATGGTACGGTGCGACCTCTTGCATCAGGTCATCAGCAACTCGTTAACGAAACAGTAGTACCAGCGGAAGACATACCCGAATCGACCGACTCTACTAGCGGATTACTTATGGAGGTAAGTTATTGTGCTGGATCTCCAGAATTTGATGCAACAGTCTGTGATGAGTATCTGCCGTTAAACCCTGGTGAACGTGGATATAACGCCCGTGCCCATGTTGATTGGGGTACTGGTGGACCACCACAAGCCAGTAACGATTTTAAAGTGAAATGGAGTGGCGAGATATTTTTAGGTGAGGGGTTAAAATCATTCACCCGTACAGATGACAATGGGGATATTATCTTAGATCCCGAGAGTGGAACCCCCTTGCTTGATCCTGATACAGGAGAACCTATTCTTGATCCTGATACGGGAGAGCCTATCATTGATCCTTCTACTATGACGGCAAAAATATTTTATGAAGATGCAACATATAGCCTGCATATTACATCTGATGACGGGTTTCGTATGACAGTGAGTGGTCAAGGTGTTGAGTGGCCTGGTGTTAATACGGAATGGTCTTTAAACGCCAACCAAAACAGAAGCTTTGACTTAACCGTTTCAGAGCCCGGCTGGAAGACTATTGAAATCGAATATTTTGAGCATCTTGGCTATGCACGTTTATTATTGAATTGGCAGCCGCCTTCTTTTGATGTAAATGGTAATCTAGTCATCACCGACCCAGTACCGGTTCCAATAGATAACTTAAGACATACTCTTGGCAATGGTTCTTATGCATGTGTTGGTATTGAACGAGATCCAACTCAAACTAGCTTTGTTTCATTAAATCGAGCAATTGAAATGGATAATAGTATTTCTCCAAACTCAAGTTATGCACCAGGTTTATCTTATTACGGCAGCATGAAGGGTTCTGAAATGAAAATATTTAAGGATGCGGTGTCACTTGACGTCATACAAGGTGATCAGCAAGATCCAACCAGTGCAATGTATAGACCCTACTCTGATGCTCATAGCCGCTATTACATAGATTTTGATGTTAATGAAATTAAAAGTATTGAAGGTGTTAGTTTAACCGCAAAAGATCTTATGTCTGTCGCGGTAGATTTGGCAGCATCGAGACATATTATTAATGGCTTAGTTAAACCTAGTGTGACTAACAATTCCATCGTTGAAAGTGCAGTAATAAAAACAGATGAATACGGTAAGCGCTATTTCGATTTATCTAGTGAGGGTCGTATGTTATACCGTCAACTTTCTCAAGATTCTGGGGTTTATGGCCAGCAAACATTTGTATTACATGAAGGAGAGAATATCAATTTGTCAGGGGTGTTAATGCGTGTAGACGATATTGAAAGTCTAACTTCATGCCCAATTGGTAGTGCAAATGTTGTTAGTCAGTTTCAATCGGGTTGTATGAAACGATTTTCTCGTTCAATTAGTTATGCGGAAGTAACGTCGCAATCGTATATGACCTTTGATCTTAAAGAGCTAGGAGCAATGACCACAAGTGCGAGTAATGATCCTGCGGGTTGTGAAATTGAATTGGAAGTAACCGTTTCACATTAGAGGAAGATCCAGTCTTAGGATTGGAAACTAATGAAACCAAAAGAAATAAGGTTGAATAATCTATTCAACCTTATCTTAAATTTATAATGAAATCATATTATTTGCGTTGTATTAGAATAAATTAACTAAACACTAGCAGATGAATAACTGAGTATGTAGCTTTGATGTGATTAGGCAGTGAATTATAGCTACAGATTTTTTGCAACTTAGGTAACATATTTTAGTTTGCGAATGTACTTTGCTGATTGACTTCGGCTAACTTGAGCTAAATTTTGAAACGGATATATACCGGAATACTAGCTTTTTTGCTAAAAAGTGAATAACTACTTGAAGAAAATGCTGGCCCTCCCTGACTTGAATACCGGACCTATTGATGATGCGGGAGCAATCAAGAGTAATCCAACCGAATGTACTTATTCAGCGCCAATGTTTCGGCTAATACTGAGCAACTAAAACGGCTGTGTTTACAGCCGTTTTGCAAGCAAGGGGATAACGGTTAATTTATTGACACAATGTTGCTACACCGGCATATCCATCGCTGCTTGAGCTCGACACTGTTGTTATTTTAGCCTTGTCAAATACACATTGTGCCGAGGTATTAAATAATATTGGTCCCGCCATTCCGGATGACGTTGTATAACCCCAGGAATTGACCGAGATGATAACACCCGTGCCCGTAGTTTCGTCCATTGGTTGTATCCAAGGACCGCCAGAAGAGCCGCCTGATAGGTCGCAACTTGCTAACCACCAGTTGTCACTCCCCTCGGTAGTAAGCTCTTCTGCACAGTACATGAAGTTAGGATCATCACTGTAAGAGTAGCCTAGGGCATGGGTGAACTCTCCATAAACTGGGTCGTCAAAAGATACATCAAAGCCATTTACAGCCAGATCAAGTGTTTCCGAACTAGCCGCTGTCCCTTGGTGAGAACCGCTATCTTCCACTACGTAGAATGCGTAATCCCAAGGTATATTGTCAGGGAACGTTCGTGAGGTCCAATCGTCATCAACCACCCCAAAACTGGGCACCCAACAGCCGATGGGATCGTTATTACAATTTAAATCAGTGCCGGAACCTGTGGTTTGATCTTGATTGGGAATGAAAAGTACGTTGCGGGCGAAGGCTTTATTGATATCATCGTAAACACAGTGAGCAGCGGTAATAATTATAGAACGTCCTGTAACGCCATCATTAGTTACCGTTCCTGAGCACACATAGCCACTCCAGCGTCGCATCCGGCGGTTATTTGGCATTTCAAAATAAAGCCTGCCAGCGGCATTTTGAATTGAACCACCATTGTTCCATGATGAGTTGGTCACGGTGTTACCATCATCAGTGCCCGGATCAACGGGCACTCCTGCTGTGTTGATGGTAAAATCGACCCAATCAGCAAATGCACCAGTATTGCCTTTACCAGAGCTGCCATCTTTAGCTTCCATTTTCCAGCTCCAATCACCGTCGGTAAAACCTTCGATTGTTACAGACCAGGTATCGCCCGAAGTCTGGTTGGCTGAAAATGATTGCGTTTGAGTGCTACTTGGGTAGCGAATGATCACCTTTGCTGAGCGAACACCACTGTCATCTGTGATATCGGCGCTGAAAGTGGCTGAATCTCCAATAATTGGCTCTGCATCTACATCCGGGTTAATGTTAGCAAAGGATGGCGCTGTTGTATCTTTTGAACCTGAATCCGGCTTGCGATTGAACTTGGGGTCATCTTTAGCTAATCCATAGGGGGTAAGTTGTCCGTTACGGCCCTTTAAAAAAGCGTTTCCGCTTCGATCCAATACCAAATCACGGGGTATCGCTTGATTTCTGCGAGCTGGCGTCCAATGTTCAATAACATGTTTTTTTGATTCGCTTAGTTTTGGAGTCTTATCGGCTTCAGAATTTACACTGAATGAAACCATAACGAGCCAAACGCTAACAAATAGAGCTAAGGAAAGTGTTTTCATGTTCATACGATTGCTCCATCACCAAGTGTCATGCTTACCGCACTAACTAATCGGCATTACTTATATAGTAAATATAGTTGTTGGATGGTAATGATCAATAATAAAATAAATAAGCCCAAGAATTTTATGCGTTTTTCTCAGCGCAGATGGTGAGTGGCAGGGAAAGCGAGTTAGGCTAAATCTGCAAAAGGATGAAAATCTGGAAATCTGCCTAATACCAATTTGATTAAGTATGTGGTCTACTTTTTCATGAGGAAAAACGGATAAATACAATGCATAAATTTTAGTCAGTAGTTATTCTCGGCTTTGGCATCCTGCGTCGCTCTACCTGCAGCATCCATGCTTACGTACTTATCAATTTTATAAAGCCGTAGTTATTCGTTTTATCTCAGGCATCCATGCCTTCGGTTCTTAGAACTGCTTCGCAAAGAAGAATTGTTCCATACAATTCTTTAACCATTAAAAATGAGCAGATATTTAATCAACTTGGTATAATTATGCCCCCCTGAAATATTGGCAACTAATACTATACTCTTATAGATAGGAGGAAAATTATGAAAAAGCTATTAACACTGACACTAGTTGCGCTACTAGCATCGTGCTCAAGTACCATTGTAGAACCCGAAACAGTATCAGCTACTGATGGATTGGCGACAGTAACATTGATTAAGCCGCGTGACTTTAGTGACATAGACCCAGGTAACTTTGGTATACAGTCTGATTTTGAGCAGAATGTCGCTAATAAGTTGGCTGAGGCCTTAGCGGACCACTTTAAAGAAACGGATGTGACTATTGATATTACCTTCACTGATATTGATTTAGCTGGTGAGACTAGATTCAACATGCAGGAAATACGTGTATTAAAGGATTTATATATCCCACGCATGTCGTTCGAGTATGTAATCAAAGACGTAGCAGGTAACGTTACGCTAGCGGATACCGTAGATATTAAAGATATGAGCTATTTATCTCACAGACTATTTGGTAGAGAAGCTAATGAGTTGATAGGGTACGACACACGTATGCTAATAGAGTACTTTGAGAAAGTATTATAATGATTATTATTTCTGGGGTAATCTCGCACGCGCTAAGCTATTTGCGTTATCACTCATTTTTCACAGAAAAAGCTAGAGTTATTTGATGATACCTAAAATCGACACCATTGAACCACATTCGCCATTACTGACTGAGTACTTAACTGAAATCAAAAGATTAAGTACTGAACTTTCAGTACTCGATTTGGCTTGTGGCAGTGGTCGAAATGGTTTGTATCTGGTTAGCAATGATATCCCAGTTACTTTTGCTGATATAAATAAAACGTCACTACAAAAAATTGCTGAGACCAGTGTAAATTCGCTGCCTGTTATAAAAACTGAGCTAGCCAAGCTATGGCAAGTGGACTTTGAAGATGAAGATGATAGTCCTTTAGTCGATAAATGCTTTGCTGCAGTTATCGTTTATCGTTATTTACATCGCCCCTTGTTCGAAAAAATCAAAACCTCAATACAACCTGGTGGATTAGTTATCTATGAAACCTTTACTACAAAGCAGCCTCAATTTGGCCGACCTAAAAATCCAAATTTTTTATTGCAACACGATGAATTATTACAGCAGTTTTCTGATTGGGAAGTATTGCACTACTTTGAAGACGTTGTCAGTAAAGGTGATGAGCTAGGTTCACAAGCGATAGCACAAATTGTGGCTCGCAAACCTTAAATTCGTAAACTCCTAGGTTTAAATTTTTATTTATTAATGGCTTACTATAAACAGCAAAATAAGGTCAATTTTCCTTTCAGAAACTTTAAACTTTACATTTTAACTACAAATATTACCGTTCGATAACGGATATTTTTCAGGCGAACTGCTAAAAATAATACAACTGTTTGTTAACGAGAAAATATTATGTCAAATGCAGAACTTAAAAATCGTCTAAACGTGTTAGCCGAAAAATTAATTGAAGGTCATAGTAGCCAAGCTGAAGATCGTGAGTTTCAAAAACTATACAGCTTGTTAAGAGAATAAGGCTAGGTAATTATTATTAGACTACGGCTTCAAATTCTATCGCATTTTCCCCGGATATCCTTTATGAAAAAACTGACTACAAGCTTATTAATGCTAACTAGTTTATTAAGCTTAACCTCTGCCCATGCTGTACCTAACGTAGGTGTGGGTTTTGACCAAGGTTTCGGCGTGAGCGCCGAGTTCGACAATATTAACCTATTTGCAGGCAATGATGGTTTTAGTGCCGACTATTTATTAAAACAAGGCTCTTTGGGACGAAACCTCCCCTTTAATTGGTATGTTGGCGCAGGTGCCTTTATCGGTTCTGATGATGGCTATGGCGTACGTGCACCTTTGGGTTTAAAGTCATCTTTTGCTAAAAACTGGAATGTTTACGCTCATCTTTCTCCAGAATTAGATTTTGACCAAGACAACCATGGCAACACCAATAACAATGTACATTTTGGCATGAGTGGTGCTTTGGGTGTTCGTTACGCATTTTAAAGCTAAATGCTTTCTTAGGCCACTTTCTTGACGGTATCAGTATTTCAGAAGTTCACATTCACAACGTACTTTGACAGAAACCCTAAATACAGTACACAAAAAAATCTGAACAAACCCAAAATCCATAAGTCGGACGGTCTGAAGTAATTCGAAGATTTGTAAGGGAAAAATGGTGGCCCCTCCCTGACTTGAACAGGGGACCTACCGATTATGAGTCGGGTGCTCTAACCAACTGAGCTAAGGGGCCATTTAGAAGTGTTGCTTGATTTGTTATCAATGATAATAACCAAAAGCGGCGGCAAGTATAAGCATTTTTTATTTTGTTGTCACCACTTGTTGTTTAAAATTTTTTCGTTGTCGGTTTGATTGCTGTTTTTATAGCCGATTTTTTGCTTTTCTTCGATATATGACCGCAGTTAATAGTAATAATCCATAAAAACAACTACCGCCGCCAGAGCTTGGTTTTTCTGGGGGGGGGATGATGATTTCAATTTCTACACTCACGGTATCACTGGCACTCAAGCCAGTGGCATCGGTTGCGGTGAAACTGAACGTTAAAATATCGTTTACTTGCGGGGCGGTAAAGTTAGCATTTAATTGCTCTGGGTTATTAATGGTTATTGTCTCGCCCGCAGTTTGTTGCCACAGGTAGGTTAAATCATCGTTGTCGATATCACTTGCTGTGGCCGTGAGGTTCACTCTGGTTCCAGCTTGCGCTGTTTTATTGTTACCAGCATCAACTGTTGGTGCGTTTTCGCCTTCAGTTGCGGCAATGGTGATAGTGGCTAAACTCGGGCTGGTTAACGTTGCCCCATTTTGGGGATCAAACAAGCGAATAAAGAATACTTCATCGGATTCCGCAAGATTATCGCTGGCAACGTCTATGTTGATGGTTTTATCGGTACTGTCCAGAGTTTCCCAGCTTAGGCTGCCCCTGGCCAAAGTAAAGTCGTCGCTGTTGGCCGAGCCGGTAACAAGCTCCCAGTTAACCTCGATATTGCCTTGTGCCTGATTGTTGCGGCGCACATTCACTTGAATGCTTTGTCCTTCGCTGGTGGCATAATTGTGGTTGCTAAAACTCAGACTGCCCTGGGCAACATCTAGCGTATTATCTTTTAAAATATACAAGCCGCTATTGATATCACTGGCAAGAATGTTGCCACTGGGTAAAAACGGATACACCCCCCAGGCACCGTGAAAGGAAGAGCTGTCAGAAATAGGGTAGGTATCAAAAAAACCAACTTCTTCAGGTAGGCTCGGGTCGGTGAGGTCAATAACGGTAATACCACGCTCATAGTTAGACATGTAGTAACGGTTACCGCGCACATAACCGTTATGGTCAATGGCTGCGGTAGGGCCGGTGAAGGTAGATAGTGGGGTTGGGTTGGTTAAGTCGGTAATATCAAATAACCGTAACGTGGTGTTTAAGCCAAAATCTTGTTCATCGAGTTCATCGTGTACCAGCATGAACATTTTATCTTCGCTGTACCAACCTGAGTGTACATAAGAAGCATTGGGGTAACTGGTGCTGCTTAATTTGGCCGGCGCATTGTTTTCGGTTTTATCCCACAACTGAAAGTCGTTTTCGTTGAAATCAAACATGACTTCGCAGTGATCGGTGCCATTGACGCATTGGCTGTCTTTGCGCTCATCATTGATAACCATAGACGAGGCATCGTGAGTGTATTGGCTGCGGTTATTTGTCGGTTTGTAAACGCTCACCAGACTGGTTGGGTTGGCCAGACTGTAGGTATTAAAACCGCCACCATTTTGATTCGAGCCGGCGATATGCAAGTAAGGTTGCCTACCGGTTATGGCGACTCCGGTTGAGTAATCGACATTACTCAAATAAACGTTATGAGCACTTAAATCGGTTTTATCGGTTGCTGCCACCGTGACCGCATTCGGCAGTTGCGTTAAATCTAAGATCAATAAGCCAACCGAAGCACTATCGGCGGTAACATAGCCATAACTTTGCCATTGGTTGATGCTGACATCAAAGTACTGGTAAATTTTGATGTCCCGCCAAATGGTGGTTTCGCTGGCGATAGTAGTGATTACATTTGGCGCACTGGGTTCACTCACATCAACGATACCAATACCGTTGCTGAGGCCAATGATGGCGTATTCTTTACCATCATTTAAATCATAATGGCCCCAAATATCGTTGCCTTCTGTCGGATTGGTAGAGAATTGATTCAGTGGCACATGGGCCAATAAATCGAGGCTCTGACAGGGGTGATCTCCGGCAAAACCATTATCGCAGGGCACATTGCTTTGTTTTTCTTGCAGACGCGAATAGGCCGCAAGCTTGGCTTGTATCAGGGCTTTATTGTTGCTGGAGTTAGCGCCGGCCTTGCTGTCTACCAGAACGGTAAAGCCCTTATCACTAAGCTGTTGTACATACTCTATGGGTACACCGGTGAGATAAGTAATATTGCTCTTTTGCTGCTTGCTAAATTTATCGGCAAGTTGATAGTTCGCTTTAATCGGCACTAAATCGCTTAACAAATAAAACAGCGTATCTACATTTTCAATCGAGTAACTGCCTTTACTCAAGCGAATTTGATCGCCTTTATTGGCATGCCGGGCGGCATAATTGATGCTTTTACATGGCGCTGCCACATTATCGCATCTACCGGCGTCTACGCCGTCAGGCGCCACATAGCGCGCTTTGTCATGCTCGGCATGACTGAATACGGTTTGGCTATGTATTGTTATCAGCGCCAGCAATAGGGCGGATGTAATTTTCACAAAATTTTTCATAATATCAGTTTAGGTGAGTTGTTCCCTAACGCCTAGCTCGTGAGATAATTTTATTACGGCCAAACAGTGTTTACTTTAAAATCGATAGGTTAATCCGGCGGTAAACTCGCCTTGTAACCAAAGGTTGCTATTGGTGCGAATGACACAACTTTCCCCAGAACAAAATATAGAGCCGTTGCTGTCAAAAAAGCTGGCGTAAAGTCGCGCATCTAAACGAAACGTAACATCATCGGCAATGGCAAAGCGAGCACCCACACCTAAATTGACAGAAGGTCTGGTTTCACTGTCTAAAGAGTTATCGCCTGGGGCTAAATGCACTATGCCTAAACCGCCACTGATTACAATGGGTACCTTGCCCCCGCTTACGGCTACGTTGCCGCCAAGATGCAAATAGCTAATGCTGATCTCCATGTCATCAAGGTCCACATCACCGTCAAATTCGGTACTGGAGTGACTGAACAGTAATTCTCCCTGGCGATTAAAATCAAATGGCCAGGCTAATATGGCTCCCGCTGACGCATCATTGAGAAAATCCACTTCAAACGACTCTTCGCCATCTTCAAGATCTTCATCATCTTCGAAGCTATCGGAAGTACGTTCGCCGACAAAAATCGTGAGTTCGTAATAATCGTCGGCAAATTTGGCGCTGGTGATTGGAGAAAATAAGCAAGCAAACAGTAAGGGCAGTAGATAGTGTTTCATAGGAAAATTCTTATTAGTCAGTATTGAGCCAATCAGATAATTTATCTTGCCGCCAATGTACTTTATTCACAGTAAGATAAATCATTATTTTTCAATAGTTTATAAATGAAAATAAACTACCAGCCGATTAAATAGCGGCTACGTTTATTCAACATTTTTTTAATTAATATGGCAATAACGTAAGAGATAAAGGTGATTAACAAAGTGACGGCTAATGTGGTCAGAATATTCCCTTGGCCAGCTAGACCAAGAAGATCAGGGCTGTTGTAAATCATCCACCATGGGGTGGTGATCCACGGATGAATAAAGTAAATAGCAAAACTTACTTCAGCGAGTTTCTGCAATGGTTTTATACTAACGTGCTCAAATTTATTTAAAATAGCCAGCAATACAAAGTTAAGTAACAGTTTTTGCGGCAACATTAAATCGGGAACGGTATGTTCAAAGGCAGCCTTGTTCAACACTCCGGCACCATAAAAGTACGCTTGAATATACGCTAGAGCAACCGCTGTGATCAGCATTAACAGCCAATACTTATCAATAAACGGGAATAACTTATCTCGATGAGCGGAAGACCAGACACCGATAAGATAAATCGGCAGGAAATACACTAAAGATTGAATGGCGTTTAAGTTAGATACCGGGCGATGAATGTACATCGCCAACAGAAACAGCGGGACGGAGAATATTATGAGCCAATTTTTTTTAATTAATAGCATGACGATTGGTGACAGGGCAAACAGCATCATGCCCATAGGAATGTACCAATAGGCAGTTAACGCCCGGCCCGTAATCACGTACCAGCTAGCGGCAGTAAATGGTTCGGTAATTTCGGCATGCAAAGCGTGCAATGTAGGGTCGGGAGCGGCAGTAATGTGCCAAATAATCCAGGGCAGGGATAATAGCAAATACGGCAAAAAAACATATTTGGTTTTATTGCTCATGTATTTCTTATAATCCCAGCGATGGTAAAATACATGGTGTAATAAGAAGCCAGAAATGAATACAAAAAATACCGTGCCATTCATCATGATATTAAACCAAAATTTATCGCTAAGGGTTTCTATTTGCCAGCCGGCAGGTCGATAACAGTGTGCCATCACAATAAAAATAATGGCGATACCGCGAAAATGATTGATGCTGTTTAAAAAACCTTTCTTTTTGTTTGCTGTGCTCATAATCCATTATTACCATCTGCTCATTTTTAATAATAATTTCAGTATAACCACAACGAAGCTAATTGCTTAAAAAATAACAAAAAAAAGCCTGCAAATGCAGGCTTTTATCATACCTTTAAGCTTATCGCTTACTCGCCGTCTAAGAAACTCTTAAGTTGCTCAGAGCGTGAAGGGTGACGAAGTTTGCGTAACGCTTTCGCTTCAATTTGACGAATACGCTCACGGGTTACATCAAACTGCTTACCAACTTCTTCTAACGTATGGTCAGTATTCATGTCGATACCAAAACGCATTCTCAGTACTTTTGCTTCACGGGCGGTTAAGCCTGCTAATACTTCATGAGTCGCATTTTTCAGGTTCTCGGTGGTTGCAGCATCTACCGGCAATTCACCGCTACCATCTTCAATAAAGTCACCTAAGTGCGAATCTTCATCATCGCCAATTGGCGTTTCCATGGAAATTGGCTCTTTGGCAATTTTTAATACTTTACGAATTTTATCTTCTGGCATTACCATGCGCTCTGCCAATTCTTCAGGAGTCGGCTCGCGGCCCATCTCTTGCAGCATTTGGCGAGAAATACGGTTTAGCTTGTTGATGGTTTCAATCATGTGTACCGGAATACGAATAGTACGGGCCTGATCGGCAATTGAACGGGTAATTGCTTGTCTTATCCACCAGGTTGCATAAGTTGAGAACTTATAACCACGACGGTATTCAAATTTATCAACGGCTTTCATCAAACCAATGTTACCTTCCTGGATCAGATCCAGGAATTGCAAACCACGGTTGGTGTATTTTTTTGCAATTGAAATCACAAGACGTAAGTTCGCTTCAACCATTTCTTTTTTCGCGCGGCGAGCTTTCGCTTCACCAATCGACATTCTACGGTTGATGTCTTTTATGCTTTGTACGCTTAAATAGGTTTCTTCTTCAAGGTGGGTTAGTTTATAAACACAACGCTCGATGTCGAAAGAAACAATTTTTAACTTTTCTGAATAGGCATGGCCGGCGGCAATTTCATCTTCTAACCACTGGGTTTCGGTTTCATGACCCGGGAAAATTTTGATGAAATGAGTTTTTGGCATACCGGCGCCAACCACACAGTGCTTCATGATCAAACGTTCTTGGACACGAACACGGTCCATGACATCACGCATGTTTTTCACTAAGCGGTCGAACAATTTTGGTATTAAGCGGAATTCTTTAAAGCATTCGGCAATGGCATCGATTGCCGTTTGCGAATCTTTATGATTGCGACCATTTTTTTCGATAACTTGGTTGGCGGCTTCGTAAAGCTGACGAAGTTCGGTGAATTTTTCACGAGCAAGCTCTGGATCTGGGCCAGTATCTTCCTCTTCTTCATCTTCGTCATCTTCATCAGACGTTTTGTCTTCATCGTCTAATTCGTCTTGAGAAAGTTCAGAGCCAACATGAGTCGCCGTTGGTGCCGCTTCTTCTTCGGCATCCGGGTCTAAGAAACCAATGATGATATCGCTTAAACGCGCTTCTTCGGCTTCAAAGTTATCCCACTGCTCCAATAAGTAATTTATTGCAGGTGGATATTCTGAAACGCTGCGTTGTACTTCACGTATGCCTTCTTCGATTCGTTTGGCGATAACAATTTCGCCTTTACGAGTCAGCAGCTCTACGGTACCCATTTCACGCATATACATGCGCACCGGGTCGGTGGTACGGCCGATTTCACTCTCAACAGTTGCTAATGCCTGAGCTGCAGCTTCTGCAGCATCTTCATCGGTATTTGCTTCGGCCATCATTAATTCATCGGCATCGGGGGCTTTTTCAAACACCTGAATACCCATGTCATTGATCATGCGAATAATATCTTCAACTTGATCAGAATCGATGATGTCTTGCGGTAGGTGATCGTTCACCTCGTCAAAAGTTAAGTAACCTTGTTCCTTACCTTTTGTGATAAGTTCTTTAAGTCTAGATTGTGGGGCTTGAGACATTAACGAAAGTCCACCTATATGGCTATCAAAATACGAATAGTAAAGGACGAAATTATAGCAAGTTGAATTAAGAAACGCCAGTTTATGTGGTTATTCACCTTAACTGTTCAGTAATGTCTGAAGTTCTTGTTTTTCCAACGAGTTTAATTGTCCTAAACGGGCTTTTTGTAACAGTAATTCTGTACGGTTTTCAACAAAAGTATTAAATATTTTTTCTAAAATATCATCAAACACATCTGTTGCTGCTTCACTATCAATATGGTGTTCCCACACTAACAGTTTGGCCAATATTTTTCCTTGCTCGGTGTCGCGCCAACTTTCAATTATTTGGCTGCTAGTGATACTTGGGTTAGCCTTACATTGCTGCATAAGCTGTTTAAACAAGTCGATTCCGGGCAAGTTTATAGGGTCTAGCACCGATAAATCGGGGAGACTATTTACTAAATGGGGATGCTCAAGCAATAATGCAATAGCTAATCTGATCGGCGTCACTTTTGTTTGTGATTTTTTTGCTTGTTGCTGTGCTGGTGATTGATTTTTATTCAGTTTTTTTAGTTGCTGTTCTGAAGCCGTACCAAATTTATTTGCCAGTTCGTTCAAAATAGAATCTTTTAAGGTGCTGTCTGGCAATTTTTTCAGGTACGGCTGAAACGATTCTAGCAGGGCAGCTTTACCTTCCAATGAGTGTTGATCGACACTGGTTAACAGTTGCTCGAATAAAAACTTTGATAACGGTTTGGCTTCATCGAGTAAGGTTTCAAAGGCCTGTTGGCCGTTTTTACGCACCAAGGTATCCGGGTCTTCACCGTCGGGTACAAAGACAAACTTTAACGAAATGCCATCTCTAATGAGTGGCAGAGCATTCTCCATTGCGCGCCACGCCGCATCTCGGCCAGCTTTGTCGCCGTCGTAACAACATATTACTTCTTTTACCGTGCGAAACATAGTTTGCAGTTGGTCTTCGCTGGTGGACGTACCTAACGATGCTACCGCATAATTGATGCCATGTTGAGCAAGGGCAACGACGTCCATATAGCCTTCAACGACGACCAGTCGCTGCAGGTTTTTACAGTGTTGCTTAGCTTCAAACAGGCCATATAATTCTTGGCCCTTGTGATAAATTCGGGTTTCGGGGGAGTTTAAATATTTTGGCGTGCCATCCGATAAAATACGCCCGCCAAAGCCAATCACCCGGCCGCGCTTATCTTTTATTGGAAACATCAAGCGGCCGCGAAACCGATCGTAAGGTCGGTTCTTATCGCCCTGAATGGCCATGCCCAAATCGACTAATTGGGCTGCCGCCTGGCCGGTTTTGCCATAGGCATTCATCACCCCGTCCCAGCTGTCGGCGGAATAGCCAATGCCAAATTGTTTGACGATGTCACCGGATAAGCCTCGACCTTTTAAGTAGTCGATCACGCTTTTTGAGTCGGCATGGGTTTTCAGGTTATGTTGATAAAACTGGCTAACTTTTGCTAATAACTCATAATCATCCAATCTTTGCTTATGGGCCAGTTGCTGTTGACGTTGCTGAGCCGGAGTTTGATTTGATTGCTCCCGTTCTACTTCTACACCGTTATAGCCGGCAAGTTCTTCGATGGCATCGACAAATTCTAAGCGGTCATATTCCATAATAAAGCTAATCGCATTGCCGTGCGCACCACAACCAAAACAATGATAAAACTGTTTGTCACGGCTTACCGTAAATGATGGACTTTTTTCACTGTGAAAAGGGCAACAGGCAGAATAATTTTTACCGGCTTTTTTTAAGGTTACTTTAGAATCAACTAAATCGACAATATCGGTGCGAGCCAACAAATCATCAATAAACGTGCGTGGGATCATTCCAGCCATAGAGTAAAACGAAAATTTTTAAGTTAGGAAAAGGATAGTCAAATTACTATATCAGATTTTGCATATAAAAAAACCGCACCAAAGGCACGGTTTTTTCGATCGAAACGATTATTATGCGTTCAGGGCTGCTCTTACCTGTCCAGAAACCTGGCCCAAGTCGGCTTTGCCTTGCATTTGCGGTTTTAAAATCCCCATCACTTTACCCATGTCAGCCATTGAGGCAGCACCGGTTTGGGCAATGGCATCAGCAATTAGCTGTGCAATTTCATCCGCAGATAATGCTTGTGGAAGAAACTCTTCCAAAACAAGTATTTCAGCTTGTTCGTTAGCCGCCATATCGTCACGTCCACCGTCGGTGAACATGGCAACAGATTCTTTACGCTGTTTAATCATTTTGGTGATTAACGCTAAAACATCTGCCTCAGACATTTCTGCCTGATTATCAATTTTGGCTAGCTTAATAGCTGACACTGCCATGCGGATAACGCCAAGACGTGGTTTGTCTTTAGCTCGCATGGCAAGTTTCATTTCTTCGTTGAGTTGATCAAACAAACTCATAACTTAAGATTCAGTCTTAAGTCTTAGTACATACGAACGCGACGAGCGTTTTCGCGAGATACTTTTTTAGCGTGACGCTTAACAGCTGCAGCTTTCTTACGCTTACGTTCCCAAGTTGGTTTTTCGAAAGATTCGCGACGACGAACTTCAGAAAGGATACCTGCTTTTTCACATGAACGTTTAAAACGACGTAATGCTACGTCGAACGGTTCGTTTTCTCTTACTTTAATTACTGGCATTTTTGCCCTCACCTCTAGTGAATACTGCGACGCTTGGTAAAATTTAACCAAGCCGATTAAAATTGGTGCAGCATTTTAATCCGAACCCTAAGCCGATGTAAAGTTTTAAATAGGATTTTTATCTTAAATTGGTGGTTAATTTGTGTTTTGAACGCTATGATCCCCTAAAAATTACCCTTGGACTTATTTTGTATGCGAATTTTAGGTATTGAAACCTCTTGTGATGAAACCGGTATTGCTATTTTTGATGACGAAAAAGGCATTTTAGCACACCGCTTATATTCGCAAATTGCCGTTCATGCCGATTATGGCGGGGTAGTGCCTGAGCTGGCATCGCGCGATCATGTTCGCAAAACCATTCCGTTAATAACCGAAGCATTAAACGAGGCGAATTTAACGCCTGCCGATCTTGATGGCGTGGCCTACACTGCCGGTCCCGGTTTGGTTGGTGCCTTGCTGGTAGGCTGTTCAATCGGTCGCTCTCTTGCTTATGGCTGGGGTATACCGGCGGTACCGGTGCATCATATGGAAGGCCATTTACTGGCGCCTATGCTAGAAGACGATGTGCCAGAATTTCCGTTTGTGGCGTTATTGGTCTCTGGCGGCCATACCATGTTGGTGGAAGTTGATGGCATTGGCAAATATCAACTGTTGGGTGAGTCAGTGGATGATGCCGCCGGTGAAGCGTTTGATAAAACCGCAAAGCTACTTGGCCTAGATTACCCCGGTGGTCCGGTCCTTGCCAAGATGGCGGAAGCTGGCACCCCGGGAAGATTTAAGTTTCCACGGCCAATGACCAATCGTCCTGGCCTGGATTTTAGCTTTTCCGGTTTGAAAACCTTTGCTGCCAATACGGTACGTGATCAAGACGATAGTGCACAAACCAAAGCAGATATCGCTTACGCATTTCAAGAAGCGGTAATCGATACCTTGGCAATAAAATGCAAACGCGCCTTAGAGCAAACCAAGCTAAATCGCTTAGTCATCGCCGGTGGCGTAAGTGCCAACACCGCATTAAGAGAAAAGTTGGCGCAACTGACGACTAAGCTAAAGGGCAAAGTGTATTATCCGCGGCCGGAGTTTTGCACCGATAATGGCGCGATGATAGCCTTTGCCGGCATGCAACGATTAAAATCAGGGGTGTCTGCCGATTTAACTTTTAAGGCCACACCGCGCTGGCCATTAGATACCTTGCCGCCGGTTTAGACTGGTTGGCGGGAATTCATTCTTGCGTCATGGCGATAGCCAGAGTAAACGAGTGGTTGGCGGGAATTCATTCTCGCGTCATGGCGATAGCCAGGGTGAGTTGCCTGCGGCAATGACGCGAGGTTAGAAACCCCGCCAACCGAAGAATTCAAAGCTCTATACGCGACAGGAGGTTCCGTTTTTCAACGGAATGACGAGGTTTATTGTTTCTAAAATAGTAGTAGTTAGTGAATTTTATCTTCAGTGCCTTTTAACAAGCGCACAATATTGCTGCGATGTTTAAATAAAATAAGCAAGGACAGCATAGTTACTGAGTTGGTATATAGGGGCTTGATCAGCCAAGAGTAAAACGGCGCAAGTGACACCGTAACAATTGCGGCTAACGAGGAATACTTTGTGGTTTTGGCAACAACGAGCCAGGTTACTACGATCGCCAGCGCAAATAGCCAGTTAATTGGTGCTAATGCACCAAAAGCTGTCGCCACCGCTTTGCCACCTTTAAAATTAAAAAATATTGGATACATATGACCAAGGCAGGCAGCAATGGCAATAAAGCCTAAATGTAATGGTTCTACCCCTAACCGATAAGCACCGTAAACCGGGATTGCGCCTTTTAGCACATCAAACACTAATACCGCTATGGCGGTTGGCTTGCCAGCTATCCTTAGGACATTTGTAGCGCCAGGATTATTAGAGCCCTGAGTCCTTGGATCGGGCAAACCACGCATTTTACAAATTAAAATGGCACTTGAAATCGAACCTAACAGGTACGCCGCAACGAAAATTAACAAAGTTAACAGCATTAACAACAAAATTTTAGCCTCCTGTTAGTGATGAATTCGTCGATGTTTGTCGATTAAAAATTGACCATGGTATTTATTCTGCCATTCTATCCGGTGAAATAGTAGTTTTTCTACTGCACTATAGGGTAAAATCCAGCATTATTTTATTTATACTCTTATTTTTCTACAACTGGCGGCGTTTTTGTTATGGATATTGTCTTTATTGAAGGTTTGCAAGTGCAAACTACCATTGGTTATTACGAGTGGGAAAAGAAAATAAAACAGTTATTGGTGTTTGATTTACAACTGGGCACCGATATTAGTAAAGCCGCATCGGGTGACGAATTAGCGAAAACCTTAGATTATGCCGTTATTGCTACCTTAGTTGATGAGTTTGCCAATGCCAACCCGGTTGATTTAATTGAAACCTTGGCTGAGCGATTAGCAGCTCATTTAATGGATGAGTTTGGTATCAGCTGGATAAAGCTGAAAATTGCTAAGCCAACGGCGGTAAAAGCAGCGGCAGCGGTAGGGGTTATCATTGAACGTGGTGTTCGTAGCTAATGGCGAAAGTATATATCTCAATTGGCAGCAATATTGACCGCGATCAGCAAATTATTAACGGTGTTGCCGCATTAAAAGCAACATTTGGTAAGGTGCAACTGTCTTCGGTTTATGAATGTGAGCCGGTGGGTTTTATTGGGGAAAATTTTTATAATTTGGTCGCTATGGTAGAAACCGAGCAACCGCCATCTTATATCGGTGAAATTTTAAAACAGTTAGAAAAACAACAAGGCCGAATTGATTTTTCAAAGAAATTCAGCCCGCGACAACTGGATTTGGATATACTCTTGTATGATGATTTGATCATCAACACCCCGGTACAACTTCCTCGGAATGAAATTCCTAAAAATGCTTACGTATTACAACCTCTTGCTGAAATTGCCGGTGATTTAATTCACCCGCAACTGCAGCAAAGTTATCGTCAGTTATGGCAAAACTACGATAAAAATAAACAACAGCTGAAGAAAATTGCATTTTCATGGCCAAAATAGTCAATATCGACAGTAAACTGTTAATGACTGAACAATAGAAAACAGAACAATAAAACAATAACATCAAGGAATAGCGCAATAACATGTCAACTTTAGAAATCATTATTTTGGCCTTAATACAGGGATTAACAGAGTTTTTACCCATTTCCAGCTCGGCCCATTTAATTTTGCCTTCGCAAATACTCGGTTGGGCAGATCAGGGCCTGGCATTTGATGTTGCAGTGCACGTGGGTACGTTACTGGCGGTAATGATTTATTTTCGCAAAGAAGTCAGCAACATGATGTTTGCCTGGGGAAATTCGCTGGTAAAAAAACAACACAGCAATGACAGCACATTGGCCTGGTGGATTTTGTTTGCCACCATCCCGGCCGGTTTATTCGGGTTTTTTGGTAAAGACTTTATTGAAGAGCATTTACGTGCTGCCGCGGTGATAGCCTTAACTACCGTTATTTTTGGTTTGTTACTGGGCTTTGTCGATATTAAAAGCAAGCAAAATAAAGAGATCAATGATTTGGGCTTTAAAGGCGCGATGTATATTGGTTTAGCGCAAGCGTTAGCGTTAATTCCGGGTACCTCTCGCTCTGGTATCACCATGACCATGGGCTTAATGCTGGGGCTAAACCGCATTGCCGCCGCGCGTTTTTCGTTTCTGTTATCTATCCCGGCCATTGCCATGGCGGGGAGTTATTTAACGCTGAAGTTAGTTACCGGTGTCGATGTGGTTGACTGGCAGGCGATATTTATGGGCTCATTTTTGGCTTTCATTAGTGCTTATGCCTGTATTCATTATTTCTTAATTCTGGTCGACAAATTAGGCATGATGCCATTCGTGATTTATCGGCTAATTCTTGGCGCCTTCCTGTTTTGGTTTATTTCTTAATAGCTAGGTAACGTTTAACCGGACTTTTTATTGGTCCGGTTTGGCCGTCAGCCGCGCAGCAACCTTTCCTTCAACTGTCTAATTGCCGCAACTTTTGCTGTATCCATGGCCTCTTTAATCGCGAAACCTTTTAACCCTAACTCGACAAACTGACGAGGGTTTATTTGTTTGCAGGCCGCAACCGCAGCTTGTAAATATTCGGCTTGTGGATAATCCTCATTTTCCTTACCCAATCGGCCGTTAAAGTCGGCGTGGCAGGCTAAAATAAACAACTCAAAATCATCAGCCTTGCGCCATACATCAAGCTGATTAAACATTTTCAATACGGTACTGGGCTTTAGCTCGAAAGCTTTATGACAATGCAAATGAAACTCACACACCAATAAGCTCAAGCGTTTTATTTGATTGGGGACTTTAAATTGTACACAAACACGTTCAACTAACTCTAAGCCAGACTTCTCATGGCCGTGATGTGCAGGCCACTGGTTTTTTGGTGTTAAGCCTTTACCTAAATCATGGCAAAGGGCAGCAAAGCGTACGGCCACTTGACTACCTTCACTGACGTTTGCATTAGCGCTAAGCTTAACGGCTTGGCGCAATACCATCAGGGTATGAATACCGCTATCAATTTCACCATGGTGCTGCTCAGGGTTAGGGATACCCCATAAGTTGTCAAGTTCTGGCCAAAGCACTTTCAATGCTCCGGTTTGGTGCAATATTTCAATAAACACTTCTGGGTTATCTTCTGCGAGCGTCCGAGAAAACTCTTTCCACACTCGGTCTGGAGTAAGATTATTCAACTCACCGTCTGCAGCCATGGCTTGCATCAGTTTGATGGTTTCAGTCGCTACGGTAAAACCTAAATAGTGGTATCTGGCGGCAAAGCGGGCAACTCGCAAAACCCGGAGTGGATCTTCTACAAATGCGGCGGATACATGGCGGAGAACTTTATTTGCAAGATCTTGCTGGCCATTAAACGGGTCAATGATATTCCCCTTGCCGTCCATTACCATGGCATTTACGGTGAGGTCTCGACGCCGTAAATCTTCTTCAATGGTTACATCTGGCTCGCTATAGCAAACAAAGCCGGTATAGCCTTTGCCTTGTTTGCGTTCGGTTCGCGCAAGGGCATATTCTTCTTTGCTGTGCGGATGCAAAAATACCGGAAAATCTTTGCCTACTTGCATAAAACCCAACGCTAACATTTGCTCAGCGGTGGCACCAACAACCAGAAAATCACGCTCAAGGATTTTACGGTTGAGTAAATGATCCCGAACAGCACCGCCAACTAAAAAAGTGTTTAATGAAGAGGTAACGTCTTTACTCATAGGTTTTTAATGCTTTTTCAGCTATTTATTTAAATTATTGATAAGTGTATCGCAAAAAACCAAGGTTAAATAGCCGCTATTTTTGACATCGGTAAAGTTACAGGGTAATTTCAGAAAAGAGTTTCTTAAATAATGTTCGCCTTATATGTATAACGGTTATACCGACTATTTTAGTCTGACAGATGTTCCCTTTTCAATTGCTCCTAACCCCCGCTATTTATTTATGAGTGCGCGCCATAAAGAAGCGCTTGCCCATTTAACTTATGGTTTGGGCGATGCGGGAGGTTTTGTCATGCTAACGGGGGAAGTTGGCACTGGCAAAACTACGGTATCTAAATGCTTGTTAGAACAACTTCCCGGTAATACCCAGGCAGCATTTATTTTAAATCCCACGTTATCGGCGAAGGAATTGTTAGCAACGGTATGTGATGAACTGCATATTGAGCATGGCGCGGAGCAAACCAGCTTAAAAGTACTCACCGATCTGATTTTGAAACACTTATTAGATAATTACAGCCAAGGCAAAAACACCTTGTTAATTATTGATGAAGCCCAGCATCTGCAAGCTGAAGTGTTAGAGCAGTTACGCTTATTGACTAATTTAGAAACTCATACCAAGAAGTTATTGCAGGTAATTTTAATTGGTCAGCCGGAATTACAAGAGTTGTTAAAACGCCGGGACTTACGGCAGCTGGCGCAACGTATTACTGCCAGATATCATTTGTTGCCGTTGAATAAAGCCGAAGTGAAGTTGTACATCGAACATCGTTTGTCTATCGCCGGTTGTCAGCGGCCACTATTTAGCAAAGCCGCGTTTGCCTTGATCCATAAGTTATCGGGTGGTGTGCCACGTTTAATCAACCTGTTATGTGACAGGTCATTGTTAGGTGCCTTTAGCAAAGAGAAAACTCAGGTTGATAACAACATAGTGTATCAATCGGCAGAGGAAACGTTAGGTTTAGAGATGAGTGCTTACAGCATTTGGCAGAGACCCTGGCTGAAAAAATCGTTAGCTGGTGCCGCAATGCTAATTTTTGCCTGGTCTGGGTTTAGTCTGGCTAAGTTTCAACTTGCTGAAATTGACCAGGCAAAAATGGCCGATGTAAAAAACCTTGCAGCTCAACGTGAACAACAATTAGCGCTACAGTTAACACGTATCCCCAATGCCTTGATTAACCAATCGAGGGAGTTAGACCAGGCATTTTCGCAACTGTTCAGCCATTGGAAAGTTCAGTATTCTGGCACTGCCGCTGCATCATCGCAACCATGTGAAACGGCGCTAAGCTTACAATTGCAATGTTACTGGTATCAAGGAGAATTTGATACGCTTAACGCCTTAGGGTACCCCGCGGTAGTACAATTACTTGATAGCAATAATACCCCGTATTATGCCACTTACCTGCCGAGCGAAACCGAACAGGTGCAGCTGATTTTGAATCAAACCAGCCATTGGCTCAGTAAAGATTACTTTCAGCAAATTTATCTAGGCAGTGCCGTGGTGTTATGGCGCAGCCCAGAGGAGTTTATTGATGTTATTGACGAAAGTAGCTCAGCCGAATTGGTGCAATGGCTAGAAAACAACTTAAGCAAACAGCAAGGCCGGCAAACAAGAGCAATTAACCGGGTTGATGCGTTGCTAAAAAACCAGGTAGGGCAGTTTCAACAGCGCAGCGGCTTAGTGATAAATCAACATGCAGATACCGAAACTGTGATGGTGTTGGCGAAACCGGTATCATTACTTGCTATGACTGCAACGAACAAGGAGGTGGAGTAATGTCGTATATAATTGATGCTTTACGCAAATCAAATTCAACCTCAACAGCCACCGCGGATGAGGCAAATAATTCGTTCGCTCAGCAACTGAGTTCCGCTGAATCTAACCCGAAGAGTCGCTTTCGATTTTATCAGCCAGTGAGTCTGTTGCTGTTCGCTATGGTATTTATGTTTGCCGGGTACATTTTGGGAGGCGGTGCTGAGCTAATCATTAATGCTGTTCAGGAGCAAAAAATAACGGCTTTGCCCAATGACACAAAGAAAGAAAATACCAACACTGAGGCTGAAGGGCTAAAACCTTACTATGGCATGCAAAGTGCTGCTGCCCAGTATTTCTTAATACCTGATATTTATAATCAACAGCTGATAGCAGGCAAAAAGCAGCTAGCTAAGGATGCGCAGGCAAAACTGTTAGCTCAGCAAAATGCCCAGCAACAAGCCAAACAGCAAGAATTAAATAAACAAATTCAATTGGCGATTGCAGAACAAGGGTTGTTGGTGAAAAATTCAGCCAATGATACCGCTAACAACGCTAGCAACAAAAATAATCAACCGACAGAAACCGAACCAGTTAAATTATCGCTCAATAAAGCAGCGCTTGATGGTGTCTCGCCTGAGTTACTACATGCGTTTGAAACTGCGATTGATGATAGCAATAGTGGCACTTTTACCGACACTGAAAATAACGCCAATGATGATGCTGGCAGTGATATTGCGCCGAGCTTAAAGAAACATGGTTTAGTGTCTGATAGCGGGGTGAAATCTTTAGCGTTAATGCCGATGTGGTTACAAAAGGAAGTGCCGATATTACACTTTTCATTACATATGTATAGCTCTGAATTGGCCAATAGCTGGGTACGTTTAAATGACCAGGATTACTATACCGGTGATGCTACTCCGGGCGGTTTGATCATCGAAGAGATACAACCACAAAAAGTGATTATGCAGTATAAAGGGCAAAGATTTAGTTTGCCGGCGCTGTCTAACTGGTAAACTAGGGTCAGAGTCAGGTATTTAAAGCTGACTCTGACCCTGGTTTTTATTGCCAGGCGGGTAGTTGCTGTTCAAAGGTATCGATTTGATCGGCAATTTCTAGGGTCCAGCCAACCGCATCAACACCATTTTCTAAACAGTACTTTTGAAACGTGGTTAATGTGAATGGATATTCCTTCGTGCCGTTAATGACTTTCATTGCCACAAGATCAACGGTAAGTTCCAGCTTGCCTTGTGCCGTTTGCTGAAATAAATCATCGACTACCGCTTCCTCTAACACTACCGGCAAAATACCGATGTTGATGCAGTTGCCATAAAAAATATCGGCAAAACTCGCGGCAATAACCACTTTGAAACCGTATTCCTGAATGGCCCAGGGGGCATGTTCACGGCTAGAGCCACAACCAAAATTTTCGCGAGCAAGTAACACACTTACGCCGTCGTATTCTGGCTTGTTGAGAATAAAGCTTGGATCGGGTTGTAAACCATTATCATCTAAAAAGCGCCAGTCGTGAAACAAATGCTGGGCAAAACCGGTACGGGTGGTTTTTTGCAAAAACTGTTTCGGAATGATTTGGTCGGTATCGATGTTGGCACGATCTAAGGGGACAACAAACCCTGTATGTTGAGTAAATTTTTCCATGGTTATCTCCTTAGGCGTTTACGTCGGTGAAATGGCCAGCAATGGCGGCCGCAGCTGCCATCGCCGGGCTGACTAAATGGGTTCTGCTGCCTCGACCCTGACGACCTTCAAAATTGCGGTTACTGGTTGATGCACAACGATCGCCGGCTTGTAACTTGTCATCATTCATGCCCAAACACATTGAACAACCGGGTAATCGCCATTCAAATCCAGCTTCGGTAAATATGCTGGCCAAGCCTTCGGCTTCGGCTTGCTCTCGTACTCGATAAGAGCCAGGAACCACAATGGCGGTTACTGTATTTGATACTTTTTTACCTTTAACCACGGCCGCAGCAATGCGTAAATCTTCAATGCGCGAATTGGTGCAAGAGCCGATAAAGACGTTGTTTATTGCAATCTCGCTAATCTTGGTACCCGGTGTTAAATCCATATACTTTAGCGCGTTAATGCAAGACTCACGTTCAATTGGGTCACTAAAATCTTCCGGTGCTGGTACGACATCATCAATGGCGGTGACTTGCCCTGGGTTTGTACCCCAAGTAACCTGTGGCTTGATCTGGCTAGCATCAATACTCACCGTAGTGTCAAATCCAGCATCTGCATCGGTTTGCAGAGTTTTCCAATCTGCAACCGCTTGTGCGAAAACCTCGCCTTTCGGGGCGTTTTCTTTATCGCTTAGGTAATCGAAGGTAATTTGATCCGGGGCGATTAAGCCAGCCTTAGCGCCAAATTCAATGCTCATGTTACACACCGTCATGCGCTCTTCCATCGTCAAGGCACGGATAGCGTCGCCAGTGTATTCAATCACATAACCGGTGGCACCGGCATGGCCGACTTTGCCGATAATGGCTAAAATAATATCTTTGGCACTAATACCAAGGTTTACTTTGCCTTCAACTTTGATATTCATCGTTTTCGCTTTGTTTTGACGCAACGTTTGTGTGGCCAAAACGTGTTCTACTTCAGAGGTACCAATACCAAAGGCCAAGGCACCAAAAGCGCCGTGGGTGGCGGTATGGGAATCGCCACAAACAATCACTTGCCCTGGTAACGTTAAGCCTAGCTCTGGCCCCATCACATGCACGATGCCCTGGTTTTTATGACCCATGCCAAAAAGTTTAACGCCAAAATCGGAACAATTTTTTTCTAGCGTTTTTAACTGATTGGCACCATTGGCACCGGCGGCATCAATATCACATTTTTTGGTTGAAATATTGTGATCCATCGTCGCAATGGTTCGGCTTGGGCTATGCACCGGGCGCTGATGAAATTTTAAGTTGGCAAATGCCTGTGGTGACGTGACTTCGTGCACTAAGTGACGGTCAACAAAGATAAGTGGTGTTTCACCGGCTTTGTCTTGTACTAAGTGTCGTTGCCATAATTTTTCGTATAAAGTGGTAGCCATTATATGCTCTCCAGGTATTAATTCTCAGTTAAGCTAAATTCGGGACGATGAATGCTGTTTATCCCGAGTTCAGTTTAGATATTGCTGATTTGTGCACAAATATAATCACCAACTTCGCTGGTGGTTTTTGCATTTTGCTTTTGCTCTGCCGGTAATAAATCGCCAGTTAAAATGCCATTATCCAATGCACTTGCAACCGCAGCTTCAATCGCGTTGGCGGCATTTTCTTGGTTTAAACTGTATCGCAACATCAGTGCCGCCGATAAAATTTGCGCAATCGGGTTGGCAATACCCATGCCGGCAATGTCTGGTGCAGAGCCGCCGGCAGGTTCATACATGCCAAAGCTTTGGGCATTCAAACTGGCAGAAGGCAACATGCCCATAGAGCCGGTTATCATCGCACAAATATCGGATAAAATATCACCAAACAGATTCGGGCAAAGTAGTACGTCAAACTGGTTCGGATCGCGCACTAATTGCATCGCTGCATTGTCCACATACATGTGCTCAAAACTGACGTCCGGATATTCCACCGCCACTTCTCCCACCACTTGACGCCATAACTGCGATGTCGCCAGTACGTTGGCTTTATCCACCGAAGTCACTTTGTTATCGCGTTTTTGCGCGGCTTGAAAGGCCAGGTGGGTGATGCGCTTAATTTCTCGGCGCGAGTAAAACATCGAATCAAATCCGGTTTCTTCTTCACCTTCACCACGGCGACCTTTTGGCTCGGCAAAATAGATATCACCGGTTAATTCACGGATCACTAATACGTCAAAACCTTGCTTCGAGATGTCGCCTCGCAGGGTCGATAGCGCTGACATCGCCGGTTGTAACGTTGCCGGGCGCATATTGCAAAATAAATCAAAATGGCCACGTAGTCCCAACAGGGCACAACGCTCTGGCTGCTCGGTTGGTGGTAGGTTTGACCATTTTGGTCCGCCGACTGAGCCAAATAGAATGGCGTCAGAGTCGATACAGCCTTGCAAAGTCTCTTTTGGCAACGCATTGCCATGATTGTCGATGGCTAAACCACCGACATCGTAGGCTTTGGTGCTGATTTCAAAATCAAATTTGTTCGCCACTGCGGCTAATACTTTTACCGCCTCATTCATTACTTCCGGGCCAATGCCGTCACCGGCTAATACTGCTATGTTTGCCATTGTGTTAAATTCCTTGGATTTTTTGTTCAATACTTGTGTCAGCGGCCTGTTGTTTTAACAAGGCTACATTTTGTGCACGTCGAATGCTGTTTAATGCGTCGATTAAGGCTTTACCGGAAGCTTCAATAACATCGGTTTCAATACCAAAACCATGGAAGTTTCGGCCTTGCCAGTTCACCACTAAATCGGCCTGGCCCAGGCCATCTTCGCCCTCACCTTTGTTCGATATTTTGTAATCGGCCACTTCAAAATCAATATCCACGGCTTGTTTAATGGCCTGATATAAAGCATCAACAGGGCCATTACCGGTAGCCGACTGAATTTGTACATCACCGCCACAGGCCAATTTGATGCTTGCGGTGGCAAATTCACCACTACCTGAGTTTACGTTTAAGTATTCGATGCGGTAGTTGCTCGGATCGTCTTGTTGCTGGTTCTTGAACAACAAGGCTTCTAAGTCGTCATCGAATACCTGGCCTTTTTTGTCGGCCAAGGTTAAAAAGTCCTGGTATAACTCTTCTAAATCAAAGTCACTCGGTTGATAGCCTAACTCTGCCATACGATGCTTAATCACATGGCGGCCACTGCGTGAGGTAAGATTTAATTTAGTTTTACTGATACCGACACTCTCCGGCGTCATAATTTCGTAAGTGTTGGCGCTTTTTAGCATGCCATCCTGGTGGATACCGGAAGAATGACTAAACGCATTGGCACCAACAATCGCTTTATTCGCTTGTACCGGCATGTTACAAATTTGGCTGACCAATTTTGAGGTACGGGCGATTTCTTTATGATTTATATTGGTTGATAAACCTAAGAAGTCTGAGCGGGTCTGCATGATCATCGCCACTTCTTCTAAAGAACAATTACCCGCACGCTCACCGATGCCATTGATGGTACATTCGATTTGTCTGGCGCCGGCCTGTACGGCGGCAATCGAGTTGGCCACACTTAAGCCTAAATCGTTATGACAATGTACTGAAATAATTGCTTTATCAATGTTGGGTACACGGTTAAATAAGTCGGTAATAATGCCGCTAAACTCATTAGGAATGGTATAGCCGACGGTATCCGGAATGTTGATAGTGGTGGCACCGGCATTGATTGCCGATTCTACCATGCGGCATAAATTATCTTTTGGCGTACGGCCAGCGTCTTCGCAGGAGAACTCAACATCGTCGGTAAATCTGCGGGCAAATTTAACCGCATCTACCGCCATATTCAGCACATCATCAAAACCACGCTTTAATTTTTGTTCAACGTGCACATCGGAAGTGGAAATAAAGGTATGAATACGAAATGCTTCGGCCACGCTCATGGCGTCGGCACAAGATTGTATATCACCTTTTACCGCTCGTGATAGACCACATACCCGGCTTGTTTTTAAGGTGCGGGCTATGGTTTGTACCGATTCGAAATCACCCGGCGAAGACACCGGAAAACCCACTTCCATGATATCGACACCTAGACGTTCAATGGCAAGGGCAATTTGCAATTTTTCATGTACCGATAAACTGGCGATCAATGCCTGTTCGCCATCTCGTAATGTGGTATCGAATATAGTGACGTTGTTATTCATAATTTTGCCTTTGTGGATGTAGCCTTTTTGGGGTTAAGTTGCTACGTAGTTAGCTTAGCCCATTAATCACATTACAGAATGAAAAAACCCGCAATGTGACTTGCGGGTTTTGGTTAATCAGTTAGTTTATTTTAAACGTCAGAATAACACCCGCAACTTTGAAGTAGCAGGAGGTTAAGTAGAATGCGTTGTTTAAAATATTTAGTCATTAATAATTATTCAGTTAAATAGAATTTTTATTTGATAGGGTAATTATTCTAACAATAAGACGTTTGCTCACGCCTGTCAACAACGTTTTGGTTATATATTGTTGCGATTAGCTATGTCATTTTGCTGAAACCAATTTTCCTGCGTAAATTGAGTTGCCAATGTTGGCATAGTAGTTAAATTGTGCACTCACTTTACCGGGCATTAAGTGATATAATTCAAGTTATTGTAATCAGATGTGCTTTTTTCATGGATAATAACCCGATCAGCCCGAAACGCTATTTATTTTATGTGACGCTGTCATATTCATACAGTGTGCTTAGACCCATTGAAGTGGAACTCAAGCAACGTGGCTACCAAGTTGCGTGGTTTATCCCCAAAGGAGCCGAGGCTGAAAAGTACATTGGCGCCGATGATACCCTGTTTCAGCAGGTAAAACAGGTAAAGCAATACCAGGCGGATGCCGTTCTTGCCCCAGGTAACTATATTCCCGATTTTTTCCCCGGCATAAAAGTTCAGGTTTTTCATGGGTTTGATTCCGGTAAGAAGAATAAATTTAATATTCGCGGCTTTTTTGATTTGTACTGCACCCAAGGCCCGAATATCAGCAAAGCGTTTAATGCCATCAATGACGGCACTTGTGTGGTCAAAGAGACCGGTTGGTCGAAACTGGACCCATTGTTTAGCGAACATCCGGATAAGCAAAAGTATCGTGCGGAACAGCCAGTGATCTTTTATGCGCCGACGTTTTCGCCAAAACTGACCAGCACGTACGCGCTTTTTCCACAAATTAAAGCGCTGATCAACGAAAAAGATTGGCATTGGTTAATCAAATTACATCCCAAGGCTACCGAGCAAGAGGTGGCAATGTTTAAAGCGCTGGCCACAGACAATGTTCAGTTCGTTGAAACCAGTAATATCATCCCGTTGTTACAAGCGGCCGATGTGTTATTGTCTGATACCTCATCGATTTTGGCCGAGTTTGCCCTGCAGCAAAAACCCGTAGTATCTTTTGCTAACCGTCGTCCCGAACCTTGGTTAATTAATTTTACCGATGCCGATGAACTGCAACAAAAATTAACTTATGCGTTTCAAAACGATGCTGCAGTTATCAGTGCGATTAAAGCACATTGTGACAATATACACCCACACCAGGATGGTCACTCAAGTGCGCGAGTGATTGCTGCGGTAGATGAATTAATCGACAGTGGCATTGGCCATTTAAAACGTAAACCGTTAAATTTAATTCGCCGGTTAAAAATGCGAAAAAAACTGAAATATTACCGTTGGAATTAATTACGTTTTACCTTATAAAAGAGATATTTATACTATGTTTGATTGTAAAGTTGCTTATTATGTAAATAATAATATTCAGCATTTCCCACCTGTACTTAGTCTGCAGAAGCAGTTACCCGGGCCGATTATTGTCAGAGGGAAAAATATTCTTGAATTTATTCAAAAAAATTACCCTGAAGTCGCTGAACGTACTTTCTTTATCCGAAACCGCCGCAAAGCCAGGCAGTTTTTAAAGAAACATCAAATGCGAGTAGTGGTGTATCCGGCATTTCAATCCTTAAACTTTGGCTTAAGTGTTGAGATTTTTCATGGCGGACCTTCCGATAAGCGTTATTTAGAAAATGCCCTTATTAGTCTTTATGATTTAGTCTTATTTCCGGGTGAAAAATGCAGGGATAAGGTAGAGAAGGCTGGTTTATTAAATCATATTGTTGATTATAAGGTGGTAGGCTACCCCAAATTTGATCCTTTGATGAATGAGTCATTAGATTATCAGCCTTTATTTGATAATGAAAAGCCAACAATTTTGTATGCTCCAACATGGGTTTCTATGGCAAAGCAAGGAGCGACAAAACATCGATTTTCTTTGCATGGTGAAAGTTCTTTGCCGTTATGGGGTATTAAACTGTTAGAGAATGTGCCTGAATCAATGAATTTTATCGTTAAATTTCATTCATTGGTCCATGAAGACGGCAATTCGATTAATAAGCAAATGGAAGAATATGTAAAAGAGCACAGCTTACAAGACAGGATAAAAGTTTTACATGCGGATAATATTCTGCAGTATATGGATCAATCGGATGTGATGATATCGGACATGTCTGCGACTTGTTATGAGTGGTTTCATTTTAATCGCCCGATAATCTTTGCCAATCCGGCGCCAGAACATTACCAGCCAAGTGATGATATCTCTTCCAATACCTTTGCCTGGAGAGCTGGCGATATAATAAATAAAGAAGAAGATATTGCGCTCTTGCTTAATAAGAACTTGCAAGAAGATCCTCATCAAGAGATCCGCAATAATATTTTTCATTACTCAATTTTTCAACCGGATGGTAATGCAACACAAAGGCAGGTTAAGGCGATTGAGCAGTTATTGGAAAAAACTAAAGATTTACCATACAAAAAATTCATAAGGCAGTCCTTTTTTAACCACCTTAAGCGCATTGTTAAAGTACAGTTTTACTTAAAACGCAAGGTAGATAAACTGGCGGGGTTAGAATAATATTTAGATTATTGAGCTTTTCACTACTTCAATAATTTCCGTCGTTGACACCGAAGGCGTTCTTGGCAGGTAAATTACATCACATAAGCCTTTTAAATGATCAAATTTACCTTGCCAATCGTCTCCCATAATAAGTATGTCGGCATTAAAATATTTTATGTAATCCGCTTTTAACTCTAAAGACTCTTCAATAAAAACCTCATCTACGTCTCTTAAGGAACGAATAATGTGAAGTCTGTCTTTTTCGTTGTAAATTGGGTAACGATTCTTTTTTGAAAAATTTAACGCATCAGATGAAACACCAACGATCAGATGGCTACCATGTAACTTGGCACGCTCAAGTATATTCACATGGCCTACGTGGAAAACGTCAAAGGTACCAAATGTTATGATTCTCATAGTAGCCCGCTGTTCATTATTTTAAAGGATATAAGGTTAATTAAATTTTACTCAACACTTCTCTTAAAAAGCTACTTGAAGTATGAGTGGTGTACGGAAAATAAACGATCTCAACACCAAATTCAGCAAAATCCTTTTCAATTTGATTCCATTTATCACTGCCTTTCCAATCGTCACCGACGAACATTTTGTCAAACTTTAAGTTGTTCCAGGCTTCTTCTTTGTCGTAGTTCATTTGTGGCACCACTTCGTCGACAAACTTAATGTGTTCGACAATATCCATGCGTTCATTGAATGGAATGATCGGTTTTTTATTTTTCGCTGACATCGACAGTTCGTCGCTGGTCACACCAACAATTAAATAATCGCACTCAAGTTTTGCCCTTTTCAGAACATTCAAATGACCTACGTGGAATAAATCGAAGACGCCGGTGGTATAACCGATTTTTTTCATAATACACCTGTATTTAGGATTGGTAATTTTATGCCGACTAGTTTACACATTATTGTTTGTTTTGGGTAGCAGCAGCAGGTTGATTCTCTATGAGCTTTTCAATAATCTGCGATACATTTACCGGCCTTGCTGTCGAGTGCACCGGCGAGTTTGTTAGTCAGAGACAAGTGAGTACCTGTTAACATGGCCGTCATTGATATTGCTTGTTGGAGTTGCCTTCATTTACGTGGAGTAATTGACTTGAGAATAATATTGAAATAAGCAAACGGTACGGGGCATTTTTAAGGAAATATCTTATTGAACTAGGGTAGAATATAGGTATATAAGTAAGTGGTGATTGTAAAAACGATACTGCAGTGATTAATGATGAAAAAGAAGAGAAATTTATACGATGTTTGATTGTAAAGTTGCTTATTATGTAAATGATAATATTCAGCATTTTCCGCCAGTATATCGCTTGCAGACAAAATTTCCCGGACCAATTATCGTTCGCGGGAGAAAAATTCTTGAGTATATCCATAAAACATATCCAGAAATTGCCGAGCGTACATTCTTTATTCGTAACCGCCAAAAAGCCAAACAGTTCTTAAAAAAACATCAAATGCGAATTGTCGTTTACCCGGCATTTCAAAGCCTAAACTTTGGCTTGAGTGTTGAAATTTTTCATGGTGGCTTGTCAGATAAGCGCTACTTGGAGAACGCCTTCATCAGTATGTATGACCTGGTATTATTTCCAGGGGAAAAATCTCGCGATAAAGTGGCTAAGGCGGAGCTACTCGATAGTGTGGTGAATTATGAAATCGTTGGCTATCCCAAATTTGACCCGTTAATTAACGACTCGCTTGAGTATCAGCCGTTGTTTACTAATGGCAAACCCACTGTTTTGTATGCTCCTACCTGGATTTCGATGGCGAAAGAAGGCGCCAAGCAGCATCGTTTTTCCCTTTATGGTGAAAGTTCGTTACCGCTATGGGGGGTAAACCTGCTGAAACATATGCCGGAGTCGGTGAATTTTATTGTTAAGTTCCATTCACTAGTGCATGAAAATGGAAATTCAGTCAATAAACAAATGGAAGATTATGTCAAACAACACGGCTTGGAACATCGGATTAAAATTTTATACGCCGATAATATATTACAATATATGGATCAGGCGGATGTGATGATATCGGATATTTCTTCGGCATGTTATGAATGGTTTCACTTTAATCGACCAATTATTTATGCCAACCCTGCTCCCGTGCACTACAAGCCGAGTGATGACATTTCGTCGAATACCTTCGCCTGGCAAGCAGGTGATGTCATCAATAGCGAAGACGATATTGCCACCCTTATCAACAATAACTTAAACGCTGACCCTCACCAGGAAATGCGCAAAAAGATTTTTCATTACTCAATTTTTCAGCCAGATGGTCATGCTACCGAACGACAGGCGGATGCAATTGCAAAGTTGTTGCACCAACATGAATCTGTACCGTATCAGCAGTTTGTCAGAACCTCATCATTAAAGCACCTTTGGCGAAACTTAAAAATGAATGTATTTTTAAAACGAAAAGTAGATAAGCTGCAAGGGTTGGATAGTGCGCAATAGCATCAAATAGGATTAAGGCTGAAGTTTCAGCCTTAATCAGACTAAATTTCTTAATACGCCGGTATTTTGGGGATTATTAATGAGCTTTTAAATAATCCACGATACGTTCGCTGGCCTTGCCATCAAGCGTACCCGCGAGTTTATTGGTCAGTGATAAACGGGTAGCGGCTAACATGCTCGGCTGTTGATATTGCTCGCGGACTAATTGCGGTAATTGCGAATAGTGTTGTGCGTGCACGGCGATATCGGCATATTCCCCGTAATCTTTGTCCATGCGCCGTTTGAATCGATAAGAAAATATGCCGCTATAACTCCACCTGAGTTTGAGAAAATCACACCAAATTACCGGTTTGTTTAAGGCGGCAAATTCAAATAGCGCCGAGGAAGCGTCACTGATTAAAATGTCGGAGCTTTTTAAAAACGGAACAAGCGAATAATCTGAAGTTTTGGCAAGGTATACGTTGTCAAATTTAGCCCAGTGTTCGAGTAATTGTTTTTGTTTTCGGTATTTCTCTTTGGCAATCGAAAAGTAATGGGGTTTGATCAATATGTTGTAGTCGGCAAACTGTTCGGGCCAGTTTTTAGGAAAACATTCTATCGAGCTAGGGTAGAATGTTGGGGCATAAGTCAGCGTTGGTTTGCTGCTGTCGAGGCCTAGATCATCGAGACAGAAGCCAACATCATCGCCTTTGACAATGGCATCCAATTTGCAAAAACCGACATCAATAAACACATCTTTAGGGTACATTTCACGTAATCGCGAGCAACGATATTCACCTTCGACGAAGCGCACCGTCATTGCGGTATCTGACTTGGTGTAATAACTGGCCTTCGGACCTATGCCGTGTCCTAATTGTGCCGATTTGCTCACCTGATGAACTTTATCTAATAAACTGAAGGCATTGGCGAAAAATACCCAGTCGGCTTGCTGTTGCAGATAATGATCACACGCCTGCTCTGCAGAATCTACCCAGATACTGGTTAACTGTTGTTCAGTGATTATCTGCTCAATAACCTCATCATGAATGCCATGATAAAACACGAAACTGGAACCGACTCCTTGCGCTATCAGTTGTTGGTGTACCGGTAAATATTGAGGTAAATAGTAAAGATGAAGTACATCAAAAATAACGTGCATTGGCGGTAACTTTTCTAATTCCAGGATGAGTAACTGCTTTTGCGAGCAATGAATCTCGGTAATACCAAGCCAATAATTAAGCCTATCACCAAAACGGCGGCGCCATAGGAGAACCAGGTAAGTTTGATATCCCATTCATTCTCATCTAATTCGGCACTGATCAGTTCAAATTTTTGCGTGATTTCCTGATTTTGCTTGGTCAATTTTTGGTTGTCTTGTTTGAAACTATTCAGCTGTTTATTGCTATTGCTGAGTTTTGTTTTTAATTCGCCAAGCTCTCTGGATTTATCCACCAACTCTTCATTTAATTCGGCCAGAACCACTCTTAAGCCTGGTGTTGGCGAGATGTATTTGGCATCTACCCAACCGTCGCGGTTTTTAAGATCTTTGACATGTTGATAACCATTTTCGACTTCGCCCAACAGTTGTACATCTTCGCCGGCATCAATACTGCCTAAAATACGATATTGGGTGCCGGGACCGGAATGGAAATAGATAAATAGATCGTCACTAATAAAAGCCGTTTGATTGGTCGCGACATTAGCGCTGTCTTCTTCAGCAATAACAGAGCAGGACAAACCAATGGTGAGGAGAATAATTATTTTTTGAATATAGTTCATTACAGATTAAAAGCCGCTATACAATGTAGTAAATAGTAGGGGTTTGTTAGTTCGATAGCAAGATTAACCTCTTGCGGAGAAGGTGATTTATATCAAAAAAATAGGGAAATAAATACCCTATAGGTTAAATTGTTCAGTTTTTGATTGAAAGCATGATTAAGCTTTTGTAGAGTGGGCAAACTAACTTTAGCAATAATGAGAATGCAAACACCGTACATGGACACTGAAATAGAACTTAAATATTTAGTTTTAGGTGACAATATATCTGCAGTTATTACCAACCTTCTAAACCAACAACAATTCACCTTTTCGCAAAAAATAAAGCACTTATCCAATTGCTATTTTGATACTCCGGATTTGCAACTACGCAAAGCCGATATTGGTTTACGGGTAAGAAAAAATGCGGATGGTGACATCGAGCAAACCATAAAAACCGCGGGCACAGTTATCGGCGGCTTACATCAGCGGCCAGAATATAACATTGCCTTACAAGATGAGGTGCCCGATTTAAGCTTGTTTGATAGCAGCATTTGGCCGGCACAGATACACGTTGAATCGTTGCAACAACAGTTAACGCCGTTGTTCAATACCGATTTTACCCGTACCGCCTGGCTAATTACCTGTGCCGATAACAGTCAAATTGAATTAGCCTTTGATCAAGGCGAAATATGCTCAAGCCAGAAAGCGGATACCATTTGCGAAATTGAACTTGAGTTAGTGTCCGGCAATACGGCAGCGTTATTTAGCCTGGCGCAAAACTTAATGACTGCGCTTGCGCTCAGACCCGGTACGCAAAGCAAAGCGGCACGCGGCTATGGTCTGGTATTTGGTCATACCGAAGCACACATCAGTTCGGCAAATTCAGTATTGCCATTACACAGTTCGATGAGTGTACAACAGTCCTTCAATAAGGGCTTTGCCGAATGTTTAGCACAATTACAGCAGCTGGTCAGTCAGTTTGTTGATGATCAAACGTTGACGTTGTTAAAAGAAATTTCCGACTCGCTGGCCATGGCACGTCATGGTTTGTGGCTTTACAAAGATTATTTATCCAGAGAGAAAGCCGAAAGTATTCGTCTCAAAATAAAGGATATTTTAACAGAGCTGGCGTGGGTGGAAACGGCCAAGCAAATTAAACAGTTGACCACCAAGAAAGGCAATTACCGCAAAAAAATTGAGTATAGCGAAAGCTTGCTGGCAACCTTGAAAAATGAAAAGCATCAACTGCAAGATTTTGACCAGGTGCTGCTATTACTGCATGGTGAGCAATTTAATTTATTACAGCTGGAAATGTTAGAGTTAATATTAAGTGGCGATAGTGGTGCAACAGCCACTTGTTCAAACGACAATGTCGATGGGCAAACTCTGCTGATGGATTTGGCACCAAGCTGGCTGGCCATTAATTTGGATAATATTAAACAATCGATTCCAGTCAATAAAACGTTAACTGCCCAGGATTATATCGATAATCACACTTTGATCATTCACAGTTTACTCACCGGCAATTGGTTTGGTGATTTATACGATGTTGATCAACGCATGGATTTTCGTGGCCCCTGGCTTGATATACATTTTGGTATTGATGAGTTAGAAACCTTGTTTTTATTAAAAGAGCACCTCCAAGGCAGTAGCGAGGAGATGCCGAAAAAACTGATTTACTGGTTAGACGATAAAGTGGAAAATTTATTGTGCGCATTAGAGCATTGTCGTAAAGCGGCGTTAAATTTATCCCCTTACTGGCTGAAATAACGGTGTGAACAGTTAGAGTGAAATACCGAAAAGCAACTCAAATGAGTTGCTTTTGTCTTTGAGGGTAGTGCTTGAATTGCGATTAATTGGTAGTGATTTTGCCTAACGTTTTAACTAAACAATCTACTTTATCTTCAAGCATCTTGTTGCGTTCTATAATTTCAGCATTTTGTTTTCTTAACTCTCTATTTCTGACATCGGTATTTGAAAAGCCAATAAAGGAACTAAGCACTTTGGTAACAATAAAACCCATTAAACCGAAGCCAATATAGAACATCAAGGTTGCTATTACTCTGCCGCCAGTTGAAACCGGGTGAAAATCACCATACCCTATGGTACTTGCGGTCATTTGCAAGGTCCAAAACGCTTCATAAAATGTACTGATGTTTGCGTCGGTGTGAGCACTTTCAAAATGTAATAGGACAACAGAGAATACTGCCATGGCGATATACAGCATCAAAAATGCGATGCCGACAAGGTAACTATTATGGTAGTTTCTAACGCCGAATTCGTCGACCTTGTAAAAGCGGATTTTGCGGATAAGAATTAACATAGGTTATCATGCCTTCAATTCAACACCTGCTTATTATAGCTTTTTTATCATCGATTACTGATAACGAGTGGTAATCAATTACCCTTATATTTGCTTGTCGTTAACAAAGTCGATTAGCTCATCCATTAATTTTCGTTTGATTTCTAATTGCATGCTTGGCTCAATCCCGTACTTTTCGCCAAGAAGTTGGTAATCATCAGGGCTCAGTGAAACCGTTAAACGAGGCCGCTTCGGTTTTTTATGAACGGGCAAACCTAAAATCATTCTGATTTGATCTGACGGGCTTAAACTGGCATCAACCGCGGCTTTACGAATTTCTTGTTGTACCTTTTCATCCATATCAAACGCCACTTGCACGGCTTTCACCGCTTTCACATTCGATTGCCATTTGTCGGGTACTTTGCGGTTATTCATCTTAGCTCCCTGGATAGTATTCTTTGATATCACTTACTGGTCGATAGATATTGACAAATACATCGGTATCACCATCTTGCCAAATTTGAATGTCTATGGCGTATTGGTCGTCATTGCCACGCAAACTATAAAGCTCGAACACTTCGCCTGCATCCTCACCCTCAAACTCTGACGGTGCTATTGCCCGGCAATCTTTACGATGAAAATAGCCCATTTGCGCGGCTACGGTTTGTTGATATTGTTCACAAGTCCAGCCCGATGTTCTCGGGCTATCCTGTTGTCTGGTTAACAGTGCATCGGCGTCTTCGCTAAATATTTGGGCAAAGTCATCTAAATTAAACAAGCTTGCTACGTCTTGCTCTTCAATACGGTAGCTAAATTTTAGAAATGGTTGTGCGCCGCGCTCAACGCTTAAATAAACGGTTTCATTGCTCTTGCCGGTTAAGGCCCATTCGGTGATGAGTGCATGTTCAAATTCATGACTGTTAATATTACTTACTTGAAACTGCTGCTGACGTAGTATTTCTGGTAGGGCGAAGTTGTCTGAAAGCACAATAATGTCGTTGCTCAACAGATCTTGCGGTTGATTAAGTTGGCGTGCCTTATTACTGTCGTTGCTGTCTTTAGCGAACAGTTTTTTTAAAAAGTTCATTAACCACCTATGGTGTGTAAATAGCAAGTTGATTAAAAATGAACAGATAGTTAATCAACTTGCTATAAAATGCTTTTAATGTTTTTCCAGCCGGAAAAGGGTATCAATAATTGATACCCTTGCTGTCGTTAAGCTTGGTTTTGTTTTTTCGCTTTCAGACGATCTAGCACCGAATTGGCGCTATTGTCCTGATTACCTATGCCAGCCGCTTTTAATTGCGCTTCCAGCGAGCTGTCGGAATCTTCGGCTTCTAACAGCTCCGCGGCTTTTAATTGGTCATCAAACTTTTGCTGTTTGGCTTTTATACGCTCTAATGAGTCTTTCGCATTTAACAGCTTTGAGTTACTCGATGAAAAATTATCGGTAATGGCCGAGGTGGCTTTTTGTACGCTGTTGGTGGTCTTTACCATCGACAGCTGACGTTTGTATTCTGTCACCTGACGTTCACCTTTTTTCACCAGATCTTTTAACCTGTCGGCATTGTTGCTATAGCTATCAAGCGCTTGTTGCTGGGTAGCTAGCTCATTTTCCAGACTGGCAATTTTCTCGGCCACTTGCAGCGCTAAGGTTTCATTATTTTTTTCTAATGCTTGCGTGGCATAACCTTCATGCTCAACAATATCGCGCTTCACTTTATCCAGATCTCGACTGGCTGACATTTGTTGCGCCATTACTGCGGTCAAGTCGCGTTTCGCTTTGGTTAAGTGATTTTCGGCATCGCGAATTTCTTGCTCAAAAATACGGGTTGCGTTGGCATCAACAATGCCTTCGCCCATTTCATTGGCGCCACCACGTATTGCGGTCATAATTTTTTTAAAAATACTCATAATTACTCCATAGATACCGGTAAAGGTATTAAATTGGTTAAGCTAAAAACTCGTCCATATCATCGATAACTTCAATGGCATTATTACTCAATACGGCTAACTCATGTTCAATATCGCTAAACGATGAACTAATGGCCAGTGCGCCAAATATCACGTATTTATCGCCTATCTTGGCGAATGAAGATAATGGCATCGGAATGTTCATCTCTAACATAGCTTCCAGCATTGCCACTCTTTTATCGCTCTTCACTTCTTCTTCACCCCAAAGGTAGGTGATACATAAAATTTGATCGTCGGTCACCGACACAAAAATGGGTAACTCTTCACGATCGCTTATGGTGATTTGCAATACGTCAACTTCACCCGAAATAGGCTGGCAATCGAACAATAAACCGGTATCTGAATTATCGGCTAACAAGTTTAGATGATCAGCTATCTTATGAATGTTCATGGTTATCCTTATTTTAAACAAGACATATTATGTCATAGGTTATAAATTTAGCACATTGACATAATATGTCAAATGATAAATTTGATAAATATTGTTTCTCTTGACTCAGTGTTATACCAATTTGTTTTAGCCATTAAAAATGATCAGATAATGAGTCAACTTGGCATTAAACCATTAATGCCGTTAAGATCATCGCAATGGCAATACTGACAGCCATCTCAATACTGGCAACACCCACGTTGTGTTGTTGATCAACTTCCTGGGCCATATCGATGCCCCACAAAATAATGCGTTTGGCGATGGTGGTTAACAAGGAGACAACCACCGTCATCAGCAAGCCGAAGAATAACCAGCCGACCAGGTTTTCAACTATGGTTTCCGGGGTGTAGACCAAGAAGTAACTGGCCGCAGTAACGGCCAGAGAGGTTGAGATAATCTGCCCACTGTAACGTAACGCTAGCGCTACCTGACCGTCACAAAATGCTTCTTGCATCGAATCTTGTTGGTTATTTCTGGCGTAATGGCGTTCACGAATCCGGGTCACTAATACCAAAATGATTTGCGATACGACAAACCCGCTGGCAATGGCGATAAAGGTATAACCATCGAGACCATCCACCCAGATCAACACCGCACGAATGACGATGGCGGTGGCAATAACGCTTGCCGCATCGACGATACCAACGGTGATATTGCGATTTTTAATCTCTGCCATTTTATCGAGTTTATTTAGGGCTAAGCGGTCATGAATGATGCGACCGAGCTTAATCAATATTAAGCCAAACAAACCATAGGCAAACATGCCAATGGCTTCAACTTCATAACTTATCGCACTTTCCCCGGTGATGGCTCCGGTAAGGACGATCCCTAATGCGGCAACACTGCCGGCAACGCTGATGCCAAAGGCAAAATTATCTTCTTTCGCCAGTTCATCGGTGGTGTTTACTTTAGCCGTTAAGCCGGCAACAAAACGCATTGCCGATAACAACAGGATTGCAACCGCGACATCGATGGCCAGAATAATCAACATATGCTGATCGATATTGGTGATATTTAACAAATTGTCCATGGTGCTTCCTATTATCTTCGGCGACGAAAACCGCGTGAAATGAATGATTTTCGTTTTTTCCGAAAACGTGGTTTTTTACTGTATTTTGACTTACTGGCAAATTTACTTTTATTGCTAAATTTGCTTGAACTGTTACTGCGAAACTTACTGGCGGTTTTTTGCGCATTTTGGCTTTGCTTTGACAACCCGGATGAGCCACTACGATTTTTGTTGTAGGTGCTGGTAAATTTCTGACCTTTACTGGCAAATGACTTGCGGGTACGAGTTTCTACCTGATTTTGTTTGCGCAAATTACTTGGTGAGGTATAACGGCTACGACCATAATCATTGTAATAACTGTAACCGCGATTGCGGCCCCAACTGTCATAATAAATGCGATTGCCACCAAACATGTTGCCCATCATCGAGTACATGCCATACCAGGCCCAAAATGACATGCCGGAACTGTTGGTCTGCCATTGCCCGTAAGAAGGGTTGCCGACGAGTTGCGAGCCAACGCCAAAGTCTTGCGCGTTGTTGTCAATTAAGCTTTGGGCCTTATTTTGCGAATTAATTCTCGGCAAGGCGCCATCCGACATATCGGCTAATACGTTAAGCGGGTCACTAAGGGCATCGGAATAGAGCACCGGGTCGGCGGCCTGATAGATGTTCATTAACTCTTGGTAAATCGCTTTATTGTCGGCAAACATTTGCGGTTGGTTTTTCACTGTATTTACTCTGTCTAACAAAGCTAAATACATTGGTCCCTGTATGCTGGCATCTTTTTTAAATTCGGCAATAAGGGGTTGCAAATCAGGCTTAAGTTCCAGCACTTTTGCGGCGTATTGATTGATCAAATTGGCATTGCGCACTTGCCCATTGGCAAGGGCATCACCTAATTGCGCAATGCGCTGCTCAGTAACCGGCGTTTGGCCTTGGATTTGTGCTATATAGGGGTCACTACAGCCACTTAATACTACAGTTAGGCTGAGGATAGACAGTAAAATTAATCGTTTTATTGATTGCATTTATGCTCACTTTCCTTCAAAAATGCTAAGGTAAGGATTGACGAAATAGAATCGCTATAATTATATTTCGTCAAACTGATAGATAGTAATAACATCAACGACATAATATGTCTAGGGTCTGTTGTTCTTTGGAGTTCATTTTTGCAACGATTTCTTTGGTATTTATACAAGGCGGAGCATGTGTGATGTAGTTATTCTACTTGAACTTGTGACAACGCGGTAGAAATGCCAAAGAAACCGTTGCCCTTCGGGTTCAACTAAGCGACACCTGCTCTTTGTTGCTTGTTACTTACTTAGAATTACTAAGCGACAGCACAAGTGCCGCGATCAGAAATCGCTGAGTTGCACAAAACTTGAACTCGAAAGGTCAACAGACCCTTAGCAATTGTAACAAACCGTATAATATTCAATAAAAATGGAAATTTAGCCAGTGCAAAAGTCACTTTCAGATATTCAAAATGCGTTACTTATTCAGCAACAAACGGATCATTTTAACCGCTTTAGTGAAAATGCCGCGGAAGTCATTCAGGCATTAACGATTGAGCAAATTCACTTACTCAAGCAAGCGTTTGCGTTGAGTGATTTTGTTGCGGAAACATTTATCAGTAACCCTGAATGGGTTAGTGAGATGTTTTCGCCGTCGTTTTTTGATTTTACCGAGCAGGTAGATGCCAGTGCTTATCTATTAGAAAGAATTTCAAATTGTGCCAGCGAAGATGAATTGCACCGGGTATTACGACAACTTCGCAATAAATTCTTAAGCGCAATCGCCATTGCCGATTTGTGCCATCATTGCGAACTTAAAACCTCATTAGCCAATTTATCCAGGCTCACCGATACTTTGATTGACGGCGCCTTGACCTGGCTGCATCAACATTGCCAGTCACTTTGGGGCCAGCCACAAAATAATCAGGGAGTAGAGCAAACGTTATTGGTATATGCGATGGGAAAACTAGGCGGCAAAGAGCTAAACTTCTCTTCTGATATTGACCTCATTTTTGTCTATCCAGAAGGAGGAGAGACCGTTGGCAGCAGAAGGAGCATTGATAATCAGCAATACTTTACTCGCCTCGGGCAAAAATTAATTGCTGCACTCGATCAGGTGACCAAAGATGGTTTTGTCTTTCGGGTAGATATGCGGCTGCGCCCTTTTGGCGATAGTGGTCCGTTAGCATTGAGTTTTGCCGCCATGGAAAATTACTATCAAGATCAGGGGCGCGACTGGGAAAGGTATGCGATGCTCAAAGCAAGAATTGTTGGCGATGGACCTTATCATCAAGCGTTAAGCGATTTACTCAAGCCGTTTGTTTATCGTCGCTATATTGATTTTAGTGTCATTGAAAGCTTTCGTCGGATGAAACAGATGATAGCGCAAGAAGCACGACGAAGAAAACTGCAATACAACATTAAATTAGGCGCTGGTGGAATCCGCGAAATTGAATTTATTGTGCAAGTGTTTCAACTGATCCGCGGCGGCCGAGAAAAAAAATTACAGCAACGAAACCTGCTAACCGCATTATCCTTATTGGTTGAGCATGACTGTATTAGCGTTAATAGTGCCGAAACGTTGCGCAGTGCGTATTATTTTTTAAGGCGTAGTGAGAATGCGATCCAGGCATTTACCGATCAACAAACCCAACAATTACCAGATTCGGATTTAAATCGGGCACGGTTAACGCACGTAATGGGCTTTGCCCAATGGCAAGATTATGTAGTTGCCTGTCAGCGTCATATGCAGGCGGTGAACCATGAGTTTAGTTTGCTGGTTGGTGAAGATAATGAACAAAATACGGCGGTGGATGCTCATTGGCTGACGTTTTGGCATGCCAATTGGGACACGCAAGAATCGATAGAGTGGATCCTGAAAAAAAGATCAAGCTGGCCAGCCGAATTACTGAATAAACAGCTGAGGAATTTTCAAGCGGATCTGAAAAAACGCAGTGTCGGCAACCGTGGCAGACAAGTGCTGGATAAGTTGATGCCGGTATTGCTTGAGTTTCTGCCAGAACAGCAAACCGCACAGCTTACCTTGCAGAGAACTTTACAGGTGTTGACGAAAATAGTTACCCGCACGGCGTATTTAGAATTGTTACTTGAAAACCCGCCGGCATTTAAGCAATTACTGAATTTATGTCAGTCAAGCGCCTGGATCAGTGAGTACCTGGCAAAATTTCCGTTGTTACTCGATGAGTTAATTGATCCCAAATTGTTATATGCCATCCCGGCATTCAACGACTACCCACAGTTGCTGGGTGAGAGTTTATTACGAATTCCGGAAGACGATCTGGAAATGCAAATGGAAGGTTTACGACAATTTAAACAGACCCAGCAATTAAAAATTGCGGCTGCAGACATTACCGGTATTTTGCCGGTAATGAAGGTGAGTGACCATTTGACCGCATTAGCCGAAGCCATCATTACTGAAGTCGTTAGCATGGCCTGGCAACAAATGGTGCACAGATACGGCCAGCCAAACTCCACCATAGGCACAGATGAAAAAGGCTTTGCCGTGATCGGCTACGGCAAGCTTGGCGGCATCGAATTAGGCTATGGCTCTGACCTTGATTTGGTGTTTGTCCATAACCGTGATGCCAGCTGTCAAACCAGTGGTGAAAAATCTATCCCTAGCAAGCAGTTTTATTTAAAAATGGCGCAACGGATCTTGCATTTATTCAATACCCGCACTGCCAATGGCATTTTATATGAAGCCGACATGCGTTTACGACCCTCGGGCAATTCGGGCTTGATGGTGGTGCATATTGATACCTTTAAGCATTATCAAAATACTGACGCCTGGACCTGGGAGCATCAAGCGCTGGTAAGGGCACGCGCCGTTAGCGGTGATAAAGCGCTGATTGAAAAGTTTACTGAAATACGTCATCAGGTATTAACTGAGAAAAGAGATGCGAAACAATTGCAACTTGACGTGACTAAGATGCGTGAAAAAATGCGCCAGCATTTAGATACTAGCAGCGAGGGGGTTATCGATATAAAACAAAGTGTTGGTGGCTTGGCGGATATAGAATTTTTAGCCCAATATCTGGTGCTCAATAATAATCATGAACATCATGGATTAAGCCATTTTTCCGATAACGTCAGAATTTTTGGCGGCTTACAAGCCGAGCAATTAATCACCACGGCTGAACAGCAACAATTAGTGTCCAGTTATTGTGCGTTACGCGATACCGGCCACGCGCTGGTTTTGCAAAGTTTACCGGCGCAAATGGCCGAAGATAAACTGCTTATAGAACGTCAGCAAGTGAGTGACATTTGGCGAAAATATCTCGGCCAAAACTAATACCAATACCAACTAGGGTTAACTCGCCTTAGTCGTAAAATTTAGGATCTGACTTATTAGGTCGGGTTTTAAATCGTCGGTGTAGCCACATGTATTGTTCCGGCTGTTTTAAAATGGCCTGCTCTACCGCTTGATTAACGCGAAGAATGTCTTGTTCATCATCACCGCTGGGAAAATTGTCCAATGCCGGCAGAAACTCTAACAAATAGCCACTGTTATCGGGTTTTCGCCTTGGCACCAGCATCATTGTTTTTACGTTTTTTCCTTTCGCAAAAACCATGGTGCCTATGGTTGATGCCGTTTCTTTGACATTAAAAAACGGCACAAAAATAGAACGTTTTCGGCCATAGTCTTGATCGGGCAAATAGACACAGGTTTCTTTATCTCGAAGCGCTTTTATCATGCCTTTGACATTGCTTTTATCGACCATGTATTTGTTTGAACGAGCGCGACCACGATGTTGAAAATACTCCATCAACTGATTGTGGTTTGGTCGATAAAAGGCGACGAGAGGGTGTACATGGCCAGTTGCCCGGCCAACAAATTCCAAGCATAAGAAGTGTATGGTAAGTAATAACACGCCATGATCTTGCGCCTTAACTTGCTCTAAGTGTTCTAACCCTGAGACTTCAATTTTGCGTGCAATACGCCAGTCTGGCCACCACCAGCCCATACCGGTTTCAAATAAGCCAATGCCGGTGTTTTCAAAATTTTGCTGCACCATCGTTTGCCGTTCGGCTTTGCTTAACTGCGGAAAACACACATCGATATTTTTTTGTGCCACGGTTAAACGGCTGCCACCAATCTTCATCATCAAACGGCCAAGCATCCGGCCCATCGCGAGTTGTAATTTATACGGCAACCAGGAAATGCTATACAAGGTGATCACGCCTACCCAGGTTAACCAATATTTAGGCAGAAAGAAGCGGGCTTTGAATTTTGTTTGCAGAACTTTATTTTTACTCAATACTTCATCAACTCATTGAAAAGCTTATGTTACACTATACTAATACAAGCCAGATATTTAATTGACCAATTAATTATCTGACTTGTATAAATAACACGAATGAATGCCGTAAAGGCGGTTACGTCATTATTATACCCAGTTTGGAAGACCATATGAAAGTAGATATCCCTAATTTTAATCAGGCCAGAGTCATGGTTGTTGGTGATGTGATGTTAGACCGATACTGGTCAGGACCAACCGGGCGGATCTCGCCAGAAGCACCGGTGCCGGTGGTAAAAATAGACGGGCGTGAAGACCGGCCTGGTGGCGCCGCTAACGTTGCATTAAATATTGCCAGTCTGGGCGGGCAAGTGACATTGTCAGGGCTGACTGGTGATGATGAAGTGGCGAACAGCTTAGATACCAGTTTGTCAGGCATGGATGTCATTTGTAATTTTACCCGCAACCAAAGCGTACCAACTATCACTAAACTTAGAGTGTTGAGCCGAAACCAACAATTACTCCGTCTAGATTTTGAAGAGTCGCTTCATCATATCGATAAGCAAGCATTAACCCACGTGGTGGAAGAAAATATTCGCCAGCATCATTTGTTGCTGTTATCCGATTACGATAAAGGCACGCTATCTGATGTCAGTGAGTTGATCTCTTTGGCGAAAAAGCATGATGTGCCAGTACTGGTTGATCCAAAAGGCGCTGATTTTGCCAAATATAAAGGCGCGACCTTAATCACCCCCAATTTATCAGAGTTTGAAGGCGTAGTTGGTCCTTGTAAAGATGAAGCCGAATTGGTGAGTAAAGGACAGCAGTTGCTAGTTGAACTCGATTTACAAGCCCTGCTGGTAACTCGTTCCGAACATGGCATGACCTTGATCAGGGCCAATGAAGAAGAGCTGCATTTACCTACCCAGGCACAAGAAGTTTATGATGTTACCGGTGCCGGCGATACCGTTATTGCTACCTTAGCCCTGGCGATTGCTGCGGGTTCAACATTTTCTGAAGCCAGCGCTCTGGCCAATATTGCTGCCGGTGTGGTTGTCGGTAAACTGGGCACCTCAACCATAAGTGAAGTTGAAATTGCCCAAGCACTTGCCTCGGGCCAGGAAAGTGGTTCGGGTGTGGTGAGTGAAGAACAACTTAAGATTATCATTGAACAAGCGAAAAAACGCGGCGAAAAAGTCGTCATGACCAATGGTTGTTTTGATATCCTGCACGCCGGGCATGTGTCTTATTTAACCCATGCCGCCGAACTTGGTGATAGGTTAATTGTTGCGGTAAACGATGATGATTCGGTTAAGCGCTTAAAAGGAAGCGGCCGGCCGGTGAACCCTTTGGATCGGCGTATGGCAGTATTGGCTGGTTTGGGCGCTGTTGATTGGGTGGTGGATTTTTCAGAAGATACTCCGCAACGATTAATCGCCAACTTATTACCGAACACCTTAGTGAAAGGTGGCGATTATAACGTTGAAGATATTGCCGGCGGTAAAGAAGTCATTGCGGCAGGCGGCGAGGTACTGGTGCTTAACTTTGAAGAAGGCATTTCTACCTCCGAAATCATTAATACTATTCGTTTGGAAGACTAGCCTGCTAGTACGAATGCGAGGTTAAAAGCTGATTGTTAAGCTTCTTTGTGCAGCAATCAAACCCCGCCAACCATAGGTTAAGTTCTCTGGTTGGCGGGACTTTAGTCTCGCGCTATGGCGATAGCCAGTTTGAGTTGCCTGCGGCAATGACGCGAGGTTAAAAAACCCGCCAACTAAATAAAAAAGGCGACTGTGTAGTCGCCTTTTTTGTACCGGAAGTACTTATACTCGGCAGGCAGGGGTGCCTTTAGAGAGTGATTAGGTTCTCGATTCGATTAAGACTAATTAGCCGGGTTGAGTCCCTGGTTAATCATCGTAATGTCGGCTTCAGAAACCGTACCTGCAGCTTCTTTTAAACGTAGCATATTGGTAATGTAACTATACCGCGTTGTCGATAGATTACGTTTAGCGTCATACAAGTTACGAGTACTTTCCAACACATCCACGATGGTACGAGTCCCTACTTCAAAACCTGCCTCGGTGGCTTTTAACGCACTTTCGGCCGAAATTACCGATTGCTCAAAGGCTTTTACCCCGGATATGGTTGCGACAACTGTGTTGTAAGAGTTACGTGACTCACGGACAACGCCACGGTAAGTAATTTGCATATCCTGACTCGCCGCCACATAGTTATGCTGGGCCGCGCGAACTCTTGAACTGGTGTTGCCACCTGAATAAATAGGTACATTCAACTGAATACCGATTGACTGGTCATCTTGTTCAACGCCATCAAAGGTATTACAACCACCAAACGAGCCATTGGGCAAATCACAATCACCATCGGTTTCAGTGGTACCATAACTACCGGTTAAACTCAGTGTCGGCAGATGATCGGCGTTTTCAATGTCGATGTTTTCTTTGGCGATATCCATGCTGATTTTTTGCGAAATCAATTGTAAGTTCTTCGCTTCGGCCAGCTTTTGCCAGTCATCGGCACTGTTCGGAGTTGGCACTACCGCGCTAAAACGCTCGGTGTTTAACACATTCAAATCACGAGGATAGCTGCCGGTAATTTCACGAAGAAACTCTTCTGAAGTGTAAACGGTGTTTTGTGCCCGAATTTCTTCGGCAATGGCATTATCGAATTGCGCTTGGGCTTCATGCACGTCAGTAATCGCCGTTAGGCCAACCGAGAAACGCTGTTTAGTTTGCTCTAACTGACGTTCAATCGCTTTTTTCTCAGCCAGGGCGAATTCCAAACCGTCGTAAGCGGCTAACACATCAAAATACGCTAAGGCAACCCGCGTCACTAATTGTTGCTTTACGAATTGATAATCAATATCACTGCGGTGCGCGGACTTTTTCGCGGTGTCTAAACCAAGCCAGCTGCTGTGATGATAAAGTTGCATGTTTAGATCTAAACTCATACGAGTTCTTTGCGTTTCTTGGGTGAAGAGATCATTTTCTTCTTCAGAATCTGTATAAGATGCAGTAGCAGATAATGTTGGCAATAACACCGAACGTGCTTGTTCGATGTTTTCTTGCGCCGCGTTATATTGCGCCTCTGCTCGCAACGAGGTTGGATCATTTTGCAACGCTAATTGATATATTTCCTGCAAATCTTGTGCTGCAACAACTGAACTTGTGCCCGCGAGCACAACAGCAACAAAAATTGAGCTTAACTTGTTTGTCATGTGTTCTTTTCCCTTATTTACAAAAACCTGGGTTATTTTGTGGTCAGTGTATCGGTAATTAATGCTATGCTGAATCATTATAAGCCGTTTCAGCTCAATAAAGTGTAACAGAAAATTTCCCTAACACTTTGTTATAGATATAAAGTATTACAAGATTATGAACGAAAGTAACATATTTAAACAATTTAAGCATAGCGACTTTACCGTTGCGGCACGTGATATTAAATATCAAGGTTTTTTTAGGGTTGATCAATACCAGTTAAAGCACAAACTATTTAATGGCGAGTGGGGACAGTTGATTGCCCGTGAAATTTTTGAGCGTGGCGATGCGGTGGTGTTAATTCCTTACGATCCTCTCAACAATACCTTGATTTTAATTGAGCAGTTTCGACCCGGCGCCATTCGCACCGAAGAGTGCCCGTGGATGCTGGAATTTATTGCCGGCATGTTTGCCGAAAATGAAAGCCCGGTCGATGTGGCTATTCGGGAAGCGGCAGAAGAAGCCAATTTAGTTGTTGATAAAACGCAAGTACAGCATGTGATGAATTACCTGGCAAGCCCCGGAGGCACCAGCGAAAAACTGTATATGTATGTCGCGTTACTCGATTTAAGTCACTTTGTCGATGGTACAGTTTCCGGTCTTGCCGATGAACATGAAGACATCAAATCACATTTAATGAGTTTAGAAGATGCACTCGAGCATTTAAATAATGGTAGAGTTAGTAATGCTTCAACCATTATCGGTTTGCAGTGGCTGGCACTAAATTCTGGCAAATTGGCATAACAGCAAAGGTCAACAGACCCTAATATTAACCACAAACTTTAACTTAATTTGGCATTTCATCATATGGCGCAGTACAAGCCCAGTTTAAAGGGGCTAAACAATTCTTATGAAAATAACTTTATCCTGCTTTCTCGTTTGTTAGCTGGTATGGATGATGCCGGGGAAATGCGCAGTTTTTTTATCAATGAGTTATTAGAGTATTCAATTAGCATTGTTGAGAAAACCAAATACACCCATGTGGTTGAGTTCAAGCAATTGGTCAGTAAAAGCGAATCATTAGCCAGTAAGGTACATCTGCCGAAACCGAGTATGTTGATCCGCATCTATTATGATGCTCACTTAGCCGAAGTGATTGAGAGTCAATTTACCAAACAAATAAAACCCAGATACGATTACCCAAATCCGCAAATGCATTTGCCCGATGAAAAACAACAAGCGCAACAATTTTTAACCGAATGGCTACGCATGTGTTTAACACAAGGGCGAGCCAATATCGAAATTTCCAATAAGTAGTTACCCATGTCTGTTGTCACCCTTGCACAAATATCTGATTGCCACCTGTTTAAAGACAAAGCTGGCCGCCATTGTGGCCATAATGTTTTTATCAACCTACAACGTGTGCTCGAACAATTGGCGCAGTTAGAACCGTTAGATGCCATTGTTTTTACGGGTGATTTAACGCAAGATCATAGCGTTGAGTCGTATCAGCATTTCAACCAACTGGTAAATGAGGCAAAATTTAAGTGTCCGCTTTATTTTCTGGCGGGGAACCATGATGACGTTGAGCTATTAAACCAGCAATTGGTTAATGACGTGATTAAAGCCGATAAAGAAGTGATTCTTGGCCATTGGCGGTTATTACTCACCCAGTCAAAAAGTGACACTCCTGCGGGGTATGTAGATGATGAGCATTTAAATGTCATTGCCAATAGTAAAAGCAGTAACCTTCATACTTTATTGTTTATGCACCATCATCCGCTCGATGTGGGTTTTTTTATTGATAAACATGGTTTACGTAATCAAACACAATTTTGGCAGGCGGTGCAGCAAAACCCTGCCATAAAGGCAATTTGCTGTGGTCACATTCACCGCGGCGACAGCTATTTTTTCGAAGGCTTAAATCATCTTCCTGTGTTTAGTTGTCCGGCAACTTCGATTCAATTTGATCCAAACTCGGTAACGCTATCGGCATTAGACATTGGCCCGGGTTATCGAATATTAGAATTGGATGACGATGGCAATATTGAAACTCAGCTGCATTATCTTGATGTGGGATGTTGAAGTGGGCTCGCGATGAAACAAAACATATTTATGACCCAAAGTTTTAATAGTTGTCCGCAATCATTTTCGATTCTATTTGAGCCAAACTCGGTAACGCTATCGGCATTAGACATTGGCCCGGGTTATCGAATATTAGAATTGGATGACGATGGCAATATTGAAACTCAGCTGCATTATCTCGATGTGGGATGTTGAAGTGGGCTCGCGATGAAACAAAAAATACTGGTGATCCATGGTTTTAACAGTTCACCTCAATCATTAAAAGCGCAAATAACCCGGCAATATATGCAGGTAATGCATCCCGAAATTGAAGTCGTATGTCCGCAATTGCTATCGAACCCATGCGCTGCGATCAAGCAATTATGTGACATCCTTGAAGATGAACGCCATTGTCAGTGGTATTTGACCGGCAGTTCACTTGGTGGTTATTTTGCCACTTATTTAGCCGCAAAATATCAGCTGAAAGCGGTATTAATAAACCCGGCGGTAAAACCGTATGATTTAGTCGATGACATTCTCGGTGAGCATAACAATCCCTATACCGGCGAAGTGTACCAGGTCACCGTAGCGCATATGCAGCAATTAAAGTTATATGACCTTGATAAAATCGACAGAAAAAGACTTTTTGTTATGGTACAAACTGGGGATGAAGTGTTAGATTATCAACAAGCCGTAGATAAATATCAACAATGCCGGTTAGAAGTACAGCAAGGTGGTGATCACAGCTTTATCAATTTTGCTAAAATGCTGCCAAGCATTGTTAATTTTTTTCAATTAGAGAATAATGGCTAAAGGTACAAGGTACAAGGTACAAGGTACAAGGTACAAGCAGCCGGCAATTAGGCAACTAACAGATGATAATTTTGAGCTTGTCTCTGAATTTAAAGCAAAAATAACAAAAAAACTAGAGCGCTAGCAACTAATAAATAGCCAGAGAATTCATGACTGATCAATATAATTCCGAATCCATCGAAGTATTAAGTGGCTTAGATCCGGTGCGTCGCCGCCCGGGCATGTACACCGATACTCTTAGACCAAACCATCTCGGCCAGGAGGTTATCGATAACTCTGTCGATGAAGCTTTGGCAGGTCATGCACAAAATATTCAGGTAATACTGCACGAAGATCAATCACTGGAAGTGGTGGATGATGGCCGTGGTATGCCTACCGACATCCATCCAGAAGAGGGTGTACCCGGGGTTGAATTAATTTTTTGTCGATTACATGCCGGTGGTAAATTTTCGGGCAAAAACTATCAATTTTCCGGTGGTTTGCACGGGGTTGGTATTTCCGTGGTAAATGCTTTATCAAACCGAGTTGAAGTCACCGTTAAACGTGACCAAAAAGTATTTGAAATGGCGTTCGAACACGGCGAAAAAGTGTCAGATTTAACGCAAACAGGCACGGTTGGTAAACGTAACACCGGTACCGTAGTACGCTTTTGGCCTGACGCCAGTTATTTTGATTCACATAAATTTTCGGTCAGCAAACTTACTCATATCTTAAAGGCCAAGGCCGTACTTTGCCCTGGTTTAAGCATTAAGTTTCATGACAAGACGACAAACACCAAGCATCAATGGTGCTATGAAAATGGCCTGGAAGATTATTTAAAAGAAGCGATTCAATCTTGGGTTAATTTACCTGAGCAGCCTTTTCTCGGAACGTTTAGCTCTCAGCACGAGGCCGTAGACTGGGCAGTATCCTGGTTACCGGAAGGCGGCGAAAGTATAGGCGAAAGCTATGTTAACCTGATCCCTACCATACAGGGCGGCACCCATGTTAATGGCTTACGTCAGGGGTTACTCGATTCGATGCGCGAGTTCTGTGAATTTCGCAACTTGCTGCCACGCGGAGTTAAATTAACCCCGGATGATATTTGGGACAAATGTGCCTTTATTTTGTCGGTGAAACTTCAAGATCCACAATTTGCCGGTCAAACCAAAGAGCGGTTGTCGTCGCGACAAGTGTCTGCTTTTGTCTCTGGCGTGGTTAAGGATGCCTTTAGCTTATGGTTAAATGAGCACACCGAAATTGCCGAAACCCTGGCAGAATTTTGTATTTCGAACGCCCAGCGACGAATGCGTGCCAGTAAAAAAGTGGTGCGTAAAAAAATCACTCAGGGCCCGGCTCTGCCGGGAAAATTAACCGATTGTGGTTCGGATGAAAACTCTCGCACTGAATTATTTTTGGTCGAAGGTGATTCCGCTGGTGGCAGTGCCAAACAAGCACGAGACCGAGACTTTCAGGCGATCATGCCACTCAGAGGTAAAATTCTCAATTCCTGGGAAGTGGACTCTGGCCAAATTTTGGCATCACAGGAGATCCATGATATCTCGGTCGCCTTAGGCATAGACCCGGACTCTGAAGACTTATCATCCCTTCGCTATGGCAAAATTTGTATCCTGGCCGATGCCGACTCGGATGGATTACACATCGCCACACTGCTATGTGCTTTGTTTACCCAGCACTTCTTACCATTAGTGCAAGCGGGACATGTGTTTGTGGCAATGCCGCCTTTGTATCGTATCGATGTTGGTAAAGACGTCTATTATGCCCTCGATGAACAAGAAAAAGACGGTATTCTCGATCGAATTGAAGCCGAGAAGAAGCGCGGAAAAGTCAACGTACAACGCTTTAAAGGCCTGGGCGAAATGAACCCATTACAACTGCGTGAAACCACTATGGATCCAAATACCCGACGTTTGGTACAACTCACGGTTGATGAGTTTGACACCACCATGGAATTAATGGACATGCTACTCTCGAAAAAGCGCGCTGGCGATCGTAAAGAGTGGCTTCAGGAAAAAGGTAACTTAGTCAATCTCGACTAACCTGTACCATAACAGCTACAGCTGGTCTTCGCAGCTGTAGCGAGATAGCATATATCTTTTAATACATGACTCATCTCGAAAGTTAAAATTTCAGCCACGCTGTTTCTCATCATTTCAATTTTTTATTTAACTACTATACTGGTGAAAAAGTAACTGCCTAAATTGCAGTGTAGTTAAAAATAGAAGGGAATGTAGATGAAAAAACTATTGCTAATGATCACCGCCTTTATCCTTTGTGCATGTGCAGCAACGGGTGATAATCCTGATCAGCAACGGGCTGAAATTGCAAAAATGAACACGAAAACATTAGCTGACGTTGAAAAAGCCAGCCCTGGCGCAATGGCGAAAATAAAATCAGCACCGGGTTATGCAACGTTTAGTAATGCCCAAGTCAACTTGCTGTTTGTCTCCGCCGGTGTTGGTTATGGTGTGGTCCATAATAACTCAACGGGTAAAGATACCTATATGGATATGTATGAGGGGGGTATTGGTTTAGGCTTAGGTGCAAAAGATTTCAGAGCCGTTTTTGTGTTTAACACCAATGCAGCAATGAATCGCTTCACTGAAGAAGGTTGGGCGTTTGGTGCTGAAGCCGATGCCGCAGCTAAAGCCGGTGATAAGGGGGGCCAAGTTGGTGGCGGCGTGACCATAGGGGATATCACCGTGTATCAAATAACGGCAGCTGGGCTCGCGTTACAGGCAACGTTAAAAGGCACAAGGTATGTAAAAAATGAGGAATTAAACTAGCCTATCTTGGTAAGCGTTATCGGTATCGATTTATAAGTTGGGGTACCACAATCATCGGCAACACTTTCCAAAGGTACCAGTGGGGTGGTTTCTGGATAATACCCGGCGACACAGCCTATTGGTATCTGGTAACTGACCATTTTAAAGTTCGTTACCCTGCGTTCAATACCATCATTTGACACCGTTTCTATAGCTACCGTATCGCCGTCTTGTAATCCTTGTTTGCGTCTTTGCCATTTCGTGGGCCAATTGCTGCGGTAGCATTGCTGCTGAAAAAACGGCTTTCTGCTGTTTTGTATGCCAGCGACGTTGGCTCGCCGGGTTGTGTAAGTAGAATCCTCGTTCGGTCGCAATTCGAGCATTGTAATCTTTAAATTCTGGCAGCACTGCCGAAATTTCATCACGAATTAATCGATTGTCACTGGCCAGCTTTTGCCATTCAACCGTCTGCTCTCCTAAGGCTGCGTTGGCGATGCCGGCAATAATGGCGACCTCTGATTTGAGCTGGTGTGATGCCGGTTGATTTTGTCCAGCAGAGCTATGGACCATACTCATCGTGTCCTCTACCGTAATGCTTTGCAGACCACTGCTTTGCTTATCGATTTCAGTACGGCCAAGACAAGGTAAAATCAACGCACACTTTCCGGTTATCACATGGCTGCGGTTAAGTTTGGTACTAATGTGTACGGTTAAATCACATTGCTGCAAAGCCTGATAACTGCGTTCGGTGTCAGGAGTGGCCGCGGCAAAATTACCGCCGAGGCCAATAAATACTTTGGCATTTCCTTGGATCATTGCATGAATTGAGTCCACGGTATTTAAACCTGGATTTTGCGCTTGGCTGTTCATCGATGCCTACGGTTCGGTTACCCTGAACATTCGAGTGACCTCTTACCGGGCAAGCTCCGGCGCCAGGTTTACCTATGTTGCCTCTTAACAGCAATACATTGAGCGGCTCTTGTACTGTCGCCACCGAGTCACGATACTGGTCAAAGCCGTGACAGTGTTCAGCAATAAATTGATGATCTAAAACCGTGTCGTCTTGTTGCGCTTTTGCGAAGATGCTTTTTGCCATACCGCGCAGTATCGCCATGTCGCCACCCAGACGAGGAGTAAAATAATGTTGGCTAATGTTGGTGCTTGAGAACAGGATCATTTCTTTTGGACTTTGTGGGTCGGCAAATTTTTGTAAGCCTTGCTCTTTCAAGTTATTGACAGCAACTACGTTTGCCCCCCGTTTACTCGCTTTGCGTAGCGTTGCCAGCATGCGCGGATGATTGGTTCCGGGGTTTTGGCCAAATACGAAGATCGCATCGGCCAGCTTAAAGTCCTCGATGGTCACCGTACCTTTGCCGATGCCGATGCCGATGCCACGTGTCATCCCAACGCCGGAAGCCTCATGACACATATTTGAACAATCCGGAAAGTTATTAGTACCGAACACTCTACCAAATAGCTGGTATAGATAAGCCGCTTCATTGCTAGCTCGACCCGATGTGTACAGTAATGCTTGATCGGGAGTTTCCAGTTGCTGTAAATTATTGGCAATTACTGCAAATGCTTGTTGCCAACTAATCGGCCGATAGTGATCGCTGCTGCCATCGTATAACATCGGCTCAGTGAGTCGGCCGCTGCTTTCCAGAGAATGGTCGTCCCATTGCTGCAGTGCTGAAATTGAATACTGGTTGAAGAACTTTTCATCCACCCGTTTGCTGGTGGCTTCCCAGGCAATGGCTTTGACCCCATTTTCACAAAAATCTATTTTTCCGGCGCCAGCACTGTCACCCCACGCACATCCCGGACAGTCAAAGCCGCCGGGTTGATTCGCTTGCAATAATGCCTTAACCCCTTTCGCCGCATCGCTACTGCGAATTAAGTGCTTGGCAGAACTTTTTAGTGCTCACCATCCACCTGCAGGTGACTTATACGGCGACAAATTTTTTCTCGGTTTAGACATAGGTCTCTCTTGCTTAGAGCACCAATGAGTTTATCGAGCGCCGAGTGCCGGCCAACATCTTCTCGTAGGGCAACAACATTGGCCGATAAATCAAAATATGCGGCGCAATGGTTGCCCTTGGTGCCGTTATTGTCTTGTTGAATTTGTGACAACGAATCTCTGGCTCGCACTATGATCACATCAGCAGGAAGTTGCCGCTGCGGCTGAATTTTTGCAGGCAACGACATCGCCATATTTATTGACTCTATGCCACACAAGCCACAACTACTAGGACCAGCCTCATCTAGTTGCGCCTGATGCAGCTGAACCGGAGAATTTGGATTAGCGACTGGAATGCCGGTTGAAATAGACATCTCTTGCCCCGTGAGCTATACCAAACTGCATAACTATATCCTTATGCAGATTGGTTTAAGCCTGATTAATTAAGACTTGACGACTGGTTATGAATGACGCCAGGGCTATTAGCGCCCGCCAGCGTCTTGTTGAGATCGTTCAGTATTTTCCACTAACACACCGGCACCAATACGATTGATCTCGGCCCAAACGTCTTCCTCGATCTCAACGCCATATTCAACGGTATGTTGCTTGTTCTTCTCCACCTGTTTAGGGCTGATAAAAGTACTGTTGGTATTTTGCAAAGAAGAGGTTAAATCGACTCTTGAGCTACAAATAATGGTCAGTGCTTGTTTGTCATCGTCATTGTTAGACAAATTTGCCACGGCCTCACTGTAACTTGGATAGCGTTGTCCTGAACGGATTGCCGCGGTGTGCTCGCTAACCTTGGTACTGCCATTCTTCCAATATGCTGCGGCACTAATACCGGCTCGGCCTCTGTCGGTTAAGGCTTTGAGGATAAACATGCGATTATGGCAGTTATGCACGGTCACGGTGGCAATACCACTCTCTAAGGCTTTGGCGTGAGCCAAATCAACGGCAGCAGCAATGCAGTTAAGCGCACTGCGATGATGAGCATCGATAATCGCTGAGGTGCTATCTTCATAAATCACATTACTTAACGGTTTATCAAAATCATCACCTATGTATGGCAATGCCTGTTTGAGTTCATTTAAGCCATTGAGACCGTGTTTTTCCAGCCATAACACCATATTCGCCGCGTCTTCATAGTTGCCGACAAAGTAGCCACTGGCTTCAAAACAGCGTTTCAGGGTAGCTTTTAGTTCATTCATTGATATATTCACAGGACACTCCTTATTGCTTTGGTGCTAATGGCATAAACCAGTCATCGTTAAATGGTTTGCCAATATTTTCCAGTAGCGGTGCGCCCTGAAACATGGTGTTACGAACCCACAATCGCGACCTTGGATCAAACTTACTGACGCCAAAAAAGGCAAGTTTGCAGCGTAGCAGATGCATAGGTAACACATCACGGTCGAGTAAATTCGCCTGGATATCGCCGTAGATGCAGCGATTCATCCCCTGGATGCGACGAACAATGCCACGTAACTTGGGATGCGCCACCATAAAACGTGCGGTGGTATGATCCGGGTGTTGTTCGATATAGGCAGACAAGTGGTTATAACATTTTCGCACGGCATAACCGACACCGAGTGCCATTTGTTTCTTTTTGCCTTCAATGTCAGCAACACTGCCCAGACGCGGTTCCATTTTTTCTTCGGAGCGATACCAATAAGTTTCACGCGCACCTTCGGCGTCAAAATCTATGGCCAATGCCCAGTCATAACGACGTTCAATAATGTCTTTGAGTTGTGTGGTCGGCATCAACGGGTCAAGGTCGAGTTGTTCATCGGCGCAATGGAAGTCTTCTAATTCGTCCACCAGCTCCGGGTACATTTCCAACATCACACAAACCAGCATTTCCTGACCTTGCAAAGAACAATGCTGTTCACTGTGGGCAATGATTTCATTCCAGCTGCTAAAGCCGGTTGCAATGAAACTGCTCAGCTTTGCCATGTCTTCGATTACAACTTTGTTATTTTGCGTTTGCCAGTCGTCGTCGGTAATGGTCTCACTGGTGTGCTGGGCCGAGCGCTCAATCAGTTCGCTCAGTGTCTGCATCACTTGCTGGTCGATAGTCCCTAAGGTTCTGATCCGGGCTAAGGCCAACTCGCGCATTTCCACCCACTGATTGATCAGTAATGGGTGATTGACTAAATAGGGTGCCATGCCTAAACCGGTGGAATTACCAATGCCAAAATAACGTTTTATTTCTGGCTGCATGGCGCCGAAGCTTTCTGGCGAGCGATGCTGAGCGATATGCTCTACCTGCAACAAACTAAAGTTGCGTAACATCAGACAAACGAACATTTCACCAGAAAATGGACGGGCAAAGTCTTGATGTTTGCTATGGACTTTTTCCCAATCGGCCATACCAAGTTTACCACTGCCGTATACTGCGGTAGTACGATAGAGGTAGCCTACTTCGGCAATTTTGCTGATTTCAGGTTGTTGTCCCGCAGCTAACTGGTCGACTACATAATCGAAGTTGCGCGAGCTACGATTGGCTCGTGATAACACAAATACACGAGAATCAACCCGGCCAGCTTCTTGTTTTGGCACATTCAGCCGTAATTGCTCGACATATTGGCGATCGACTTTGCCTTCAACCAGCGCCATGGTCAGATCCCATTTGGTCGCTATTACCCGATCATTGCGTTCATCGGGCGATAGGTAATCGGAAAATAATACGAAGCTAAAGGTGCCATTAGGTGCATCGACTTGATAGACCACAGTGCCGTAGCCATCTTTGTCCAATTCAAAAATTGCCGGTTCTATGCTCCAACGCTCGCGAAAAATACGACGAACCAGGGTGCGCATAAAACTGAGTCGGCTTTGGTGCAATGCACCTAAGCGTTCCAGGTTCATCACTTGACTGGCGGGACGCAATGGCAATGCATTCTCTCCCCATAGTGATGTATGGATAGCGGCATGTGTAGTCATTCTAATGCTCCTTTGTGCTATACAAATTCTAGTGGCTGAATTCGTTTTCACCACGAACAGTGGCTCATTGGCTAAATTCAGCAGTTAACAAATTGAATTTCTGTTTATCAATAGTGCTAATATATTTGACCTAAAACATCATTTCATACAAGTCAGAAACGTCTATCAGCTGATAAGTAAAATTTATTTAGCTCAAGTAACGTGCTGATTTAAATGAACTTAATTAACCATTGTTTTTGTGTGGAATCTGTTTGGGATAAAGTTCAGCGAATCTATGCTGCCACCTATGCCATTTAATAGGCTCGATTACTCGAATAAGCAATATTTATCAAAAGATATTTTTTATTCATTTTTATAATTTTAATCTAGTTATTATTATAGGAGTTATTAGTCAACTTGGTATAAAGCTGGCGTAACAGAAAAGAGGTGAGCCATGAATTCAATAGCCAACGATAGTAACCACACCAACCAAAGCGGCCAATCAAAGCGCGAAGAAATGATTGCCAGCAACAACAGTCAGTCAAAGCTTGTGGTTGAACAAAAATTAATATCGGCTGATGAATCTAATTACAGTGATGTGATCACATCGAGTTATGTGCGCGGCTACAATTAATTGCTATTAATCAATAATAAAACAGTCAGGCGAAGCGATATTGCCTGACTATTGTCTTTGCGCCGGCCTAATTATTGGACTTGCTCATAGAATTACCGGTTTTCTCGATAATGAAATCGGCTAGCGCCTGTGCCGCGGGAGAAAGCGATTTATTATTGAGTTGCACTATGCCTATTTGGCGTAACACCTTTGGCGTGTTTAGCGGAATAAAGCGTAACTTCGTGTTCTCTTGCGGAAAAGCGAACCAGGGCAGTGTGGTGAGCCCCAATCCAGCTTCCAGCATCGCAATTAATGACAGCATATTGGAAATATAGAATTGTGAATCGCCAAGCAAAGGCTCGGCTTCCGTATCTTCAAGTAAGCGTGACGTACCATTACTGATCAGTCGACGTTTGCGCAAATCTTTCCAATGCAATTCACTTTCATCGGCAAGCGGGTGATCATTGCGGCATACTACGCCGATCTGATCTTGCCAAATTGGGGTGAATGAGATATCGGCATGTTCGTGTCCAAGTGGTAAACTTGAAATGCCAATATCTACTTGCTGTTTCTCCACCTTTCTTAACACCGCCTCCGAGTTATCGTCGTAAAAACTGATATGCAAGTCGGGCACATCTTCGACAAACCTTGATAATAATTCTGGCAACATTCTGCAGGCAATGGATGGCACTGAAGCCAGGCGCAGATGGCCGGCTTTATGTTCACGCATTAATGCCATGTCCTGAGAAATACTGTCGTGATGAGCGATCAACTCTTTCGCTTTAGGTAAAAAATATCTACCAAATGGCGTCAACTCGGACATGGTAGTTTTGGCGTTACGCTTCTCAAATACCTTGCTACCTAATTTATTTTCAAGATCTCTTATCGATAATGATATTGCTGGCTGAGTCCGGCAAGCCTTCTCTGCAGCATTGTGAAACCCTTTTAATTCAGTAACCCAGACAAAATGTCGGAGCTGAGCGATTTTAAATTCTGGCAACATGATAAGTGTTCCTTATCGAAGTATATCATTTATTAATTTTTATTATTAAAGCATGTTTCCTATACTGAATCCAATTACTTTATGGAGGTATTTATGTCGAACTCAATTTTTTCAAATTACATCGCCGGTGAATGGGTAGAAGGTGTTAGCTCAGTAGCCAACATTAGCCCAGCAGATTTAAGCGATACAATCGGTCATTATGCACAAGCGGATAAAGCACAGACCGAAGCGGCAATTGATGCCGCAATTATAGGCCAGCTTGAATGGCAAAAAAGTGGCCTGGAACAACGCTATTCAGTGTTGATGGCAATTGGTGATGAACTCATTGCCCGTAAAGATGAATTGGGTAAATTACTGGCACGAGAAGAAGGCAAAACTTTTGCCGAAGGTGTTGGTGAAACCTATCGTTCGGGTCAGTTCTTCCACTACTACGCGGCAGAAGTGTTACGTCAAATGGGTGAAACCGCCGACTCTGTACGCCCGGGTGTTGAAATTGAAACCCGCAGAGAGCCAGTTGGTGTCGTGGGTATTATCACCCCATGGAATTTTCCAACGGCAACAGGTGCATGGAAAATTGCTCCGGCATTAGCTTACGGTAATGCCATCGTATTTAAACCGGCCAATCAGGTACCAGCAAGTGCCTGGGCGCTGACTGAAATCATTTCTCGTCAAGGATTACCGGCTGGTACGTTTAACCTGGTAATGGGCCCTGGTGCACAAGTGGGTGATGTACTAATTAACTCGCGCAAGATTAACGCCTTAACATTCACCGGTTCTCTAGAAACGGGTCGCAAAGTTGCAGCCGCGACTGCAGTTAATTTAGTGAAATGTCAGCTGGAAATGGGCAGTAAAAATGCCTTGGTAGTACTCGATGATGCCGATTTGGACAATGCGGTGGAGTGTGCAGTCGGTGGTGCCTTCTTTGGTACCGGGCAAAAATGTACCGCTTCTTCACGCTTAATTGTTACCGAAGGTATTCATGACAGGTTTGTTGATGCCGTGGTCGAACGAATGAAACAACTGGTGGTTGGCCATCCGTTAAAAGCGGGGGTTCATATCGGTGCAGTTGCCGATGGTCGCCAAATGGAACAAAACCTCAAGTACCTTGAGATCGCTAAAAATGAAGGTGGCAAGCTGGTGATTGGTGGTGAAGTGCTCACGGAAGACACCGAAGGCTATTACCTGCAGCCCGCATTGTTTACCGAGACTACTAACGACATGACCATTAACCGCGAAGAAGCCTTTGCCCCGATTGCCTGTGTGATCAAAGTCAAAGACTACGAACAAGCGTTAGCAACGTTGAACGATACCAATTACGGCTTAACCGGCGGTATTTGTACTCAGTCATTGAAATATGCCACAGACTTTAAACGTCGTGCGCAAACCGGTTGTGTGATGGTTAACTTACCCACTGCCGGCACCGATTATCACGTACCATTTGGCGGCCGTAAAGAGTCGAGCTTTGGTGCGCGTGAGCAAGGTAGCTACGCCAAAGAGTTTTATACCGTGGTGAAAACCTCGTACATCCGCGCGTAACGGAGGATATAGCTATGCATAACGATCTAATTGTCATCGATGGTCTGCAGTATTCCAACTGGAACCGGACTATCTTCGAACAACTTCGACAAGGTGGTGTAACTATGGTGCACGTAACCATTGTTTACCACGAGCAAATCCGCGAAACGCTATTGCGCATTAGCGAATGGAATCGCCACTTCGAGATGCATAGTGATTTGATCATGCCGATAAAAAGTGCAGCGGATATCCGCCTTGCCAAACAACTGGGCAAAGTTGGCATCATGTTTGGTGCGCAGAATTGCTCTGCGATTGAAGATGATATTGGCATGGTTGAGGTAATGCGTGAGCTAAACCTGATGATCATGCAGTTGACCTATAACAACCAAAGCTTACTAGCGAGTGGCTGTTACGAAGCGGTTGATAGCGGCGTAACGCGTTTTGGTCGTCAGGTGATTAAAGAGATGAACCGTGTCGGCATGGTGGTTGATATGAGCCACAGCGCCGAGGGCAGCACGCTGGAAGCGATTGAGATATCAGAGCGTCCGATCGTTATTTCACACGCTAATCCTAGTAACTTTCATGCCGCCAAGCGCAACAAGTCAGACACTGTGTTGAAGGCGTTAGGCGAATCAGGCGGGCTTCTGGGCTTTAGTTTATACCCATTTCATCTTAAAAATGGCCCGGATTGTAGCCTGAACGAATTTTGCGACATGGTGGCAAATACCGCAGATTTGATGGGCATTGACCATATTGGTATTGGTACCGATTTATGTCAGGAACAACCGGTTTCCATTCTTGAGTGGATGCGTAATGGCCGTTGGTCGAAAGACATGGATTATGGTGAGGGCTCTAAGTCAGATGCCGATTGGCCAAGACCCTTGTCCTGGTTTAAAGATAGCCGCGATTTTCCCAATATTACCCAAGGCTTGCAAGCCCGCGGGTTTAGCGATGACGAAGTCGCCAAAATTATGGGATTAAACTGGCTAAATTTTCTGGATGATGCGCTACAGCCGAAGCTGTAGCCTTATCGAAAGGATTCTTTAACACATAATAAGCTCAAGTATTCCGATAGGAGTGTAAAATGAATAGTACAACTCAAGAAACTGCAAGCGATAGAGGTGAGGGGATGTCAAAAAGTAAATTGTTTGAAGGCGTTGATATGCCGGTGTTTTTAATCAGCGGCGGGGTGCTGGTGTTATTTGCCGTATTGGCACTTTATGACATCGATATGATGTCTGGCTGGGTAAATACCGCCTTTGCCGCGTCCACTAAAATATTTGGTGCCTATTGGCAGGTGTTATTGTTATTGACCTTTGTTATTGGTTTATTTCTTGCTGTCGGTCGCACCGGTTCCGTGGTGCTCGGTGGTATTAAAATTCCGGAAATATCTACCTTTAAGTGGATCTCCATCATCATGTGTACTTTGCTCGCGGGTGGTGGCGTGTTCTGGGCTGCAGCCGAGCCGATGGCACATTTCACCTCGCCACCGCCACTTTATGGTGGTGAAACGGGCACCACGGAAGCGGCGTACAACGCTCTGGCGCAAAGCTTTATGCATTGGGGTTTCCTCGCCTGGGCTATTCTTGGTAGTTTAACCGGTATTGTATTTATGTACCTGCACTACGAAAAAGGCCTGCCATTAAAGCCGCGCACCTTGCTATACCCAGTGTTTGGTGACCGTGTGATGAAAGGTGCTTTTGGTGCAATTGTTGATTCATGTTGTGTACTGGCTGTGGTCGCCGGAACCGTAGGACCAATTGGGTTTCTTGGTTTGCAAGTGAGCTTTGGCTTAGAAAAACTGTTCGGTATCCCGGATACGTACACGACGCAAGTCGCCATTTTATTTGGTTTGATCTGTATCTACACCTTATCGGCAGTGAGTGGGGTAACCAAAGGGATTCAAATTTTGAGCCGTTTCAACGTGATCCTGGCAGTAATGTTAATGCTTTTCATTCTTTTAATGGGACCAACAGCCTTTATCATCGATAGCTATTTGCATTCTTTTGGTATTTACCTTAACGAGTTCATTCCGATGGCGACGTTCCGCGCCAGTACCGGTTGGTTAGACTGGTGGACCGTATTCTTCTGGGGCTGGTTCTTAGGTTATGGTCCGTTAATGGCAATGTTTGTTGCTCGTATTTCTCGCGGCCGTACGATTCGTGAAATGGTACTATTAATATCGATTGTTGCGCCTGTTATTACTTGTTTCTGGTTTACCATTGTTGGTGGTTCAGGCTTGTTTTTTGAATTGGCAACTCCTGGAGTCATTTCGGAACCATTTACCGGTTTCAATTTGCCGGCGGCGCTATTGGCGATTACCGAACAGTTGCCCATGGGCTTCATCATTTCGGTATTATTCTTAATCCTTACTACCATCTTTGTCGCAACCACAGGTGACTCGATGACGTATTCGGTCTCTATGGTAATGACAGGTACTGACCACCCACAAACTTCCATTCGGGTATTTTGGGGGATTATGATGGGGGTAATGGCAGCACTATTAATTTCGATTGGCTCAGGCGGTATTTCGGCACTGCAATCCTTTATCGTAGTGACAGCCGTTCCCGTCTCGTTAGTGCTATTGCCATCCTTGTGGACAGCACCGAAAATCGCCATAAAAATGGCTAATGAACAAGGCTTATAAACCTATTTAGCGATAGCAGCCGTGACAGCGGCTGCTTATTCCATTGCTTAATATGAACACTAATTACATTAATAGAGTTGAAATCAATATGAAAACCCCTGTAAAAACTGAATTATTTGCCTCGAAAGCACCGTTAGAGTGGGCCATTATTGCCAATGGCACGTTGTCGACCGCACAAATTCCAATTGACGCCGAAGGCAAGGTGGTTGATGGTGGCATTGAAGCACAGGCTCGTCAAACCATGGATAACTTCAAACACACCATTGAAGCGGCAAATTTGACCATGGATGACGTAACGCAAGTGTTGATCTACGTCACCGACCGTTCGCAATTACCGGTTTTCAATAAGGTCTATGCGGAATATTTTCAGGCGCCTTACCCGAATCGTGCCGCAATGATTGTTGCTGGCCTTGCCCGTGAAGAAATGCTCTGCGAAATCGTGGCTTATGCTGCTGTGCCATAGTTATACCTGAGTAACGCGTAAGCAGCTCCCAGTAGTTAATTAAATTGATATTATAGCGTCGTAAGTAGCTATGTTATTACTGTGGAAATCAATAAGCTGGCTTTGTGCTGGCTTTTTGTTTTTTATTGATTAACCCGAGCACTGACTTAACTTATACCAAGTCCGATAATTTATTGCTAATCCATTTAGGCTGCTAGTTATGCGTAAAACCTTATTCTCGTTATTTGCCTTGTTTAGCAGTTGTTTTATTCTACTTTTAGGCAATGGCCTGATTAATGTGCTGTTGCCGGTGCGCATGGGCCTGGACGGTGCCGGCACAGATACTATCGGCATGGTGTTGTCGCTTTATTTTGTTGGCTTGTTGCTCGGCGCCTTATTCAGTATTAACCTGATCAGACGCGCCGGACACGTGCGGATGTTTGCCGGCTGTGTCGCGCTTGGTGCGGTCAGCATCCTGGTTTGTAGCCTTTATCCTGAATCGCTGTTATTAGGGGCAATGAGGATAATTCTTGGCTTTTGTAATGCCTGCGCGTTTACCGCGATGGAAAGCTGGCTCAGCCATAGTGCCACCAAGAAAACTCGAGGCAAAATACTGGCGGTCTATAATGCCGTGGTGTTAAGCGGATTGTTTGCCGGGCAATTTTTTATGAATTTGGCCGATCCCCAACAACCGACGCTGTTCGTTATCGCTGGCATCATCCTCTGTGCTGCGGTGATCCCGATAGTGTTAAGCAGCCACTCAGGACCGGTGATGGACGAGGTCAGCTCCATGTCATTACCAGCCTTGTTTAAAATTTCCCCTTTGGGGGTGGTAAGTTGCTTTGTTTCCGGGGTGATCTATTCTTCAATATTCAACCTGTTACCGGTTTTTGCCAAAGCATATAGCATTGTTGAATTTCAACTTTCGCTGTACATGGGGGCTGCCATTTTTGGCGCCTTTATCTTGCAGTTCCCGGTCGGCTATTTATCGGATCGCTATGATCGCCGTTCAGTATTATTGCTGCTGTTGTTTATCTCTGCGCTGGCCGATGTGACGGTAACCATACTGGCGCCGCTTAATATGATACCCATGCTGTTTTTAGTCACCGCAATTACCAGTGGCATCATTGCCTGTACCTATCCATTAAGCATTTCCGAGGCATTTGACCGGCTACGCCAAAGTGAAATGGCGGCAGCGATGGGCAGTATGATCCTGGCGTTTGCGTTTGGCGGAATTATTGGCCCTTATGCGGCAGCAATCGTGATGAAAGCGTTTGGCACTGCGTCATTATTCTATTTTCTGGCGTCGATCCAGCTGCTATTAGCCGGGTTTGTCATTTACAGTATGGCCAAGCGTCGGGCACTACCAGTGGTTGAACAGGAAAACTTTGTGATGCAAGGAACCGCGATTTCTTCGGCTATTGACCTGGATCCTCGTATCGACTATGTCGAACCTGTGCCAATGGCTGAAGCTGAGACAAAGAATGGCTAAACGCCTTAAATGCTAATATTGATAAGCACTTATAAATCGTTGACTAGCTGCAAGACTATAATGGCGCTAGAAGTTAATGAAAGTATGGCAATAGCAGGTTTTAGATAATTCGGTTTGAAGCGTTTGCCTAACCACAAGGATATAGCAAAACCGAGAAAGATTGCCGGCAACAATGGCAGAGTGAGCTGCAGTTGATGATAACTGAAATTTCCCGAAATGAGTAACAAGGTGAGTGATATAAGGGTTGCGATCAGGAAAAAAAGACCAAGCTCGGCCCGTGTCGAGTTGAGATCACTATTTTGATAGACCATAGCTATTGGCGGCCCGCCCACCGACGTTGTCGTGCCTGCCAGCCCGGAAAAAAATCCACCAATGAATAAATTTCGTGGCGAATACTTGATGTGAAAATGACTGTAGCTTAACAACACACAGAGCATAATAAATACGGCAAAACAGAGCGTAAAAAATATCGGCGGCAATAACAATAATAACACTACCGCCAATAAGGAACCGGCAAAACGACCGAATAAGGCAACGCCAATATTGCCAAATTTTAATTGTTGTCGATAGTGAATGCTATTTAACAGCGATAACACTAACCCCATCATCAGGATTGGCGCCGAAATAAAGGCGGGATCGATCATCACTAAAATCGGCGCCGCTATCACGCCAATACCAAACCCCGCCAAACTTTGCAGTGCCGCACCTAAGGTGACAGCCACTAAGGCAAGGATAAGAAGGTTGGGATCATTGAACATAGTGATTTTGCCGTTGGTATGACTGCTATTGTCGTGCTGTTTCAGCGCATAGGAAGTCAATTATCCATGATTACTGACAAGGCGTCTAATTAGAATGATTTACTGCTGGATAAGACTTACTAATAGCGCCAAAACCAGCCATTTCCTGCCATGTTAAAACGCCAAAAAATCACTAAAAAGCTATTTGTAAACAAGATGTTAATCTAATTGCTGGGTTACTGGAATAAGTACCACTTATTAACCGATTAAGTTAACTGATTTCACAATACCCGCTCAGCTTTTTATGATCAGTAACGAATATTAACAATAACAAATTTAGTGTTAAATCGAATATCGATAACGCAAAAATATTTTGAGTGACGATATAAAAATACGATGTCATTACGGTTTTATTTGAGGGGTACTATTATGAAATTAAGCACGAGCATAGCCTTAGCGGCAACAATGTTAACACCAACGTTAGCACAAGCGAATAGCGAATTATTCAATTGGTATGGCAGCATTCGGGTGCAGCTACAAGACACCAAAGATGGCGAAGTTGAATATAAAGATAACTATTCTCGTTTAGGCGCCTATGGTAGTACCGAAATTTTAGATGGCATCAAAGCAACCTATAACTTCGAGTTTCGTCTGTTTACTGACGATGGCTCTTTTGCCGGTGATGACGACAGAGCACGTCTTGCCAATGTTGGCTTGGAAGGGGATTTTGGTTCGTTTCTGATTGGTAAACAATATTCACCACATTGGAATTTCACTGACAATGCCATTGATATTTTCTCTGATATTGATCAGTCGGCCGGCTGTACTAACGAATCGGCCGGGGTTATTTGTCATACCCATCGCTACGGTTTATGGGCAGTAGATGCAGCAGGTAATGGTCATTACATCGAATATTTACGTCCAGATCGAGCTATCACCTACATGACCCCTGATATGGCCGGTTTTCAGGCCGCGTTAATGGTAGTAACCAATAACGGCGACGTTAAATCTAACGCTGCAGGCACAGAAGATGAAAGCATTGTTGGCTATAACTTTGCCGCTAAATACACCTTCGGCGATGTTACCGTGTCGGCTTCCCGTTATGATTTAACCGGCATGGTGGGTGATAACAAGGTTGATGCGGTACAGATTGCCTACAATCATCAGCAATTAAGCCTGGCTGCACATTATCAAGATTCTAGCGACATGCGTTTTTATGAAGGGTTAAACCCAAGTGGCGAAATTGTTGAAGAACAAATTATTGAGGTTTATGCCGGTTACAAAATTAATGCTAATTGGCAGCTACAGGCGACCTACGCCGATGTCTCAATGGACTCGCCAAGTGGTTTGACGGTTGATACTAGCCAAGTGATCTTAGATGTCATTTACCATCATAAAGCCGGCACTTTCTATGCGGAATACAGCGCCTGGGGTGATGAAGCTGAGCAAGTATATGAAGCGACTGACACAATATTAATCGGCTACCGTTTAGATTTTTAATCTGATTTGCCACGATATAGTTTGCTATAGCGTGGCAGTTTATTGAAGCGATTGTTTATTTCCAACCAACATTGCTCGCTTTTGAGTAACCGCTCACTTAATTGTGAGCGGTTTTTTTTACTTCAGGGATGAAGGAATGCAAACTACCATGGAGGGTATTACTTTAAAAGGAAAGTAGAAAAATCACGCAAAAATGCGGATAAAATAAGAATATCAGCTAAAATTTTCAAATATAACAAAAATACAATACACAAAAATAACAGGTAATGTATGAAACAAATATTGTTGATTTTATCGCTGTTCTTGGTTTGGACGTGTTCATCAGACATCGCACCACCAGGGCATCAACGTGCTGAAATATTGCAAATCAGGGACAATACACTGGTTGAAATATTAGCTCTGGATCCTGAGCTTGTTGGAGACATTAACGCGGCTCCGGCATTTGCGATTTTTAGCAACCAGAGCAACGACAAAGTTAAACTTGCCAACGGCATTGGCATCGGTGTCATTCATAATAATTTAACTGGCCATAACCACTTTTTACTGGCAGAAACGACATTAACTCAACAGCCGAATACCCGGTTCATTTTTGTCTTTGATAATAAGCCACAGATTGAGAAATTCATCAGTTATGCACAAGTGATTCATGATGAAAGTGAAATGGCTGAGCACCCAACATTTAGCTTAAGCGATATCGCCTTAACTGTGTATCAGCTTAACCAAGGTGGTGAGCTATTATCAGTAAACTTAAAAGAAGGGCGGTTTTGGCAAAGTGAGAGACTTAATCAGACCGAGTGATTTTTAATCTGATAAATAGCCTTTACTTTAGTATAAATATACAAGGTATATGAAAAAGCGTATATATGATATTTCATATATACGCTTTTTCATATATACTGCTTTTAACTTAACCGTTGAGATAATTATGAGTATTTTTCCTGTCGATTTTTTTAAATGTTTAGCGGATGAAACCAGACTGAGTATCGTAATGTTGATCAAACAACAAGGAGAGCTTTGTGTGTGTGAATTAACCACTGCGTTAACCATCTCACAACCGAAAGTATCCAGGCATTTAGCCGTACTTAAAAATGCCGGCTTACTCACTACCCGCAAGCAAGGGCAATGGGTCTATTACGATCTGAGCAGGGATATCAGTGACTGGTGTATAGTCACAATAAACAGCTGCTTAGCAGAGAATTTTACTGTGATAGAAAACCTGGTAATGAACCTCAATGCGATGGGTGACAGACCACAACGGTTGGAAATTTGCTGTAATAATAGCAACTAATACCAATACCAGTACCAATAAGTATAGGAGAGTGAATAATGACAATTAAAGTAGGAATTAATGGCTTTGGCCGTATGGGACGTTTAGTATTTCGTGCCGCCTGGCATTGGCCCGAAATAGAGTTTGTGCATATCAACGATCCTGCCGGAGACGCCGCTACGTTGGCCCACTTGGTCAACTTTGATTCTGTGCACGGCATTTGGTCGGAACAGGCCGTGGCAGATCAAGAAATCATTACAGTAAACGGCGTGAACATCAGTACCAGCCAACACAGTCGTATTGAAGATATCGACTGGTCAGGTTGTGATCTAGTGATTGAAGCCTCGGGCAAAATGAAAAGCAAAGCGGTGCTACAAGCCTACCTTGAACAAGGTGTTAAGAAAGTTGTGGTAACGGCCCCGGTAAAAGAGCAGGGCGTACTCGATGTCGTCATGGGCGTTAATGATCACCTTTATAATAGTGAAGAATTTGATATTGTTTCGGCCGCATCTTGTACCACCAACTGTTTAGCGCCAGCGGTGAAAGTGTTGCATGAAAATGTTGGCATTAAGCATGGCAGCATGACCACCATTCATGACATTACCAATACCCAAACGATATTGGATGCTCCCCATAAAGATTTACGTCGGGCGCGAGCGTGCGGCATGAGTTTGATCCCAACGACAACCGGCTCTGCTACCGCCATCACTCACATTTTCCCTGAATTAAAAGGCAGGTTAAATGGCCACGCCATACGGGTGCCGCTGGCCAATGCCTCTATTACCGACTGCGTTTTTGAAATGAAGCGGGCAACGAGCGTAGAAGAAATCAACCAACTGATGAAAGCGGCGGCTGAAAACGAGTTAAAAGGTATTTTAGGGTATGAAGAGCGTCCGCTGGTGTCTATAGACTATAAAACTGATCCAAGGTCGTCCATCGTTGATGCCCTGTCTACTATGGTGGTCAATGACACACAAGTAAAACTCTATCTTTGGTATGATAATGAATGGGGCTATGCCAATCGTACGGCAGAGTTGGCGTTAAAAGTAGGGCGGTCTATTTAACCTGGGCTCAGTAATACGATGTTTTCACAGTTAGATAGCAAAATAAAACAATACTTAGTCGTCACCGCGAATTACTGGGCGTTTACCCTAACCGATGGCGCGCTGCGCATGTTGGTGGTTTTGCATTTTCACCAGTTGGGTTTTGGTGCTTTAGACATTGCCTTATTGTTCCTCTTTTATGAATTTTTTGGTGTAGTGACAAACCTTGTTGGTGGCTGGCTGGGCGCTAGAATAGGCTTAAACCGAACCATGCAAATCGGTTTAATTCTGCAAGTGCTGGCGTTGTTAATGCTGACGGTGTCAGTCGATATGCTCACTGTCGCCTGGGTAATGGCGGCGCAGGCATTATCGGGTGTTGCTAAAGACTTAAATAAAATGAGTGCGAAAAGCTCGGTAAAACACTTAGTACCTGAAGATTCACCAGGGAAATTGTTTCAATGGGTGGCGCTGTTAACCGGCTCAAAAAATACTCTTAAGGGCGTAGGTTTTTTTCTCGGAGCATTTTTACTGGCTACTGTAGGCTTTACTAACGCCATGTGGATCATGGCGGCGGCATTGACTATTGCTGCAATGGTCAGTGTCATGCTGTTAAAACAAGATATTGGCCGAGCGAGTTTTAAGCCAAAATTTTCCGATATCTTTTCAAAGAGCCAAAACATTAATTTGCTCTCGCTGGCACGATTATTTTTATTCGCCGCACGAGATATATGGTTTGTGGTCGCCTTACCGGTATTTTTATCGGCCCAATTACATTGGGACGCCTGGAATGTTGGCGCTTTTATGGCGAGTTGGGTCATTGCCTACGGCGTGGTGCAAGGCAGTGCTCCTAAGTTGCTCGCGCTATCTAAAGCAAAGAAAAAAGCCAAGGCAAAAGCAAACACTCATCCGGCTTTTCACTGGGGGCTAAGGTTAACACTAGTCACTGTGCTTTTGGCGATGGCGATGGCGATACAAGGCGAAGATTTATCTTACCTTGATATCACCTTAATCATTGGCTTAATTTTCTTTGGCATTTGTTTTGCCATTAATTCGTCCATTCACAGTTTCTTAATCGTATCACTGGCAAAAGCCGATGGTGTTTCCTTAGACGTCGGTTTTTATTATATGGCCAATGCGATGGGACGATTAATTGGAACCATTTTATCCGGGTATTTGTATCAGTATCACGGTTTACTGGTATGTCTATGGGGTTCAGCGTTAATGTTATTACTGGCAACGGTGCTGGTTAAATTTGTGCCTTCGCCAAAATTAGAAGCAATAAAATAATAGTTAAAGGTAATGACGATGATCAAACAAGCAGATAAAACCCTATGTCACCTGTCAATTGGTAGCAACCAACTGGACAAAGCGATTAAATTTTATGACATCGTACTTAGCACCTTAGATATCAACAGAGTAATCGAGCACGAGCAAGCGGTGGCTTATGGCAAGGGCTATCCAACCTTTTGGTTACAAGTGCCATACGATAAACAGCCAGCAACCGTTGCCAATGGCAGCCATATTGGCTTTATGGCGACGAGTAAAGCGCAAGTGCAGGACTTTTATCAAACCGCGCTGGATGCTGGCGGCCTTTGTAATGGCAAGCCTGGTCCGCGGGCAGAATATGGCGAGCCGTATTATGGCTGCTTTATTATCGACTTAGATGGTCATAGAATAGAAGCAAGTTTTTGGGATGTTGAGTTTGCCGAGAAAATTTACCCGAAAAACTAATAAAAAGCCACTAATCAGCGCTTAGCTATTTTTTGTCAGACGATTTTCCTATATATTTGTTAGTTATAAAAATATAATAATTTCATGCTGCTTAGGAAATATCACTAATTATGTCTGATGCAATCGAAATGAGCCTTGATGGGGTAGAACAACTGCCATTAAGACGCTTTACCGAAGACGCCTACCTGAATTACTCCATGTACGTCATCATGGACCGAGCGTTACCGCATATTGGTGACGGCTTAAAGCCAGTGCAACGCCGTATTATTTATGCGATGAGCGAACTCGGACTAAACGCTGCGGCCAAATACAAAAAATCGGCCCGTACGGTGGGGGATGTCTTGGGTAAGTTTCACCCCCACGGTGACTCTGCCTGTTACGAAGCTATGGTGTTAATGGCGCAACCATTTAGCTATCGCTATCCACTGGTGGATGGACAGGGTAACTGGGGTGCTCCGGATGATCCTAAATCGTTTGCCGCAATGCGTTATACCGAAGCGAAATTATCAAAATTTAGTGAAGTATTATTATCTGAATTAGGCCAGGGCACGGTTGATTGGTCGCCAAATTTTGATGGCACGATGAAAGAGCCAAAAACATTACCCGCCCGCTTACCGCATATCATGTTAAATGGTATCACTGGTATTGCCGTCGGTATGGCGACAGATATCCCGCCACACAATGTTCGCGAATTGGCCAATGCCTGTGTGCACCTGATTGAACAGCCAAAAGCTGAAATTGCCGATTTACTTGAGCATGTACAAGGTCCGGATTACCCAACCGACGCCGAAATTATTACCCCGAAAGCGGATATTGAAAAAATTTATCAAACCGGCCGTGGCAGCATAAAAATGCGTGCCGTGTACGATGTCGAACAGGGGGATATCGTGATCACCGCCTTGCCTCATCAAGCATCGGGTGGCAAAATATTAGAGCAAATTGCCGCGCAGATGACGGCGAAAAAACTGCCTATGGTCGCCGATTTACGCGACGAGTCTGATCATGAAAACCCAACCCGTTTAGTCATTATGCCGCGTTCAAACCGGGTCGATACAGAACAGTTAATGCAGCATTTATTTGCTACTACTGATCTTGAAAAGAACTATCGGGTTAATTTAAACATGATTGGGCTGGACAACCGCCCACAAGTGAAAAACCTGAAACAAATTCTCGGCGAGTGGCTGGAGTTTCGCCGGGAAACCATACGTCGTCGCTTGCAGTATCGGTTAGACAAAGTATTGGCCCGTTTGCATATCCTAGACGGCTTATTGATTGCGTATTTAAACATCGATGAAGTGATCGCCATTATTCGTGAATATGACGATCCGAAAGCGGAATTAATGAGCCGCTTCAGTTTATCGAAAACACAAGCCGAAGCGATTTTAGAGATCAAATTGCGCCAGCTTGCCAAGCTGGAAGAAATTAAAATCCGCGCCGAACAGGATGAATTGGCGAAAGAGCGTGATTATTTAGAAACCACGCTGGGTTCGAAAGCGCGGATGAATACGCTGATGAAAAAGGAGATTATGGCGGCGGCAAAAGATTATGGTGACGACAGGCGCTCAAAACTTATTGTCCGTGGCGAAGCGAAAGCCTTAAATGAAAAAGATCTGATGCCTTCAGAGCCAGTAACCGTAGTGGTTTCTGACAAAGGCTGGGCGAGAGCGGCGAAGGGCCACGACATTGATGCTAAAGGCCTGAGCTATAAAGCCGGCGATGAATATTTATGCTCAGCAAAAGGTCGCAGTAATTCACCTGCGGTGTTTATTGATTCCAGTGGCCGGGCATTTGCTACCGATGCCCATACTCTACCTTCTGCCCGTAGTCAGGGCGAGCCGTTAACCGGACGCTTCAATTTGGCCGCGGGAGTAACGTTTACGCAAGTGATCATGGCAGCGGATGAGCAAAAATACTTATTGGCAAGTGACAGTGGTTATGGCTTTATTGGCAACTTTGCCGATATGGTGTCGCGTAATAAAAATGGTAAAGCGCTGTTGAGCTTGCCCCAAGGTGCGCAAGTATTAGCACCAATAGCCGTTACCGATGTTGATAACCTTTCTTGTTTGGCAATAACCACCGAAGGCAGAATGTTGCTGTTCCCATTAACAGACTTGCCGCAACTGAGTAAAGGTAAAGGCAATAAAATCATCGGCATTCCGTCAGCAAGAGCGAAAGCAAGAGAAGAATACGTCACCATTCTAACCGTAGTTGGTAGTGAAGATGCGATTACCTTATTTGCCGGTAAACGCAAACTTACCCTAAAACCTAGTGATTTAGAGCATTATCGAGGTGAGCGTGGCCGTCGTGGTAATAAATTACCACGAGGCTTACAACGGGTAGAAAGCATTCAGGTAGGCGATGAAACTGAAAGTTAATTAACCTGAACTCAGCTTAATAAAGCCGATAGACGTTCTTTTATCAAACGGTAGTCTTGTACTACCGTTTTTTAATTCTGTACGCCAAGATTAAATGGCTATTTACCATTCGAATTTATGTGTATAATTGCGCACTTATTCTTTTGCCTGGGGTTTTAAGTGCTAGCTGTAGTCCGTATTTTTTTAGTTTCTATCTTATTAACGTTAATAAGTCTCACCTCCATTGTGATGTGTATGTTAGTGCCAAATCATCGCAGTAAAGCTCATTACACTGCCATTTTTGTCGGTAAGCTGGCAAAGATATTTGGTATTGACGTTGAAATTAGAAAACCAAAAGGACTAGATGATTTAGGGCCGGTGGTTTACGTTGCTAATCATCAAAATAGCTATGACATCTTCACCGTCAGTGCATCGTTGCCTAAGCGTACGGTCAGTGTCGGTAAGAAAAGTCTGAAGTGGATCCCGTTTTTTGGGCAAATGTATTGGTTTACCGGTAACATTTTACTCGATCGAGGTAATCGTTCGAAAGCGCATGGCACGATCACCGCAACCGCGGAAAAAATGAAAGAAAGACAAACCTCAGTGTGGTTATTTCCTGAAGGTACACGCAGTTATGGCAGAGGCTTATTGCCTTTTAAAACGGGTGCTTTTCATACGGCTAAACAAGCCGGTAGCCCAATTGTTCCAGTCTGCGTGAGCAACACCCACGATATGGTTGATTTAAATCGCTGGGACAATGGTAAGATGATCATTGAATTTTTATCCCCGATTCAGGTTGAAGATGACTCAAGAGAAGCAATTCGTAAGCTGGCCAATCATACCCATGAGATAATGTTGGCAAAAATCAAAGAAATCAGTGTTGAAGCTGGTAATGAATTAGTCGAAGTAGACAGCAAAAAAGTAGGAAAGTAAATGACTGAGCAAATTGAAGTGACCTTAAACGAAGCCGAGCAAAACGAACTACAAGAGTGGTACGCTCACACTGAAGCATTAGTCAATGAATTGCTTGAAGATGGTTCTAATGAAGAAGCTATGCATACCATTGAACACCATTTTGCCAGCAGTAATTTTGAAGTATTAGAAGCAGCAGCCATTACCGCCTTTAAAATGGGCTTAGAAGTTGAAGAGCCAGAAGAAGCGACGTTAGAAAATGGCGCGCGAGTATTTGCCTTTGATATCGTTACTGAGCAGTATCTTGACGAAGAAGATATTTGTGCTGAAACCAAAGCGATGTTTGAATTGGCGAAAAAATGCAATGTAGATTATGATGGTTGGGGCACTTACTTCGAAGAATAAAAATAATCAAAAATAGCGAGATAATTATGGATTGGGTAGCAAAAATATTTCAACCGCAGGTGTTGGCCTTACTAATTCCGGTGATTGCAATCATCGCCGTATTTGGCAATAAGGCTTTGAAAGCGCATCATCAGCATCAGGAGCGTATGGAAAAAATACGCAATGGCATAGACCCAGACGCGAACACGGATAAAGAATAGCAATTTTAAAAAGGGCTGCGCAGCAGCCCTTTTTGTACAGGATGTACTTATACTCGGCAGGCAGGGATAGCCTTTAGAGAGTGATTAAAATGAGTACTTTAAGCTAACAATAAACAGCACATCGGTTGCTTCCGGTAATACACCATCTTCATTCGGGATCGGGTCTTCAACACTATCGATAATCGCAGTAAGTTCAATATCAAAGTCGTTAATGACTTCAACCTCAACACCGGTTTCTAAGTGATGGATAATGGAACCAGAGTCTGTTGACACAAACTTGGCATTGTAACTAAAAAAATATTCGATATCATCGGTAATATCGCGCTCGTAATCGGTACCAACAACCAGTACTGGCGAGCTATCGTCCTCCTTTTCACCATTCGATACCTGGTCAAATTTAGTGTACTGTACACTTGGACCCACGAATACATCCCACTTTGAATCCGCTAGATCATAAATTTTATAACCCGCAGCAACCCCCGTTGTTAGTTGATGTTCGATGTTGGTAAATTCATTGGTATAGTATTCAACAGAGGGCAAGCGAAAGAAAAAATCACGTGAATAATACCAGTCATATGCGCCATTGAATCGGTGGTTTTCCTCGGTTTTTACGGTATCGCCAGAATCTGGATCTTCAACTTCAGCAAAGATACCGGTATAGTTAAACGTCATTCGCGAGGTTGCAGTTAAACGGCTAGCATGAGCTTGCGCGGTATAATCAAAACGCTCGGAGTTACCGCTTTTAAAGTTCATGCCAAAACTAATGCTACCATCCCATAAGCTTTCGCCACTTTTTGCTGAAGCGGCAATCGTTAACAGGGTATTTCGCGGGATGTTTACCTTCGGCTTGTTGATAAACGATACGCTATCTTCAGTGATCAACAATTGACCTTCATGCACTTCGTCATTATCGAGGCGAATGCTCATAATACTTCTCGAGCGAATTTGCGCAATTTTTTTCATCTTTATGGTGACGATACCAAACTCATCAGAGTCAAACTCTACTTTATCTTGATACATAGAGATCAAGTCACCAGCAAGTAACTCACCATTTTTAAGTAACAACCAATCAAACTTAGTTGGCACCGCTGGCACGTTAACTGGCCATGCTGGTGGTGCCTGTTCTGCCATTACATTTGTTGACGTTGCAGTAACCGCCAGGCAAGCCATTACCATAGCCGTGCTAAATTTTGATTTGCTGATCATATGAGGCATTATCAAAGACTTATTGTTATTTGTTGTAAACAAACTGGTATGAATTGCTATTAATAATAGTCTAAGATCAGGCATAAAAAAAGTCAGCAAAATGCTGACTTTCTAATGACTTATAACACTACAAAATCATAGTTTATAGATTTTTAATGGTTTCCAGCTGTTCGCCTAAAGTTGCGATCATCGACTCGGCATCAGTCAATTTTTCTTGTTCTTTGGCAATCACCGCTGCCGGTGCCTTGCTAACAAAGTTGTCATTGCTTAATTTGCCACGAGTACGTTGTACGTCTTTATTTAGCTTTTCAATGGCTTTCGATAAACGGGCAAGCTCTGCATCTTTATCAATAAGACCGGCCATTGGAATTAACACACTCATATCGCCAATTACCGCAGTAGCAGATACCGGACCGTTATCATCATCGCTTAATACTTCAATGCTTTCCAGTTTCGCTAACGCACTTAAAAATGGCTTGTTGTCATTTAAACGACGAACATCATCGCTGCCTACATTTTTCAGGAAGACCGGTAGAGGCTTGCTTGGGGCGATATCCATTTCACCGCGAATGTTGCGAATAGCAACGATAAAGCTTTTTACCCATTCCAAATCATTGATCGCTTGCTCATCCAATTGGCCTTGATCAAATTGCGGGAAGCTTTGCATCATGATGCTGGCATCTTTGATATTAGTATCCGTTAATGGGACAACACGCTGCCAGATGGTTTCCGTGATGTACGGCATAATTGGATGCATTAATCGTAATAGCGCTTCAAGCACGGTAACTAAAGTGTGTCTGGTGCCACGTTGTTGAGCGTCATTGCCTTTGAATAATACCGGTTTGGTAAGTTCCAAATACCAGTCACAGAACTGATTCCAGGTAAACTCGTATAACGCTTGAGAAGCCAGGTCGAAACGGAAAGTATCGAATGCTTCGTGTACGGTTTGCACCGTTTGCTGGAACTGGCCGATGATCCAGCGATCAGCAAGAGACAACTCCATCTCACCGCCTGCCAGGCCACAATCATGCTCTTCGGTATTCATTAACACATAACGAGAAGCATTCCATAATTTATTGGTAAAATTACGGTAGCCTTCCAGGCGTTTCATATCCCAGCTAATATCGCGACCCGTAGTGGCGCATGATGTTAAGGTGAAACGCAGTGCATCTGTGCCGTGGGCCTCAATGCCTTGCGGGAATTCTTTCTTGGTCAGTTTGGTAATTTTTTGTGCAAGTTTAGGTTGCATCATATTACCGGTACGCTTTTGTAATAACTCTTCTAAGCCAATGCCGTCGATCATATCCAGTGGGTCGATTACATTGCCTTTCGATTTACTCATCTTATCGCCATTTTCATCGCGAATAAGGCCAGTTACATAAACCTTTTTAAACGGTACTTCCGGCTTGCCTTCATCATCTTTAATGAAGTGCATGGTCATCATGATCATCCGTGCTACCCAGAAGAAAATGATGTCAAAACCGGTCACTAACACGTCGGTTGAATGGAAATTTTTCAACGCATCGGTTTTTTCTGGCCAGCCTAAGGTTGAGAAAGTCCAAAGTGCCGAAGAGAACCAGGTATCTAATACGTCGTTATCTTGTCGTAAATTAACCGACATATCCAGGTTGTGATTTGAACGCACTTCATCTTCACTGCGACCTACATACACTCGACCGGTATCATCATACCAGGCCGGAATACGATGTCCCCACCACAATTGGCGCGATACACACCAATCCTGAATGTCGCGCATCCAGGCAAAGTACATGTTTTCGTATTGTTTTGGCACAAACTCTATGTCGCCATTTTCAACCGCAGCAATCGCCGGTTTCGCCAGCGTTTCGGCGCGCACATACCATTGGTCGGTAAGTAGCGGTTCAATCACCACACCAGAACGATCGCCGTAAGGTACGGTTAATTCGTGGTCTTTAACTTCGTCCAATAACCCTAAGTCCTCAAACTTGGCGACAATTGCCTTGCGGGCAACAAATCTGTCCATCCCGGCAAATTCTTGTGGTAAAGCCGGGCTATACGCCGTTGAGACTTCACCATTGCTGCTATAAATTTCTGCCGCAGAGAGGATCGCCGCATCATTATCAAAAATATTAATCAAAGGTAAATTATGACGTTTACCCACTTCGTTATCGTTAAAATCATGGGCTGGGGTGATTTTTACACAACCTGTGCCTTTGTCCATGTCGGCGTGATCGTCACCCACAATTGGGATTAAGCGATTAACTAATGGCAATAAGATATTTTTGCCAATTAAATCTTTATAGCGTGGATCTTCCGGATTAACCGCAACACCAGTATCGCCAAGCATAGTTTCCGGGCGAGTGGTGGCCACCACAATATAGTCTTTGCCATCGGCGGTTTTAACACCATCGGCAAGAGGATAACGAAAGTGCCACATATGGCCTTTCTTGTCTTTGTTTTCTACTTCTAAATCAGAAATCGCGGTGTGTAATTTCGGATCCCAGTTCACCAGGCGTTTTCCACGGTAAAGCAGATCATCTTCGAATAAACGCACAAACACTTCCTGCACCGCATTGCTCATACCATCATCCATGGTGAAACGCTCACGGCTCCAGTCGATTGAGTTACCCAAACGACGCATTTGTTTGCCAATGGTGCCACCCGATTCGGCTTTCCAATCCCAGATTTTGTCAATGAAGGCATCGCGGCCATAATCATGGCGAGTTTTTTCTTCTTCGGCCGCAATTTTACGTTCAACTACCATTTGCGTGGCAATACCGGCGTGATCGGTACCCACTTGCCAAAGCGTATTTTTACCTTGCATGCGTTGATAGCGGATCAGTGTATCCATGATGGTTTGCTGAAAGGCATGGCCCATATGCAAACTACCGGTTACGTTTGGTGGTGGAATGGCAATACAATAACCATCGCCAATGCCTGTTGGGCTAAAATATCCTTTCTCTTCCCAAGAAGAATAAAGGGCTTGCTCAATGAGCGAGGGATCAAATGTTTTTTCCATGATATTTCAAGTCTACTTAAGGTAACTGTTCATTATTGAGGTGCAGTGAATACGCTATGCGGCTTTATTTGCTGGTGCAGTATTCACTGTAAAACCAAGCTGTTGATAGCTGCGATAGCGTAACCGGGCGAGTTTTTTTAACTCGTCATCAACGGGTACAAAATCAATAATTTGAGAAAATTGACTGGCGAAGCTCGGTACTTCGCCAGACAAGTTAATTAATACGTTGCGATTATTTGTTGGTGCTTGCCAGCTAATTTCAACGGGAGAGCCGCTTGCCAAACCTTCACCAGACAAATTGTGTGGCACAAAACTGTCGCTTTCAAAGCTCCACAGTAATTCATCAAGTTGGTGGGCCATTTGCTGGTCATCACAAAACATGAATACCCGCTGATTTTGTCGATAACATATTGCTGCTTTTACGCAGGCCCAATAGAGATAGTTTGACTGCAGCTGTTGCTCACTCACACTGCTCTGTGTGTGGGTGACAGCGTTAGTGTTTTTGGCGTCACTGGCATCATCGGCGTCATTTGCACCATCAGTACTAGCGTCAGTAACTAAATTAAAGAAAACCTGCATTGTTGTTTATTCGCCTTGCTCTTGACCACTACGGTTTAACAAGAACTGAGTTAACATGCTTACCGGCCGGCCGGTAGAGCCTTTGTTCGCGCCGCCACGCCATGCCGTTCCGGCAATATCCAAATGCGCCCAATGATATTTCTTGGTGAATTTAGATAAGAAACAAGCGGCGGTGATAGTGCCAGCTGCTCGACCACCTAAGTTAGTAAAATCAGCAAACGGGCTTTCCAATTGATCTTGGTAATCGTCCCATAAAGGCAGGCGCCAGGCTCGGTCACCACTTTGCTCGGAAGCATTGAGTAATTCATGGGCAAGTGGGTTATGCGTACTTAGCAGACCGGTAGCGTGAGCGCCTAAGGCAATAACACAGGCACCGGTTAATGTTGCTACATCGACTACCAATTCAGGATCAAAGCGCTCGACATAAGTGAGCGCATCACATAATACTAAACGGCCTTCAGCATCGGTATTTAACACTTCTACTGTTTGCCCTGACATTGTCGTTAAAATGTCGCCAGGACGATAGGCATTGGCATCAGGCATGTTTTCACAACCTACCAACACACCGATAACATTGATTGGTAAATCTAACTGAGCTAAAGAGTTCATTGCCCCTAAAACACCTGCGGCACCACCCATGTCATATTTCATTTCATCCATGGCTTCGCCGGGTTTTAATGAAATACCACCGGAATCAAAGGTTAAACCTTTGCCCACCAAAACTACCGGTTTTGAATCGTCACCGGCACCGTTATAGGTGATCACACTCATCAGCGATTCATTCACACTACCACGGCCAACGGCAAGGTATGAGCCCATAGCCAACTCTTCCATTTCGGCTTCGTTAACTATGTGGGTACTGACTTTGTCGTAATCTGTGGCTAACTGATTCGCTTGCTCGGCAAGGTATGCCGGGTTACAAATATTTGGCGGCAGGTTGGCAACGTCTTTACATACGTTGATGCCGGCAGCTATGCTCAAACCGTGGTTAATGGCACGTTCGCCAAGAGGCAACTCACGACGAGTAGGGACATTAAATACAATTTTACGCAACGGCCTACGCGGCTCTTCTTTGCGAGTTTTTAAGCTATTAAAGCTGTATAAACAATCTTGTGTCGCTTCTACGGCTTGACGAACTTTCCAATAGGTATCACGACCTTTGACGTGCAGCTCAGACAAGAAACAAACCGCTTCCATTGAGCCGGTTTCGTTCAGGGTATTAATGGTTTTGCTGATAATCTGACGATATTGACGCTCATCTAATTCTCGTTCTTTGCCACAGCCGACTAATAATACGCGTTCACTGAGGATGTTGGGTACTTGATGCAATAATAACATCTGCCCAGATTTTCCTTCTAAATCACCGCGACGTAACAGGTTAGAAATATAGCCGCCACTGATCTCATCAAGTTGCTCAGCTACAGCTGATAAACGACGTGGCTCATAAACACCAACTACGATGCAGGCACTGCGTTGTTTTTCTGGACTGCCACTTTTTACACTGAACTCCATGAATACTCCTATTTAATGCTTAATTACTTGTTTTTGACTTAATTTATTCGTTTCAACTTGCTAAAATCGACCGTTAACAGATAGACTTAATAAGGTCTTCAGTTTTGTTTCTGTTACTATAATACCTTGTAGTATAGCCAGATTCAGCAGTGTTGCCTTGATGTTGTGGCAAAGTTGAAACACAAAGCAAAATTAAGTTATATATAAAAACGGTAAGTTTACTCAAAAATTGGCCAGTTGTCAGAAAAAACTAAGTTTTTTGGATTAAATCAGTGATTATTTTTCGATATTTGTTAAATGAAGTTGGCAGAACGCAACTAGGTGTTTTCTTAGTGCTAATGACCATATTTATTAGTCAAAAATTTGTCCGCATCTTAGGCGATGCATCCGATGGTGATATCCCCGGGCAGATGGTGTTAACCTTCATGGGCTTAACCATTCCCCATCTTATGGGGGTGATGTTACCGCTTAGCCTGTATTTAGGTATTTTACTCGCCTATGGCCGGGTGTATGCGGAAAATGAAATGTCGGTGCTACACGCCTGTGGGGTCAGTGAATGGTATGTGGTACGAGTGACTATGGTTGCCGCAGTGATCACTGCCATTATCACCGGTGCGTTCACTTTGTACCTTGCACCACTCGCCACAGAAACGGAATATCAGGTAAAAGAGCAACTTTCAAAAGACGTCGGCTTGTCGGCATTAGCCGCTGGCCGCTTTCAAAAAACCAGCAATGATGAAGCCGTGGTGTTTATTCAAAACATTAGCGATGACAACCAATTAGAAAAAGTATTTGTCGCCCAGTTACCCAAAGATGACAGTGGTAAGCAGGATTTAGTGAATGTGATTTATGCGCAAAAGGGCAAGGTAATTGAAGACGATAAAGGCGCACAACGGTTAGTGCTGGAAATGGGGAGTCGTTACGAAAAGAATAACCTCAATGATGAATTTCAAACTCTGTCTTTTGCCAGTTATGAAATGCAGATCAAAGAGCAAAAAGTGGCAGAGCGGCGCCGCAAATTAACGGCGATTCCAACCTTGCAATTAATGCAGGACCCATCTCATGAGGCCGCGGCTGAAGTGCAATGGCGCATGGCATTTCCAATACTGGTGTTAGTGTTAACCTTAATCGCGGTGCCGCTAAGTGTCGTCAACCCTCGTCAGGGTAAGTTTGCCAAAATGTTTCCGGCGTTATTGATGTTTTTAGTGTATTACCTATTGCTTACCAGCGCGCGTTCGGCCATGGATGATGGCAAAATTGCCCCACAAGTTGGCTTATGGCCAATTCATTTAACCGCGCTATTTTTAGGTTGGAGTTTATTACTGAAAAGTCGTGGCAGCGGCAAAAAATTGAAAGCCAAATTTGGCAGGAGCAAAAGCTAATGCGGCTATTAGATGTTTACATTGGCCGAATTATTGCCACTACCACCTTTTTAACCTTAGCGGTGTTAGTCAGCATTAGTGGCATTATTAAGTTTGTTGAACAAATGCGTGCCATTGGTCGCGGCAATTACGATTTACTAGATGCGGCGTTATTTGCCTTTTACTCAATCCCGAGAGATATCGAAATATTCTTCCCGATGGCGGCTCTGGTAGGCGGCTTAATTGGCCTGGGCATGCTGGCCAATAATAGCGAGTTGGTGGTAATGCAAGCTGCGGGTTTATCAAAATTACAAATCGTTAAATCGGTAATGAAAACCGCGGCGATTTTAATTGTGATGAGTATGGCTATTGGTGAATGGCTGGCACCACAAGGGGAGGCGACCGCCAGAGAAATACGAGCACAGGCCATATCTGAGGGCAGTCTAATTTCGGCAAAAAATGGCGTATGGGCCAAAGACGGCGAACTTATTGTGCACATTACCGAGGTTGCCGATACCGGCACATTAAAGGGCATTTCTTTATATAAATTTGATGATAGTTTAAAAATGCAACGCTGGTTAACGGCAGGCAGTGCGATTTGGTCGGGAAATAACTGGCTATTGCAAAACATTAAAATATCAGAATTTAGTGAGCAAAAAATCAATAGTGAAACATTGCCAAGCCAAGAGTGGCAATCAACCTTAACCCCGGAAAAACTTGGTGTGGTGACGGTAAAACCAGAGTCACTGTCGGTTCAGGGGTTGCTCAGCTATTTAGATTATTTAAAAGAGAATCAGCAAGATACCAGCCGCTACCAGTTGGCATTCTGGCGTAAGATTATGCAACCCATTACCGTTGCGGTAATGTTACTCGTTGCCTTGTCATTTATCTTCGGGCCATTACGGTCAGTGTCAATGGGCGCAAGAATAATGATGGGCATAGGCACCGGCATTACTTATGATTTCGTCAATCGCATGTTTGGTTCTATCAGTTTAACCTTTCAGGTGCCGCCATTTATCGGTGCGGTATTGCCAAGTTTACTGTTCGTCATGGTGGCAGTTTATTTTTTACGCAGAAAGGCGTAATTAAAGAAAACTTTTCTTTAAAAAATAGCGCCGTCATCCCGTTATGTTTTTGAACGGGATCTCCCTGAGCGTGCAGTGGAACTATCGTTTAAAGCTTCTTTATAACCGAAATGATATCCCATCCAAAAGCATGATGGGAAGACGGTGCTATTTTTCGAGGTGTGTACGATGGCAACGCTATTTTAATCTCGCTCTGCTAGCATCGAGGGTTAGCACGATAACTTCGGTCTTGGTTAATCGGTCTTGCAAAGACAGTTTGTTTTTACGATCAACAATTACGGTTAAATTGCCCAAGCCAAGTAAAGTAAATAACAAGCGTTTAATTGCCGTGGTTTTCGAAATCAAACTGCCATCTTGATTTTGCACTTTTAAGCGCCAGGCGCGCATGCCAATGGTTTGCCCCTTTTTACTCCAGAAAAAAATGAAGAAAAAACTGACCCAGGCCAAATTCCAGGCATGATAAGCGTAATAGTAGATGGTGTCGGTCTGATGCCAGTCAATTTCAAACTCAGCTCTGACAATGGCAATCACGTTGAGGTGATCCAGGTATATTAAAATACCAATGCCGAGATACCCGGCGACCATAAATATTGCCAATACCATTAACGCATCGTAAACGTATGAGCCTAAACGGCGGCGAAAGCCAGCGCGCGGGAATGTTTCACTAGAGTGTGGCAAGGTGTTAAATCCATAATCAAATAAGTGGCGCTGAGTGTAACATTTGCCGAAAAAAAGAAACAGTCGTAGCTATACTGATTATTGTCATATGTTCGACGCTGAATTTAATCTTTAACTGTAAATTTTTTTCATTGAGGTGCTATGTTCTACCTGACAAGGCTAATCAGTATCGTGTTGGTAACTGGCCTGGCGAGTTTTACTTTGCCTGTTTGTTCTCAACCCTTAGAGCCAGTTACCCGCTTATCTGTTGGCATCGAACGGCAGGTTTCGCTAGCACAAAGTATTCGGTTGGATGGCTTGGCACTTAATGCTAAAAAATCCTTCGCCAATTCCTGGTTGTTAACCGCACAATTGTTATTTTTACAAGAACAAGTCGGTGAAAGTGACTTTACCTATCAAGAACAGCAATTGTTACTGGCTTATCGGCTGGCTCAAAATGAGTTTTTAGAATGGTCGTTGTACGCGGGGATTGTCAGAGAAGAGTTAGAACAGGAAGCGAACCTTTTTAGCAGTAAAAACAGTGAAACTGGTTATCTTGTCGCGCTAAATGCGAATTACCAATTTTCATTTAATCATGGTCTTGATCTGACGATAGAAACGGCAGAGCTTTATGATAACAATCGCTACTTTATCAACAGTCGATATGGTTACCGTTTTGATCATAACTGGCAAATCGGTGCGAGTGTTGTTTTTGCCTATAACGATAAATTTGATCACGACGCTAATGAATACCGAATATCGATGAGCTATCTGTTTTAGCGTTAACTCTGGTTATTGCAATGGCAATTGGAACATCACCACCAATGACGTATGAGTCACCGGTATTAACCAAATATTTGTTGAGGTAATGAACATGGCAATACCACCATATTCTTGAGCCGCGTAAAGCGAGTTTTTAGCACATGCAATCGCTCTTAATTTTTGTCCACCGGCGCCGCTGATCAAATATGTTGGGCCGGCTTTGTTTTGCAGAATTTCTAAGCTGTGTTCATGGCCTGATAAATACAAAGGTACCTGATAAAACGTCAGTAAATCGAGAAAACTGGCTTTTAACGGCAAAGTATCGCCATGACTGCCATTAGAAAAAACCGGGTGATGACCAAACACGATATTGATATGTTGCCGATGTTGCGCCAGTTGTTGCTCGAGCCAGGCTAATTGCTCTAGCTGATTGGCATTATGGGTAAATGGAGTGGTGTCGGTAGCAATCAGGTTCAGCGGCCAACTCAGCTCGTTTTTATGCAATCGATGCAAAAAATATCGGCCGGGATAATTCAACAATGGCGACCGGGCGGCAAAGTCTTGCAGTGCGGCAATACTGCCTTCGTGATCATGATTTCCTGCAACCAGATACCAGGGAATATTATCAACAGCCAGATTGTCGTAGATGCCATGAAATTTATCATCGACATTAGCCTCCGATGCGCGGTCAATACCAGAGGGATAAAAAATATCGCCACTGTGAATGATGGCATCCAGTGGGTATTGCAGATGGTATTTTTCCAAAATTTCAGCACTGAATACTTGATTGCTATCGCCGGTACCGGTATCGCCAATGAGATAAAGGTGGTAACCATTTTGCAGGAAAATAGTTTGATCAAAGGGGATTGCCTGGTTGGAACATACGCCGGTAACTTTATCTTGGCTGTTACTACTGCTTTCACCATCGCAACCATGGATGGAAATGGCCAAGCCGAATAGCAATATTAAGATAAATCGCCTAACAATCATTTGCCGATACCTGACAGAAAGAAACTATGATCTAACCTGAGCTCAAGCTCAGGTCATTATTAAGTGTAGCTGCTTCTCTGTCGGGTATGCCGAGTTCAGGTTAGATAGTTTTCAGCTAACGCTAATCGGCCGTTGCTTTATACTGTTTATTGGTGACCACGCTTTCTATTTGACCATCCGCTATTTGAGTGGTCACCGTTTGGTTTATGGCAACTTGCTCGAGACTGCGAATGATTCTGCCATTACTGTCACGCGTTATGCTGTAGCCTCGGGCGATGGTGGCAAGCGGGCTAACAATATTCAGGTTTTGCGCAACTCTGGCCAACTGTTGCTGCTTGTTGTCTTTACACTGCAACAAACCTCTAACCAAACGACCCTGAAAATCGTCAAGTTTGCTGTGTGCCAGATGGATTTTTTGCTTAGGGGAGGCCGCCATTAACCGTTGTTGCAACATTGCGATAGAGGTTTGCAGCTGACTTTGCTGAACGTTCAGGCTTTGTAACAAACGTGCATGTAAATCGTCGGCTTTTTGCTGCTGACCACGTAACTGTTGTTCTGGGCTGGTTAACGCCAACTTATGGTTGAGTAATTGCTGATGTGCACTGCTACGTTGCAGTTTGTGGTTAATTAAATGCACCAGTTTTTGTCGGTAATGTTGGATTTTAGTGAGTAAATGTTGATTATCGTCTGATACCAACTCTGCGGCAGCGGAAGGGGTCGGGGCACGCATATCGGCGACATAATCGGCAAGTGCAGTGTCGACTTCATGACCCACGGCACTGATCACCGGAATATCACAATCGAAAATGGCTCGCACCACCGGCTCTTCATTAAACGCCCATAAATCTTCTAATGAACCGCCACCACGACCAACAATTAAGACATCACATTCATCACGCTCATTGGCATCATAAATGGCGTCGCTAATTAACTCACTAGCAGCGTCGCCCTGTACCAAGGTTGGGTAGATGATCACCTCAATACTCGGGTTGCGACGTTTCAACACGGTGAGAATATCTTGAACTGCCGCGCCGGTGCTCGAGGTCACTATACCTACGGTTTTGACAAAATCAGGGAGCGGTTGTTTGTAACGTTGATCAAATAAGCCTTCGGCTTGCAGTTGGTTTTTTAATAACTCAAACTTTTGCCTTAACAACCCGTCGCCAGCATCTTCCATTTGCTCGATAATCAGTTGAAAGTCACCGCGCGGTTCATACAAAGATACTTTCGCTTTCACTAATACTTGCTGACCGTTTTGCGGTCTTATTCGGGTGTAGCGGTTGTTACCTTTAAACATCGCACAACGAACTTGTGCTTTACTGTCTTTTAACGATAAATACCAATGACCAGAGCTGGCGGCGATGAAGTTTGAGATTTCACCACATAACCATAGTGTTCTCAGCTCACTTTCCAAGATAAAACGTACTTTTTTGGTGAGCTCACTTACCTGTAAAATGTGTTGTTGCGGGGCGTTTACATGCGTCATTATGATGTTTTCGTTAATTTTTTAATAAAATACGGCTTATTTACAAAATATCAGTTTACCTTGGCCTTGAAAACGATTAAAATCCGTTCGCAATTATTACTCCACTAAAAAGTGAGTACTACTCCCACATAAGCGAGATATTGCCATGCTACGAATTGCTCAAGAAGCCCTAACCTTTGATGATGTACTACTTGTACCTGCTCATTCAACGGTATTACCACACACTGCGAATTTAAAAACCCAACTTACCAGCAAAATTGAACTAAATGTGCCAATTTTATCTGCGTCTATGGACACAGTTACCGATGCTCGTTTAGCTATCGCACTTGCGCAAGAAGGTGGCATTGGTTTTGTACATAAAAACATGACTATCGCGGAACAAGCTGCCAACGTTCGTCAAGTCAAAAAGTACGAAAGTGGCATTGTGACAGATCCTGTTACCGTTAGTCCAGACATTAGCATTCTTGAAGTATTGAAGTTATCCGAACAATTAAAATTCTCCGGTTTTCCTGTGGTCGATGCCGCTAATAATCTGGTTGGTATCATCACCTCTCGTGATTTGCGTTTTGAAACGGATTTAGATAAAACCGTGGCCGATCTGATGACGGGGAAAGATAAGTTAGTCACCGTGAAAGCACATGCCGAGCGTGAAGAGATTCTAAATTTAATGCACATCAATCGCATTGAAAAAATACTTGTGGTGAATGATGCCGATGAAATCATCGGTATGATCACCGCAAAAGATTATCAAAAAGCAGAAAGCAAACCTGATGCCTGTAAAGATGAATTTGGTCGTTTACGTGTTGGTGCTGCTGTAGGTGTTGGCGCGGGTACTGATGAGCGAATTGCTGCTCTGGTAGACGCGGGTGTTGATATTCTTCTTATCGATACTTCACACGGTCATTCTCAAGGTGTTATCGATAGAGTGAAAGCCACTCGTGCCGCGTACCCTGATCTACAAATTGTTGCCGGTAACATTGCTACAGCAGAAGGCGCAAAAGCGTTAGCAGATGCTGGTGCTAATGCGGTAAAAGTAGGTATTGGCCCAGGTTCTATCTGTACGACTCGTATTGTCACCGGTTGTGGAGTACCACAAATCACCGCGATTTCTGAAGCGGTAAAAGGTTTGGCGGGCTTAGACATTCCGGTAATTGCCGATGGTGGTATTCGTTTTTCTGGTGATATCGCGAAAGCCCTTGTTGCTGGCGCGCACTGTGTCATGGTTGGTTCAATGTTAGCAGGTACTGAAGAGGCACCAGGTGACGTAGAGCTTTATCAAGGTCGTTACTACAAATCATACCGTGGTATGGGCTCATTAGGTGCGATGAATCAAAAAGAAGGTTCTTCAGATAGATACTTCCAAAAATCTAATGATGCCGACAAGTTAGTACCTGAGGGCATTGAAGGCCGTGTTGCTTATAAAGGTCCGATGGCGGCAATCATTCATCAGCAAATTGGCGGTATTCGCTCGGCCATGGGCTTAACCGGTTCTGCCAATATTGAAGAAATGCGTACTAAACCACAGTTTGTGAAAATTACTTCTGCCGGTATGGGTGAGTCGCACGTCCACGACGTAACCATAACCAAAGAAGCTCCAAATTATAGATTGGGCTAATTTTGTGATGTTGGGGCGGTTATTTGTCCCTATTTCGACTTTTCGTGTACTCATTTGCAAAAGCAAACTCCGTGCACTAAAAGCCGAACTAGAACCAAATTCCTCGCCCAAACATACACAAAATGAATTTTAATTATTTTATATTAAAAGCGGCAATAAGAAGTAAGCCCGGTTTTATCACTGAAAAAGAGAAGAGACACAATGAGTCAAGACATTCATGACCATCGAATTCTGATATTAGATTTTGGTTCACAATACACCCAGTTAATTGCCCGTCGTGTGCGTGAAATTGGTGTTTACTGTGAGCTTTGGGCCTGGGACGTAACCGAAGAGCAAATCAAAAGTTTCAATCCATCGGGTATTATTTTAGCCGGTGGCCCGGAATCGGTAACCGAAGAAAACTCACCGCGCGCTCCTGAGTATGTGTTCAATGCTGGCGTGCCGGTATTTGGTATTTGTTACGGCATGCAAACCATGGCCGAGCAATTAGGTGGTGGCGTACAAAGCTCCCAGCATAAAGAATTTGGTTATGCCGCGGTTGAAGTGGTAGGTCAATCGGCGTTATTTAAAAATATCGAAGATGCTATTGGCGCTAACGGCAATGCTACCTTAGATGTGTGGATGAGCCACGGTGATAAAGTTGCTCAAATTCCAGCCGGGTTTACCACTATCGCACAAACCCCAAGCTGTACTTATGCAGCGATGGCGAACGAAGAAAAGAATTTCTACGGTGTGCAATTTCACCCGGAAGTCACCCATACCAAACAGGGTATGCGTATTCTTGAACACTTTGTGGTTGATATCTGTAAGTGTGAAAAATTGTGGACCTCAGCTTCCATTATTGAAGATGCGATTGCCAAAATGAAAGCGCAAGTTGGCGATGATGAAGTGGTACTTGGTCTATCTGGTGGTGTCGATTCATCAGTAGTTGCGATGCTTTTACATCGTGCCATTGGCGACAGATTGACTTGTGTATTCGTCGATAACGGCTTATTGCGTTTGAACGAAGGCGAGCAGGTGATGGACATGTTTGGCGATCACTTTGGTTTGAACATAGTGCATGTGAAAGCTGAAGACCGATTCCTCGATCGTCTTGCCGGTGAAGCCGACCCGGAAGCGAAGCGTAAAATTATTGGTAACGTATTTGTTGATGTTTTTGATGAAGAGTCGAAAAAATTAAGCAATGCGAAATGGTTAGCACAAGGCACCATCTATCCAGATGTTATCGAATCTGCGGCCTCTGCTACCGGTAAAGCTCATGTGATCAAATCTCACCATAACGTTGGCGGCTTACCAGATGATATGGAGTTAGGGTTAGTTGAACCGCTTCGTGAATTATTTAAAGATGAAGTTCGCAAGATTGGCTTAGAACTGGGGTTGCCGTATGACATGTTATATCGTCACCCATTCCCTGGACCGGGTTTAGGGGTACGTGTGCTTGGCGAAGTGAAAAAAGAGTACTGTGACTTATTGCGTCGCGCCGATGCTATTTTCATTGAAGAATTGCACAAGCATGAGCTATATCACAAAGTAAGCCAGGCATTTACCGTATTCTTACCGGTACGCTCGGTTGGTGTTATGGGCGATGGCCGTAAGTACGACTGGGTTGTATCGTTACGTGCAGTTGAAACCATTGATTTCATGACCGCGCACTGGGCTCATTTACCATACGACTTCTTAGGCTTAGTATCTAACCGTATTATCAATGAGATCGACGGCATTTCCCGTGTAGTTTACGATATTTCAGGCAAACCACCTGCCACTATCGAGTGGGAATAATCATCGTTTAGTTTGATTCGCTCACTGTGATTAATAGCCTTCAATTTTGAAGGCTTTTTTATGCTCCAAAAGTATTTGATTTCATGACCGCCAGACATAACGGGGCTCATTTACCATACGACTTCTTAGGCTTAGTATCTAACCGTATTATCAATGAGATCGACGGCATTTCCCGTGTAGTTTACGATATTTCAGGCAAACCACCTGCCACTATCGAGTGGGAATAATCATCGTTTAGTTTGATTCGCTCACTGTGATTAATAGCCTTCAATTTTGAAGGCTTTTTTATGCTCCAAAAGTATTTGATTTCATGACCGCCAGACATAACGGGGCTCATTTACCATACGACTTCTTAGGCTTAGTATCTAACCGTATTATCAATGAGATCGACGGCATTTCCCGTGTAGTTTACGATATTTCAGGCAAACCACCTGCCACTATCGAATGGGAATAATCATCGTGGATGATTATATGAAATAAAAAAAGCCTTCATTATGAAGGTTTTTTTATTCTGGGTTGCGCGCTACGCGCTACAATAGATGGCGTAATTTTTCCTATCATTAATTATATTCCAATACATACAGACTTCGATTCATATTAAATGATTAGCTCTAATCGTATTAATAAAGCCCAAGTAAATATTGTAAACAATCCTTCGGCTTCAATCATGCTGCCTGAAGCTCGTAGCCCGCGGCCAATTGCTAGTCTAGCTTCTGTTCCGCATAATGCATCATCGCATCGCTAAAACGTTGGGCCAAGCCTGGTGCCAATTGTTCAAAGTTTGCTTGTTGATCGGCATCGTTAGCAATGCTGTTTGCCATCGCCTTAAATTTTTCAGCATTCACTAAAATCGCTTTGTTTTGTAACTTGGATAACGCGAAAGTGGTATAGGCAAGGTATTGTTGTACAACGGCTTGCATCTCAGTAGAGTCGAAGGCAAATTCAGATGCTTTGGCAAGTTCTGCATTAAACGCATCGGCTTTCTCTTTAAGCTCCATGGTATCTTCCATGCTTAAGTTAGCCAACTGTTCAAGGCGTTGATCGACTTTGTCATCGCCGACTCGTTCACGGGCTAATTGCTCTTGGCGTTCAAGCTCTTCATTTTCAAATTCGTTGCTGTCTGATACTTGCTTATTATCACTCATTACTTTTACCTTTACTGTTTCATACTTATTTTAACGGCGCGATCTTGCCACAACCATTGATATATAGCTATAGTATTCGTCTTACGCTGATAGGCACTAACAAGTTAAGCTTCCCTTTAGGAATATTATGATTTTATATGGTTCAACCACCTCGCCATTTGTGCGTCGCATTCGTATTTTTACCCATGCCATTCCGGTCGAATTTGCTGTTATGGACATATTTTCCGGCGATGGTCGGAAAATTTTAATGGCGAAAAACCCAACGTTGAAAGTTCCATTTTTGGTCGATGATGAGGTTAACGTGTTTGATTCAAGGGTGATTTTCAGATACATCACCGAGAAATTTGAATTAACACCGATTTCCTGGCATCAAGAAAACGCTTTAACGCTAATTGATTCGATAAGTGACTCGTTAGTTTCGATGTTTTTATTATCAAAGAGCGAAATAGATACCAGTGATGATAAAATGTTTTTCAATTTGCAGCGTCAACGAGCAGGGCAAGTCTTCAGCGAACTTGAAAAACAATGTGCCGCTGGCGATTTTGCTGAGTGGCATTACCCCAGCATCTGTTTATTCTGTTTACTCGATTGGGTGCAATTTAGAAATATGGCCGATATCAGTGCGCACCAGCATTTATTATCGTTTTACCGCGCGAACGCGAAACGAGAAGAGGTTATTGACACCGATCCAAGAGATTAGCCTTAATGGTAAATTCCATGTATCTTTAAATATATAACACCATATTGGTTTAATACGTCTTTAGCCGCTGAGCAGTAAAGGTTTCGCATGCAAGAGTTGCAACTCGATTTTTTTGATATACCCAGTCCTTGTCGCGGGGTATGCAAATCGGATGACAAAGGATATTGTCAGGGTTGCTTTCGCACACGTGAAGAGCGCTTTGGCTGGAAAGAGTTGAATAATAGTGAAAAGCAAAAAGTAATAAAACGTTGCTTACAAAGAGAAAAACGACGTAATACTCCAGTTAAAGAAAAGGTTGAACAAGCAGAGCCCGATATTGTTCAGCCATCATTACTCGACCCACCGGTAAAAGAAAATATCTGCAGTGTTATCGCCGACGATGAATTTGACGACTTTGAGCTTTAATCGAGCAATATTAAGACGCATCGAATAAATAATAGGCAACTGAAATTATTTATCTAAAAATAGGTTGCGAACATTTAAAATGCGCTATATGATACGCGCTCTTCAACGAAAGATTGTTCTTAAAGTTGAAGCCTCGATAGCTCAGTCGGTAGAGCAGGGGATTGAAAATCCCCGTGTCCCTGGTTCGATTCCGGGTCGAGGCACCATATTTCGAAAGGCTCTGCAATTGCAGAGCCTTTTTTCGTTTAGTAACGAAAAAATTTTGAGTGAATCCCCCTCGAAAGGCTCCCAGCCTGCCGGGTATAAGTACAAAATATTAATAGCTTCGGGCTACGGGCAGAACTGGCATTGCTACACGATAGGTGAATTGATCAAATACACCGCCCGTGGCCAGTAGCTCGTTGCTAGCAGCTTAAAATCTACATCCATCCATAAAAAAACCAGCAAACGCTGGTTTTTTTATGGATCTAACGATTAGTTTATAACGCTAAATCAATGATCATCTCGGTTAACTCTTCTTTTGAAATTGAGTTGTCATGATTCTTATCAAATTTATGGAAAATGCTCTCACACATGTTTAAGCCTTTTTGCTGTAATAAGCAGTCAATTAATTCAACAAATTCAGAGCGATTAATTACACCATCTTTATCTTCATCGAAAATTTCGAATAATTCGTCTACCCATTCTTTAATTTGCATTTTTCTGTCCTTGTAATCTTTACAGATAGTTATATAACCTTAATGTACTGCTTATGGCGTTGAATTGAAATAACCAATTTGTAAAATTTTATGCTATTTGAGCAAAATGTTGTTATTTGACGAAACGCCCTGGCTCTTTGCCTTCAATCCAGTAGCGATATAACGCATCTATGGTTTTGCTACGCTGTTTCATGGTGATCCACAAACTAATAAACCGTTCGAAGGCAATGTCGCCATGCGCCACGGGAAACGCGATAGCAAAAGGCGGAGCATGCGGTTTCGGAGTAACCACAGAATAATCAGGGTAAAGTAGGGTCCAGGCTGACGCGCCAGCCGCGCCATACATCATCGCATCGATGTTTTCTCCCTGTTTTTGAAAAAACAATCTAGGCGTTGATAATTCCCATACGGTATTGTTAGGTAAGTTTTTACTCACACTTGCTTCGTAAAAGTAAGCCTCTGGCACCCCTATGACTAACTCTTTTTTGTCGATAAATTTCTGCCAGTGTGAAAACTTACGGCGATCGGCATCTCGCACCAACAGTGAAAATGGCTCTTCGGTATAGGCTGTAGTCAAATTGTATTCAATCAGGTTTTTCGGGGTAACAGGAATGCCGGAAACGATATCGAGATAGCCATTAGATAACAGCTGTTTGGTTTGCTTGCGATAAATTAAGACAAACTCAATCGCAACCTCTAATTCTTGCGCCAGCAGATGACCAAGTTCGATATCTAAGCCCACTAATAAGCCGTCCTTATTGTGAAAAGCATAAGGCAGGGAGTCACGGTAATAGCCCATGCGAATAAAGCCCCTTTGCTTTATTATGGTTAAGGTGTCTTTTTGTGTTTGCGCCAAAGCATTGGTTAATTGACTACTGTCCGGTTCCCTTAAGTATCTTGCCTCAGCGCCAGGGATTAATAAGTTGCGATTGATGAATTTCTCATAGCCCTGATATGGATGGCTGATCAATTCAAAAACGGCACTGAGCATAACAAATATTAGCATCGTACATATTGGTGCAGAGGCCGTGAGTATGGCGAATGGGCGAAGATAAAATTTCACTTTATTTATGGTCAACAGAGTGGTTAATAACGCTAATACGGTGATAAACATTACCGATAATAACGCGCCTAAACGAGAAATAATTAATTGTTCAGCAACGATAAACAGTTCAAACATACTCGCCGAAATATTCGCGTTATCAAGCAAGTTAGGCACAGCTATCATACTGGAGCCAAATAATTGCATAACCCCAAATATCATTAAACTTAAATAATCGCTGACATTGACATTTTCCCCAGAAAACCAGCCGGCGAACAAGACAAACAATATTGCCAGTAACTTTCCACCAACAGGCAAGCTGTATGAAATAGGCACCACCACCGATGGCAGTCTTTTTACTTCACTATGTATTTTGGCGTATTCACTCAATTGTTTTTTTACATTCTCAGCAATTACGGGCAATACAATAAATATACTGCCCGTGGCAAATGCGGTAATTAAGGCATCTTTTGCCGCAAACAAAACTTGTCGATAGGTTAATGGGGTTATGGTTGCCACGAGTAGTGGAAATACGATAAAGGTCAGCAGTAGCACAATGCTTGTGGCGGTAATGATGTATACCATTAAACCATCGAGCTGATTATTATCGATTGTCGCCGAAGCATTTAACGATATGGCAAATACACCAATGGGGGCCAGTTTCATCACCAAATTGGTGACTATGGTAAGCGCCTCCCGAATGTCTCTAAATACATACAAACTGCGTCTTTTTTGCTCCAGGCCAATAAAGCCCAAACCAACAAAAATACTAAAAATAACCACCGCCGGGATGATGGCTTGTGCAAATGAGTCAAATGGATTGGCCGGGAGAAATAATTCCAAGATATTTAAAGGTTCGGCTTGCGCTTGATTGGACGCACTGTAAAAAGCCGCGGCACTCCAATCGGGAAAGGCGAGCGGAGATAAGCCGATAAAAAACAATACCGCACTTAGCAGTAGTAAAAACGTTAGACCGCCAAATTTTATTAATTGCTTGCCCTGACGACGACTCATTGAGCCAATACCGTAGATCAGTGACACAGAAATATAGGGTAGGGCGGTCATCTGCAACAGCATCACAAAGCCTTGGCCAACCAGTTCTATCGCGGGCAAGGTAAAATTAGTGCTAAAGCCGATTATCAGGCCGAAGACCATTGCTATTATTATTTTATTGGCCATTTGCTTCCTTCAACTGCTCTCGTAATAAGCTAATATATTGATGATGAATGTTAACGAAAAGAAAAAATTGTGAATATTGTTAATAAATTATAGATAAAAAAAGATAATAAGTATTTAATAAGCTAGTGCATTGGCAAAATTCATCGGTTTTCCAAAATATAATAACAACGTATTGAAACTAAATAATAAAAATATGAAAACGTTTTCTTTGAAGTATAGCCAGGAACAATTAAAACCTTTGTTGTTCGTGTTATTCGTTTCTGTGCTTGGCTTCGTAATAAATCTCTACCCGATACCGTTATTTACCGATTTGCACTTGATCATTGGTAATGCCGCGTTTGTTGTTGTTGCGATGCGCTTTGGTGTGCTCTACAGCTTACTCTCAGCGTTAATCGTAACCACCGCCTTTGTCATTTCCTTTTCCCACCCTTTTGGTTATCTAACCTTTGGCTTAGAGGCCATTGTTATCGCCTTATTCAGAAGAAAAGGTTGGTACATATTATATGCGGATGTGTTGTACTGGTTATTTATTGGCATGCCGCTGACGGCGCTAATACTGTTTTATTTTAGCGATATGTCGGAGCAGGTTGGATTATTAACGCTAATAAAACAAGCATTTAATGGTTTGTTTTATACCAGCATAGCCGGTCTTATAGTCTATTTTTTCCCGAAAACTTTTGCTTTTACATTTCGCCAGCAGCCCCGGGTATTACGTACCTTTAAGGCGCAACTGGTTTATGCAACCAGTTTGGTAATCACTTTTTCGATTATGGCAACATCAATTTTTGTCACGAAAAGTGTACTCAATAGTCAGCATAAAATTATTGAAAAAAATATTGTTGAACATAAACAGTATTTGCAAATGCTGACGGAAAATTTTATCGCCAAGCATGTGCAGGTCATTGAAGGCGCGGCAAACAGCTTACTCCTGCTAGGTAATGTCGATAAAACTAAACAACAGCAATTATTGCTAAATTATCATCGCTACTCGCCAGATTTTAGAACCATGTTTTTGGCCGATAACAAAGGAAATATTTCTGCCAGTAGTCCACAACAATTATTACCGGGCTTGCTGCAGTCAGGCGAAACTCCAAACGTGTCATTTCGAGAATATTTTCAGGCCAACATGTCTTCCAATACGGTATTCATCTCCAAAGCGATACGAGGAAAAGGGTTTGGTGATGACCCCATTGTCTCAATCAGTAAGCCATTTTATTTAACCAATAATCCCAATGCAGACGGCATAGTACAAGGTTCGATAAACCTGTCCAACCTAGCTCAAATCATTCCTGAGAATTTACAAAGTGAGTTCTCTTTCGTTATTTCTGATGCGGCTAACTCGATTATTTACGCGTCAAAATCGCTAAACTTGGAAGTATTGAACGTATTTGAATACAAAAAAAAGCAAGACATTACCTTTAAAAATACCGGGCTGGTGGCACTACCGCAGAATGCTAATCCAGAAAATGCTGATACCGATTACTTTCTCACTAAAGGGAAAACGCAACATGGTTGGAATCTTTATGTGTTATTTGATTCAAAAAAGGTTATCGCCTCGATTGAACGTGAATATCTATTGACTTTCACCTTATTGTTTTTCGCCTTTTTAATCGCAATTGCTTTGGCGCAAAGAGTTGGCAAGCAAGTTACCCGGCCGTTAAAATTCATCATGAAGCAATTGCAGCAGTTTGAGGTGAATAACGAATTTGAGTTTAAACCGTTATACAGCAATTCATCGAAAGAGATTGTGTTGTTATATGATGAACTGCAACGGAACAAAAATGAGATCAATGAGCATAAGCGCAAGCTGGAAGATGAAGTAGCGCAGCGCACCAACGAGCTTAAATTAGCCAATGATAAACTCACTCAACTTGCGCAAAAAGATGGGCTGACCGGTATTTTTAATCGTCGTTATTTTGATGAGAATTTTTCTTTATTTCAAAAGCTGGCATTTCGTAATAAAAACTCATTGGCCGTGGCGATGTTGGATTTGGACAACTTTAAAGACATCAATGATGTACATGGTCATTTAACTGGTGATCAATGTTTGCGACTGGTTTCTGAAACCTTGTCAATTGAATTTTCCCGAGCCACTGATTTAATTGCACGTTATGGCGGCGAAGAGTTCATTCTGGTGATAAATCAAATATCGGAACAAGATTTGCTCTCAAAACTGGAAAAGCTGCGTACCGCCATTGCCGAGTTGGTGATTTATAATGAAAACCAACAAAGCTTTAAAGTCACCGCAAGTATTGGCGCCGTGCTGGCGCCAGCATCATTTAGCCGAGATGCTGAGCAATGGATTAAAATTGCCGATCTCTGCCTATATAAGGCGAAAAACTCTGGTCGAAACACAATTAAGCTCGAAAATTTTACTGAATTACTCTAGTTTGATTATTCTTTATTGGTTCATTTACAGGTAAAATACTCGAGATTTTTTAATTGTGTTTAAGTGTCGTCGTTTTGGAGTAGTAAATGAATATTGATGGAAAACAGGCCGCAGCCGATTTACGCGCTGAATTAGCCGTAGAAGTGGCAACTATGCAAGCAGAGAGAAACATTACTCCAGGCTTAACCGTAGTCTTAGTGGGTGAAGATCCGGCTAGTCAGGTTTATGTTCGCAATAAAGTAAAACAAACTCGTGACATAGGAATGATTTCGAACGAGATCAAACTTGCAGACAGCACCACTGAAGAAGAATTGTTGATGACACTGGCTAGCTTGAATAACGATGCCAGTGTGCACGGAATATTAGTACAACTGCCACTGCCTAAACACATCAATGAACAAAAAATTATTGCCACAATCGCACCAGAAAAAGACGTTGATGGTTTTCATGCGATGAACTCTGGCCGTTTGTTAAACGGTGAAAGTGACGCTCTCGTGCCGTGCACTCCACAAGGCTGTGTGATTTTAGCGAAACGTCATTTAGGTGATGATTTATCGGGTAAGCACGCCGTCATTATTGGCCGTTCTAACATTGTTGGCAAACCGGTCAGTATTTTATTTTTACAAGAAAACTGTACCGTAACCATAGCCCATTCCCGAACACAAGATTTACCGGCTATCTGTCGCCAGGCTGACATCTTGGTTGCCGCCGTTGGGCGTCCAGAATTTGTTAAAGCCGATTGGGTAAAAGCAGGTGCTACTGTGATTGATGTCGGCATTAACCGTATTGAACGCGATGGTAAAAATAAATTGGTTGGCGATGTGGATTTTGCTGATGTACAAGATAAATGTTCAGGTATCACGCCGGTACCCGGCGGTGTTGGCCCAATGACCATTGCTTGTTTGCTAAAAAATACGGTAGCAGCGGCAAAAAATTACGGTTAATTCGGCCTCTATTTATATTTGAAGTGGCTTAAATCGCATCTAATCACCCTCTAAAGGCTTCCTCGATAATTGCTTCTGCATTATTCTCGGCTTTGGCATCCTGCGTCGCTCTACTTTCTGCATCCATGCAGTCGTACCTACGTACGTCTTGTACTAGTGCCTGTCGGGTATAAGCACATCCATGTGCAAACATTCCCTATCCACCTTCCATGGCTCGGGAATATAAGCATCCTTGTGCAAAAATGCCGCAAATAATGCGGCATTTTTCGTTATATAATCTGAACTCGGGATGTGCGTATTGCTTTACCTGGTTCAGGTTATTTACCAATAAACAATTATAAACTGATAGTGGTATGTACTTTGTCGCCTTCTTGATGATCGGGTTCAAACCAACGAGAAGTAACGCTTTTAGTTTGTGTCCAGAACTGCGTTACTTGCTTACCGTTAGGACCTAAGTCACCTAATTTAGACGCGCGTGAGCCAGTAAACGAGAAGTAAGCAACCGGCACAGGAATCGGCACATTAATGCCAATTTGACCCACATCGATGTCATTTTCGTATTTACGGGCAACAAAGCCAGAAGAGGTGAAGATTGAAGTACCGTTACCGTTAGGGTTGGCATTGATGATAGCAATGGCTTCATCTAAAGTTTCAACTTCTAATACACATAACGCCGGGCCGAATATTTCTTGCGTATAAATGTCCATATCGGTAGTAACACCAGAGAACATTGTTGGGCCAACAAAATTACCTTTCTCAAAACCTGGAACCACAACATTACGGCCGTCGACTAATAGATTGGCCCCTTGTTCAACACCCGAATCGAGTAACTTGATGATGCGTTGTTTCGCTTGTGGCGACACTACCGGACCTAAATCTGCAGCACGGTTGGTACCGGCATCAATGACCATAGTTTTCGCTTTTTCGGCAATCTCAGGTAACCAGCTACGAGTTTCACCCACTAAAATGGTTACCGGGTTCGCCATACAACGTTGACCCGCGGCACCGAATGCAGAACCTAGTAAATCGTTTATTGCTCGGTTTTTGTTGGCATCAGGCATGATCACCATATGGTTTTTCGCGCCCATCATACATTGTGCACGCTTACCGTGTTTGCTGGCGTGATTATAAATGTGCGTACCAACACCGGTTGAACCGATAAATGATACGGCTTTTACCGCATCGTGTTCAATAATGCGGTTCACTACCTCTGGACCACCGTGAACTACGTTAAGCACACCTGCTGGCACGCCCGCTTGTAGCGCAAGCTCAACCATTAACATGGTAGCAGATGGATCTTGTTCAGAGGGCTTTAAAACAAAAGTGTTACCGCAAGCAATTGCCGCTGGAAACATAAACGCCGGCAACATAACCGGGAAGTTAAATGCAGTAATACCAGCGCCGACACCTAAAGGCTTGTTTAAGGTATAAACATCGACACCGGTTGCGGCATTGTTGGCCATTTCACCAAGTTGTAAACGGGTAATTGCACAGGCGTTTTCTACAGCTTCCAAGGCACGACCCACTTCACCTTCGGCATCGGGTAAAGTCTTGCCGTGTTCTAAGGTGATCAGTTCAGCGATTTCAGCGGTATTTGCGTCCAGCAATTGTTGAAACTTAAGCATAATGCGCATACGTTTGGTTAACGACACTTTGCTCCAGCTTTTGAACGCCTCATGCGCGCTCGCAATTGCCGCATCAACCTCGTCAATGGTCGCCATCGGTACTTGCGCCACAACGTCTTGTGTTGCCGGGTTTAATACGTCTAACCAATGTTCAGATTTTGAAATAACTTTTTCACCACCGATAATCAGTGGAATTTGGCGAACTGTCATTACTCGCTTCCTTTTAATAAATGTTTATTAACCTGACCAATGGATCATGAGTGCTGCTTATCCCGAGTTCAGGTTACCTACCAAACGCGCTGTTGCTCTGGCTTTAAGGTTGTACTTAGGATAGACGCTTAGTTACCGCTTAACAATAGTGTGAGCGCAAGGTCTTGTTGCAAAAATGCAAGACGTTCGGTTTTTGTTTTGCTACACTCATATACCAAACAGACTTAGCCTTGGTGTTTAATGAATTGGGATGATATAAAAATATTTTTACAAGTCGCTCGCACTGGCAAGCTTGCTTTGGCTGCCCGTAATCTGAAAGTGGATTCATCTACGGTGTCACGGCGATTGCATCATTTAGAGAAATCTCTGGAAGTCAGTTTGTTTGAACGCGGCGCAGACGGTCATTTGCTCACCGTTGAAGGCCAGCAACTGATGCAAACGGCCAAGCGGATGGAGCAAAATCTGCAATCATCGGTGGCTTCATTGCAAGGCATCAATAAAGGCGATTCGGGCAATGTCCGGCTGGGCACAACGGAAGCGTTTGGTAGCTTTTTTCTGGCAACAAAAATGCGCAATTTTGCCACTTTGGCGCCAAAAATTAGTGTCGATATTCTCACCTTTTCACGTCAGGTAAATCTCACTCGTTATGAAGCCGATATTGCCATCAATGTCGGCAAGCCAGAAAAAACCTCGATGGTGGTGAGCAAGCTTTGTGATTATCGGTTAAAACTTTATGCCAGCAATATTTATTTAAGAAACAACCCGATCACCAAAAAATCAGATTTAAACCAGCAGACCTGGATAGCCTACGTTGAACATCTCGATTTTAGTGAACAACTGTCTCACGTAAAAGATCTGGCTCCCGATGTTGTCCCTATTTTAAAAAGTTCTAGCGTGATCAGTCAGTATTTGGCGGTAAAAAGTGGTTTGGGAGTTGCGGTGTTGCCTTGCTTTATGGCCGATTTAGACCCGGAATTGAAGCCGCTACTCGATGATGAAATTGATATTGTCCGACAGTTTTATTTGATCGCGCAAGCCGACCGAAAAAGAATTGCCCGAGTGGAAATGCTGTGGAACTTTATTAAAAAAACGGCAAAAACCAATCAAGCGTTGTTGATGGGCAACAGACGTGTTTAATTGCGACCAATCGCATTGAGCAACATGGCGTAGATAAAGCTTCAACACTAAACTTCCCTTCCTCAGCAGATCACAGGTAGTTAAAAATCTGTGATGAACTGTCTAAATGGCGGATGTCAACACTCACTTGCTAATTAAAAAAACTTATTCACCAATAAAAATTATTTATCTTATCTGTCTTACCGATAAGGATGATTGTCAGTGTATTTGAGCAAATAAGGTGGGATGCCGTTTTTCACTAACTATTCATCGTTAATTTAAAGTCGGATTTTTCATTTAACAGTAAAATAACTGATTTATATGCTTATTAACCCATTTTTTGCTTTTTTACATAAATGGTCTACGCTAGTTAAATTAAACTATATATTCCAGTTAAGTAGTTAATTATCGGCGTTATTTTTGAGCTTTCGCGCTCATGGAACGGATGGTTTTTGCCCGGCCGACAAGGTTGAACTTAACTTGTGTGGCAAGAATTTGTTACATAATAGCGTTTTTATCGCTGTTAAGCTGTTGTAAATGAATTGTTACTAGCGTATAAAAAAAGGGAGTTGGAAAATAAAAATAAAAAGTCGACCGAATAAAAATTTAAATAAAATCGAATAAAATCAAATGAAAACTAAACATAAAACTCTAGGGAGAACAACATGTCTGGTAAATTTCCAGTGAGAAATTTAGCGCTTGCCATCGGTATAGCACTAGGTAGTCAACCAGTATTCGCAGCTGAGGAAGGGGAAGCTGTTGTCGATGAAAATATTGAACAAATTGTCGTTGTCGGCTCACGCGCCGCACCACGTTCGGTAGCCGATTCACCAGTACCAGTAGATGTGATCGACGGTGATGAACTGGCCAAGTCGGGCGGTTCAGATATGCTCGATATGCTAGTAAGTTCCATTCCATCATTTAACGTTCGCGCTCAGCCAATCTCTGATGCAGCATCATTAATCAAGCCAGTAAACCTTCGTGGTTTATCTTCAGATTCAACCTTAATTTTAGTGAATGGCAAACGTCGTCATCGTGCTTCAGTTATTGCCTTCCAGGGTGGTGGTGTTAACGATGGTGCACAAGGCCCAGATATTTCCGTGATCCCGTCGGTTGCCTTGAAACAAGTGGAAGTTCTACGTGATGGCGCAGCAGCGCAATACGGTTCAGATGCCATTGCCGGCGTGATGAACTTTGTCTTAAAAGACGATAGGGATGGTGGTTCCATGTCGGTTAAATATGGCGAGTATAGCGAAGGCGATGGTGGTTTAACCATTGTTGACGGTAATATCGGCTTACCATTAACGGATGATGGCTTTGCCAACTTTAGCTTCCAATTGAAAAATGCCGATGCCACCAGCCGCAGTGTCCAACGTCCAGATGCTGCTGGTTTGATCGCGGCTGGTAATACAGCTGTTGGTGACCCTGCACAAATTTGGGGTAACCCGGAAATTGAAGACGATATTACTATTTTTGGTAACATTGGTCTTGATTTAGGCGACGATAAAGAATTCTACCTTTTCGGTAACTATTCAGAACGTGATGTCACCGGTGGTTTCTATTATCGTAACCCGCACAATCGTGGTAACGTGTACTCAATTGATAGCGGTGAAACGTTATTAGTGGGGGATGTCGCTCAGGCCTCTGGTGCAGCTAGAACTTGTGCTGTTGTTCCTGCCAATGTCCCTAATGTTCTTGATACCCAAGCGTATATGGATATGGTTGCCGATCCAAACTGTTTCTCGATGAACCAAATCTTCCCAGGCGGTTACACCCCGGCGTTCGGTGGTAATATCACCGATACTTCATTAACCATGGGAACCAGAGGTGATATTAAAACGGGTGTTTTAGCCGATTGGACCTTTGATTTAAGCGGCTCTGTCGGTCGCAGTGAGTCTTCGTTTAATCTAAAAAATACCCTCAACCCGTCGTTAGGTCTTGATACCCCTACCTCATTTGATACCGGTAAATACATCCAGTTAGAAAAAACCTTTAACTTTGATTTAGTGCGCGGAATCGATGTTGGTATGTATGAAGATCTCAACTTTGCTACGGGTCTGGAATGGCGCGAAGAGAGCTTTGAGATTATTTCTGGTGAAGAAAATTCCTGGAAAGCTGGGCCTTATGCCGATCAGGGCTTTAACATAGGTTCACATGGTTTCAAAGGTTTTGGTCCCGAATCACAAGGTCTCGATGTTCGTCGAAATATTGCCGCCTATGTCGATGTTGAAGCCTATGTGTCTGAGGATCTGATGTTAGGTGCTGCGGTACGCTATGAAGATTTCAATACTTTTGGTAGTACCACAGATTATAAATTAACGGCTCAGTTTTCGTTAACCGATGAGTTATCATTCCGTGCCTCACACAGTACCGGCTTTAGAGCACCTACGGTTGGCCAGGCGAATGTGGTAAACACCCAAACCTCATTGGTTAATGGCGAGTTAATACAAACCTTCCTGGCTCCGCCTACCGCGGCATTATCGGAGTTTTATGGTGGTAAAGAATTAACCCCTGAAGAATCAACCAGTTTCGCCGGTGGTTTGGTCTATCAAGATGGTGGCTTTTTCATGACGGTGGATTACTACACCATTGAAGTCACCGATCGTTTAGCCCAATCGAGCCAAATCGATGTGTTGCCGGAAGATTATGAAGAACTTGAAGCATTGGGCGTACAAAACCCTGAGTTAATTTCTGCAGTAACTTATTTTGCCAATGATTTTGATACCACCACTCAAGGTCTAGACGTTGTAGCCAACTACGCGATGGAATTATTCGATGGTGATACAGCATTCAGTTTTGCTTATAACTGGAACGAAACGACGGTAGATGCGTTTAACCCTGAAACTACAGATGAAGGTAAAGTGCGTCGTCTAGAAGAAGGTATGCCAGATCATCGTGCCACGTTTACCGTGTCACAAAGCTGGGATAACGTTAGCATGTTTGTTCGTGGTAATTACTTTGGCGAATATTTTGCGGTACATGCCGATGATACGTCTGAATTCTGGTCTGAGACTGCTGATGCGGCAGTTACCCTTGATGCCGAAGTGAGCTATTACGTAAATGAGAGTATTACTCTGACTGTTGGCGGCAACAACTTGTTAGATCAAGAAGCAGAAGAGTTACAAAAAGGCGAAGATGGCGCTTATGGTGTCGTTGGTGCTAAATTTTACGAAAGTGGTCCGTTTGATTACAACGGTGCATTCTACTACGTAAAAGCGACTTATAACTTCTAATCTTATTAAAAGTTAACCATTAAAAAACCTGCTTCGGCAGGTTTTTTTGTACATGGATGTATTTATACTCGGCAGGAAATACGCCTTTTTTTGGGGGATAGCCGTTAACTTTTACAGTTCCCACTCGTCTTCGTCCAGTAATTCTTTAAGGCGCTTCTTTTCCAGCAATTCGTCAATACGTTTACGGGTTTTCGCACAATCGATGCCACCTTGGTCGTTATCAGTATTTGCTGATACATCGTCTTGATAATCATCGTCACTAAGGCCTAATTCGGCATCTTCAATAATTTTGCTGCGAGACATTACTACTTCCCCTCTCTACCAAACAAACAATAATAAGAATACAAATGCGGTGATCGAAGATTTCACCCTCTGTAATTTGAAAAATAGGAAAGTTTATTGCTTACGTCAAACAATAAATTAACAAATTTGTTCGACTGCCTTAGTTTTGTTCGAACCTTAGACTATCAGCAGTGTGTAAGTTATTGTTGCCCGGTTATTTTGTCGATGAAAGGGACGGATATAATATTTTTGGCTGCTTTATAATTTTTTTTTCGGCTAGTATGTATATATCTATAATTTAAATCTATGGTCCGATGAAAAGACAAAATATACTCATCACCGGAGCAAGCTCTGGGCTCGGCCTTACCATGGCCAAACAATTTGCCGCGTTAGGCAGAAACTTAATTTTATGTGCGAGAAGACTTGAAAATTTAGAACAACTTAAGCAAACCTTGTTAACCATAAATCCAACTATCCACGTTAGCATTAGCGAGCTGGACGTAAATAACGATGAACAAGTGTTTGCGGTGTTTAAGCAGGCAAAAGCGGAGTTTGGTAATATCGACAGGGTGATCGTTAACGCTGGTATTGGTCAAGGGGGCTCGATCGGCACCGGATGCTTTGCTGAAAATAAACACACAGCAATGACTAACTTTGTTGCCGCCCTGGTCCAATGTGAAGCCGCAATGGCAATATTTAGAGAGCAGAATTTTGGTCACTTAGTCACAATTTCATCGGTCAGTTCGCAATGTGGCTTTGCTAAGTCGATGACGGTATATGCGGCAACGAAAGCAGCACTGGCATCTTTAACCGAAGGTATCCGAATTGATGTACTCGACACACCAATAAGAGTTACTACTATTCATCCCGGTTACATTGCTACCGAGATAACCAATCCAGATAAAAAACTGCCGTTTATTGTCAATGTAGACGTTGGTTGTAAGGCGATAATCAAGGCGGTTGAGCGGGAAGTGAATGTTGCCTTTGTGCCGTTTTGGCCCTGGGCAATGATGCGTTATCTGTTAAGGATTTTGCCTCTCGCGTTTATGCGCAGGCTCAACTAATGAAGAATTCAGAGTTTACCGGGTTGAAAATGGCTGTGGATAGCCGACTAAAAGTATTAGGTATGGAGTACCAATGCTAATAAATTTTCCTCACTGAGCAGGAAACAGCTTATTAGACTTGGTACATACATTTAGTCGGCATAAAGACAAAATTTGGCAGATTAAAAGTTCACCGCATAGCTCTGTGCTAAGTCGACAATTTCACGGCTACCTAAACGCTTTTCCAGATGACTGGCGGTAGTGTGTGCACCGCTGTTTTCAGCGAAGTTGATAATATTCTCACCATTGCAAACCACTTTCATGGCGACGGTTTTTTCATTTAGATGATAGCCTTTAATCGTACTGCGCATTTCACCGAGATCATCAGATTGTGCTGATTTGCACACATTAATAAGCGCTGATTCGATATATGGGTCCATTCCGGCGCTACTGTTAAACGCTGCAAATAATGATACTGAAGTGATACTGGCTAAAGTTAGTGCTTTTAATGTTTTCATGATGTTGCTCCTGCTGATGCTTTGTTAAATTTGGCTTTGTTATTTATTGCCGCTGCCCATTAATAGTGGCTTATTTTTATTAAAAAGTTGTTAATGAAAATCCCCCAGGTGTAACGGATTTTTTCAAAGCGTTGTTTACAAAACAAACAAAACACTAATAAAATCAGAGGCTCTGTTGAGAAAACAGCAAAAAATGAGTGTTTCCATTGAAACATTTCATTACATCGGTGCATAAAAATTCACTTATTCTTTATTTAAATGCAGGTTGAATGGCGGTTTTTTTGCGATGAAATTTTATTTATTTTTGCGAAAACAGAACTTTTTCAAGAATTACCGTTCATTCTTGCAATTTTTTGTTGTCATTCATTGAATGTAACTGCTAGAGTACTGGTTAAATATCCAGTTAAGTAACCGTCGTAAAGCACTTCATACTTGGATAACCTGAATTGAAGATAATCGCTCATTGTCGGTAATTCAGGAGCGCTAAATACTTTTAAATGCCAAAAATTGAAATTGGCCAAACAATACTAAGGGATCATAATGGCAGTAGAAAGTCGTTTTGTAGTCATTCGCAATGGGGTGGAGGTTGAAACATTTATGGATAAGAAAGCTGCAGATGAGTATGACAAAATGCTCGATATGGCAGACAGTCTGTCCGATTTGTTTGATCAATCAGCACTTGAGCTTAATGAGAAAATGGTCGAGGAGGTGAGTATTTTCATTGCTAAAAACCGCGAAGAAGTGCTTGTTGCCTTGCAAGCGAAAAAAGCTAAAGTGATAAAACCTGCGGTAAAGGAAGACGAGGTAATTGCGACACCAGAAGCCAGCGCTGCAGTAAAAAAAACTGCGCCAAAGAAAGCAAAAAAATCCACTAAGGCAAAAGCTTAACTCTACTTAAATGACTTTACCTGAATTTACCTTAGTACGTAGTAGCAAGCGGAAAACCGTAAGTTTGCAAGTAAAATCTGGCAAAGTCAGGGTGCTCGCGCCCAGGCAAATCAGTGATTTGCAAATTACCGAACTGGTCGAACAAAAATCGGTATGGCTATGGCGTAAAATTAATGAACAGCAACAAATTGTCGAACAAAGTATGGTTCGACAATTTATTGACGGCGAACGCTATTATTTTCTCGGCAAACAATATTCGTTAGCAGTAGTACACGCCAGTAGCAAAGATGTGCAACTTATTGATGATAAAATTGTTGTTACTTTATTAAAGCGGGATGCTGCTCCTGCTTTAATTGCCGATAAAGTGCAAACTGCCATGCGGCAGTGGTATATAGAGCAAGCGAAAGTCATTTTACAGCAACGATTATCAGAGCAACAGCAGTTCACTAAGCTATCTGCGACTGCGGTTAAAATCAGACATTATAAAACTCGCTGGGGCAGCTGTGATAGCAAACATCGGATAAACCTAAACTGGTTACTGGTAATGGCTCCGGTTGAGGTTATTGATTATGTGATAATTCATGAACTTTGCCATACCGTTCACCTTAATCATTCAAGCGCATACTGGCAGTTGGTAAACCAATTCTTTCCTCACTATAAACAAGCTAAAACATGGCTTAAAAGCCATCAGCAACACCTGTATTGGTGATTTTCCCATAATTTAACTAAAATAGAATCGCTTTGGTTATATTTTATAAGCAATTACATTGAATTTGCGGTTGACAGTAAATAGCACCTAGGGCAAAGTATGGGCATGAACATATTTATGCACGCAACCATTATTCTTATTACCACCACCATTCGTACCCGAATGGAGGTCATAGGCTAACGTGTAAAATAAAAAAAATTTTCGAAGCCCGTGACCTGCAAAGTTCACGGGCTTTTTTAATTTATGTTTCTCTATATTGTTTAGCATCTGCTAAACAATATAGAGAAACATAAATAAACAGTGTTAAATTATTGAGGTTAATAAAATGAGAGTACTAAAGTTTGGTGGTTCGTCCTTAGCCAATGCAGAGCGGTTTTTAGCGGTTTGTGAAATCATTACCAATAAAAGCCAGCAATCGCCAGTGTCTGTCGTGGTGTCGGCACCACAAGGCATTACCAATCATTTAGTCGCATTAACCGAAACCCTAACTGAAGGTGAAGAGCTTGAACAAGGCTTGGAGCATTTATATAAAGCGGTAAATAATATTTTTGATGGTTTGGCTGATGCCGATACTAACTTTAACCGCCAACATGCAGAACAAGCGTTATTGCGTTGGTCACAGCAATTAAAGCGCTGGTTAGAAGGTGCGGCAATGCTGAACCACTGTCCTGATCATATACGCGCCTGTGTGATCAGTTTAGGTGAGCGCTTAAGTGTCGCTATTTTGGAAGCCATTTTAGGCAAAGAACAGCAATTGAGCGTTATTGAACCGGAAACGTTCCTAAAAACCAATGAATCATCCCTTAATGCGGTAGCTGATTTGGTGCTATCGAGACAACTTTTTGTTGAACAATATCCTAATCAACAACGCATCTCACTGATGCCTGGCTTTATTGGCGTAGCGCCTAGCGGTCAGGTTACAACGCTGGGACGAAATGGTTCCGATTATTCGGCCGCGGTGTTATCGGTATGTACCAATGCTGAATGTTGTGAAATCTGGACCGATGTTGATGGTGTTTACAATGCCGATCCGCGCTTAATTAAAGATGCTAAATTACTCGATCATTTATCGTATCAAGAGGCGATGGAGCTTTCTTATTTTGGCGCGAAAGTGTTACATCCAAAAACCATCGGTCCCATTGCCCAATATCACATTCCTTGCTGGATCAAAAACACCGGCAATCCAGACGCCAAGGGCACACTGATTTCTGGCGAAGATAAAGGTCAAAAACAAGTCAAGGCCATTTCCAATCTTGATGAATTAACTATGGTTAATGTATCGGGCCCTGGTATGAAGGGAATGGTGGGTATGGCGAGCAGAGTGTTTGCCTGTATGAGTCGTGAAAACATTTCAATGGTGATGATCTCTCAATCCTCTTCTGAATACTGTATCAGTTTTTGTGTGTACTCCCATGATGCTTACCGAGCACAACAAAGCCTACAGCTTGAATTTGAATTGGAATTATTGAACCAGTTACTTGAACCCATCGATCTACAGTCACATTTATCCATTGTCTCGTTAGTCGGTGATGGCATGCATCATCAACGAGGCGTTGCTGGCAAGTTATTCAGCTCGTTAGCACAAGCTCGGGTAAACGTGGTTGCCATCGCTCAGGATTCTTCTGAGCGCAGCATTTCTGTAGTCATCGAGCAGCGCAAATGTACCGATGCGTTAAAAGTATGTCATCAAAACTTTTTCTCTCATCGCCAAACCATCGATGCCTTTGTGGTCGGCTGTGGTGTGGTTGGTAGTGAATTACTTACCCAAATTGGCAGACAACAGGAAAGTTTGAAATCGCAAGGTGTCGACTTGAGAGTGTATGGTATTGCCAATAGTAAAGGCATTGGCTTTAATGCTGAGGGCATTGATATGCACGATTGGCAACAAGGAATGCAAGCCGATGTTAAACCGTTGACGGTTGACTCAGTGAAGAATTTTGTGCGCAATCACCATTTAATTAACCCGGTATTAATTGATTGTACTTCCAACGAGGATTTAGCCTTAAAGTATGCCGACTTTTTAGCGGAAGGGTTTCATGTGGTCACGCCAAACAAGAAAGCCAACACCGATAGCTGGTCATACTATTTGAAATTAAGAGAGTGTGCACAAAAAACCAATCGCTTATTCTTATATGAAACAAACGTTGGTGCTGGGTTACCGGTTATCGGTACGTTACAAAACTTGTTTAAAGCGGGTGATGAATTAGTGCAATTTGCCGGCGTGCTATCTGGCTCACTGTCGTATATATTCGGAAAATTAGACGAAGGCATGTCACTGTCCGAGGCAACAGAAATTGCCAAGAGTAATGGTTTTACCGAACCCGATCCTCGTGATGATTTAAGCGGTATGGATGTGGCGCGAAAATTACTGATCATGGCGCGTGAAGCCGGTATGCCGTTAGAGTTACACAATATTAAAGTGGAATCGGTATTGCCAGATGATTTTGATTCATCAGGCAGCATTGATGACTTTATGGCGCGATTGCCTGAGCTTAATCCACAGTTCGCCGCAAAAGTTGATCAGGCAGCAAGTGCAGGTAAAGTGTTGCGCTACGTTGGCTCCATCAACAACGGCGAATGCCAGGTTTCTATTGAAGCCGTAGATGCAAGCCACCCGTTATACGCGATTAAAGATGGCGAAAATGCGTTGTCTATTTTAAGTAAGTATTATCAACCAATTCCACTGGTATTACGTGGTTATGGTGCCGGTGCAGCCGTTACCGCCGCAGGTGTTTTTTCTGATGTGTTACGCACTCAGGCTTGGAAGCAGGAGTTATAATGGCTATCAGAGTTTTTGCCCCGGCCTCAATCGGTAATGTTAGTGTCGGCTTTGACGTATTAGGCATGGCTGTTACCCCGGTTGGCGATGAGCTGTTGGGGGATATCGTGCAAATTGAACCGGCAGCAGGTAGTGACAGTCGATTACATTTAGAAGGCGAATTTGCCAGTAAATTACCAGGTGATCCGAAACATAATATTGTTTGGTATTGCCTGGAGTTATTTAATCAACAACTGATTAATGACGGTAAAACCGTTGATAATGTCGATTTAATCCTCGAGAAAAAGATGCCGGTTGGTAGTGGTTTGGGTTCGAGCGCCTGTTCGGTTGTGGCGGCTCTTGTTGCCTTGAATGAATACTATAAGCAGCCATATAATGACGCTAAACTGCTGAACATGATGGGCCAAATGGAAGCGCAAATAAGCGGTAGTTTACATTATGATAATGTCGCACCGTGCTTTTTAGGTGGGCTGCAACTAATGGTGACTGATGAGAAGGTTATCACCCGCAGTTTGCCTACCTTTGATGATTATTATTGGATCATGGCCTACCCTGGCATTGAGATGTCGACCAAAGCAGCACGTGAAGCATTGCCTGAAAGTTATTCACGTGCCGATGTTATTGCTTACGGACAAAACCTGGCAAGCTTTATTGATGCCAGTTACCGTAATGATGCGAAACAGGCATTTGCCAATATCCGTGATATTGTCGCTGAGCCTTATCGCCAGCATTTATTACCAAAATTTATTGAAACCAAGCAATATTTGCTCGCCAATGGTGCCGATGCGACCGGAATTTCTGGCTCAGGACCGACGGTGTTCGTTGCTTGTAGTAACCTCGATAAAGCTGAACAGCTAAGTGAGTACTTGCGTCAGTTTTATCTACAATCACCAACAGGGTTTGTCCATATCTGTAAAGCAGATATTCAGGGAACTCGGTTGATATAATCAACCTGGTATATTTAGTTAGAATAGAAACTGAGTTTGAAGGCTTGGTTTTAGAGGATTAATGATGAAATTTTATAATTTAAAACACCCAGAACAAGAAGTAAGTTTTTCGCAAGCCGTACGTCAGGGCTTAGGTAAGAATCAAGGGCTATTTTTCCCCAGGCAATTGCCAGAGTTTGATGACATTGAAAGTTTGCTGGCGATGCCTTTGGTAGAGCGTAGTATTAAAATTTTATATCCGTTTGTTGAAGATGATTTAACCCTAGAGCAATTTACCAGCATAGTGACCAATGCGTTTAACTTTCCGGCGTTGGTACAATCGATAGATGAAAAAAATGCGGTGCTGGAATTGTTTCATGGGCCGACGCTGGCGTTTAAAGATTTTGGTGGCCGTTTTATGGCGCAATGTTTGCAAACATTTACCAAAGACAGTCGCGAGAAAATCACCATCTTAACCGCCACGTCTGGCGATACCGGTGCAGCTGTCGCGCATGCGTTTTACGGTTTAGATAATATCGATGTCACCATTTTATATCCAAAGGGCAAAATCAGTTTATTGCAGGAAAAAATGTTCACCACGTTAGGTGGCAATATTTCTACCTTATCGGTAGATGGCAGCTTTGATGATTGTCAGGGATTAGTGAAACAGTCATTTGATGACTTGGAGCTGGCACAAGCAATTGGCCTGAATTCGGCTAATTCCATCAATATCAGCAGACTATTGGCGCAAATTTGTTACTACTTTGAAGCGGCTGCGCAACTGTATCGTCAGCGTGGAAAATTTGATGATTTAGTCTTTTCTATCCCGAGTGGTAATTTTGGTAACTTAACTGCTGGCATGTTAGCGAAAGCGATGGGCTTGCCTATTAAGCGCTTTATTGCCGCCACCAATGCCAACGATACGGTGCCAAGATATCTGCAAACCGGCGCTTGGCAACCGAATGACACCATTGCCACCATGTCGAACGCGATGGATGTTTCGAAACCCAATAACTGGCCGCGGGTTGAGCACATGTTAAACTCGGGCATTGTTGATAAAAACTGTTTAAGCTCAGTAGCTATCGATGAAGAGCAAACGCAAATGGGCATTCACAGTTTAAATTCTTTAGGCTATATCAGTGAACCGCATGCCAGTGTTGCTTACAAAGCGTTAAAATACGGGTTGAATGATGATGAATTTGGCGTGTTTTTAGGCACGGCACATCCGGCAAAATTCAAAGAAACGGTAGAGAGCACCTTAGGCTGCCTGTTAGGCTTACCGAAAGAGCTTGCCGATTGCAGCGGTGAAACCATATTGTCTTCAGAGATGAACGTTGATTTTCAACAATTACGTTCGTACTTGCTAGCACAGGTAAACTAATAACCCAAAGCTGCGAACAGCGAGCTACTGGCCATGGGCTGTGTATTTGTTTAATTCATCTATCGTGTAACAATACCGAGTCTGCCTGAAGGTAATAGTTCAAAGCTACGAGCTGCGAGCTACGAGCTACTGGCCACGGGCTGTGTATTTGTTTAGTTCACTTATCGTGTAATAATACTAGGTCTGCCCGAAGCTAGTAGCTCGTAGCCCGAAGCTTTTAATATTTTACCCGACAAGCCGTACGCCTTTTGAGAATACGTTTTAACTGCAACAAGAAGTAGAGAATTTATGAACTGGCAAGAGTTGTTACAAACAGAACAACAACGTGATTACTTTCAAGCACTGCTGGCAGAAATTGCCCGACAACGGCAACAAGGGATCGAAATTTACCCGATGGATGAAGATATCTATAACGCGTTTGAATTAACGCCATTTACCGATATCAAAGTGGTGATTATTGGCCAGGATCCCTACCATGGTCCAGGCCAGGCTCATGGTCTTTCCTTTTCAGTGAGAGCAGGGGTAAAAGTGCCGCCGTCATTGGTTAATATGTATAAAGAGTTAGACAATGATCAAGCAAATTTTCACATCCCATGTCATGGTGATTTGAGTTATTGGGCAGAGCAGGGGGTATTGTTATTGAATACGGTGTTAACCGTACAAAAGGGCAATGCACATTCGCATGCCAAATTGGGTTGGGAAAAATTTACTGACCGGGTAATCGAGCTTATTAATGAGCAAAAGCAAGGGGTAGTCTTTATGCTTTGGGGCGCGCATGCGCAAAAAAAGGGTAAGCATATTGATACGGATAACCATCATGTCTTAACCAGCGTGCATCCTTCGCCATTATCGGCTTATCGTGGATTTTTCGGTTGCAAACATTTTTCTCGGGCAAATGACTATCTGCTCAGCCAACAACAGCAACCGATAGACTGGCAAATTAAAGATCAGCAAAAAGAGCAGCAACATAAATACCAAGTTGATTAAATATCTGCTCATTTTTAATGGTTAAAGAATTGTATGGAACAATTCTTCTTTGCGAAGCAGTTCTCAGAACCGAAGGCATGGATGCTTGAGATAAAACGAATAACTACTGCTTTATAAAATTGATAAGTAGAATAACTACTTACTAAATTTTATGCATTGTATTTATCCATTTTCCCTCATGAAAAAGTAGACCACACACTTAATCAAATTGGTATTGCTTTTTAAAAAATTGTTACAAATCAGTCGCTCGTTAACATCTTAGCTGTGCTACTTTGTTTAACATTATTTGTCGTGTTTACCTAAATCATTATTGAGAGTCAGATGAAATTATCGTTCAAGTCTTTGGTCACCTTAGCGTTGTTTGCCTTTAGTGCCCAAACGTTAGCAAATTCTGCATTACTGCTAAACACCCCACACCGCAGTGAGCAAGATAAGCTTCGTGATAAAACCAGCAAGCCGGTAGAAATTATCCAGTTTTCCGGGGTTAAGCCTGAAATGCAGGTATTGGATCTATTCGCTGGTGGTGGCTATTACTCAGAACTTTTATCTCAGGTGGTAGGTCCTAAGGGTAAAGTGTTATTGCATAACAACGAGGCTTATTTGGCTTATGTTGGCAAAGAATTAAAGACCCGCATGGCCGATGGTAGTCTTACTAATGTAATGCAATACATGCAGGAAGCGGATGACTTATCCTTATCGGATAACAGCCTGGACAGCGTCTTTTTTGTCATGGGCTATCACGACATGTATCATCAGACCAAAGGCTGGGCTATTGATGCCGAGAAGTTATTAAAGCAATTATATAAAGCGCTTAAACCTGGCGGCACCTTACTGGTCATCGATCACAGTGCGCCTGTCGGCACGGGCATAGAGTATAGTCAAGATAAACACAGAATTGCGCCAGAGTATGTGATTAAAGAATTGAAAAAATATGGCTTTCAATTTGCCAAACAGTCTGAATTACTGGCCAACGCCGATGATGATTATGAGATAAGTCCGTTTGACCCTAAGGTTTATCGTAAGACTGATAGGTTTGTGATGTTGTTTAGAAAATAAGATACAATAGCAGGGTAACATTTGCGTTCTGATATTTGCATTTTTTACCCTGATAATGGCTACGGGCTACGGGCTACGGGCTACGGGCTACGGGCTACGGGCTACGGGCTACGGGCTACGGGCTACGGGCTATTGGATTTTTATTTAATCAAAATAGATGATCATTTCCGCGGCAACACAGTGGCAATCATTGCCACAAAGGGTGCATTGATAGCCATCAACACTGTCCTGATACCATTTGTCGGGGTGGTCTTTCACTAACACGCCGCCACATTTGGTGAAATATTTTACCGCACTATTGCCTGGGCTTTGTCGCCATAAATGGCTTACTCCCGCTTTTGCCCCTTGTTGTTGTAACTCAAAAATGGATAATTTTAATAACTGCGAGCCGATACCATAACCGCGAAAATTGGCATCAACGGTATTACATTTAAAATACGCGGTATTACCCATGTCGGTTCGCCACAAATGCGGGGAATACCATTGGTCGGTATGCCACATGGTTGGACTATAGCTTATCCGAAACCCCACTAATTGTTGTCCGGCATACGCAACAAAGTTGGCATTAAGGCCATCCTTCAAGCCTTTATCAAACCATTGCTTTAGATTCTCAGCATTCAGGTAGCCTGCCCCATGGACGTAATTTCCTAAGGTGATGATTGCCACAAAGTCACTTTCTTGCATTGGCCGATAATCAATGGTGCTTGAATTTAACATGGTATTTTCGTTCATTCCGGAATTGACTTTGAATTATAACGCGAATTTGACATGATAAGGGTAACATTTACAAATATTAATGACCTATGTACGATCCTCTCCATGATAAATCACCAGGCACTAATGTCGCCTACCCTGACAGTTACTGGGCCAGCGTCAGTGGTAACGCTCCGGAATCGGATGGTCAGTTAACGCACGATATAGATACCGATGTGGTCATCATTGGCGCGGGTTATACCGGCCTGTCTTGTGCATTGCATTTGGCGCGCGAGCATAATGTGAAAGCCGTAGTGGTAGAGGCGAACCAAACCGCTTGGGGGTGTAGCGGTCGTAATGCGGGTTTTATCTTAAAATCCACTGGCCGCAAGCCCTGGACTGCAATGACCAAAAGCTGGGGCGAAGAAGTGATGCGCGGTATATATTCCGAAGTGTGTCAAGGGGTCGACACGGTAAATTCATTGATTGCACAAGGCATCGACTGTGAGCAGCAAGACCCAGGATATATCCGAGTTGCGCATAAGCCCTCGATGTTTCCCGGTTTGATCAAGCAGGCCCAATTATTACAAAAAACCTTTGCCTATGAGGTGGATGTATTAACACGCAATGAGTTGCATCAACAATACATGGCCGATGAAAATGCTCATGGCGCGATTCGTTTTCAGGACAGCTTTGGTATTAACCCATTAAAGCTGGCTTGGGGCTATCAAGACCTGGCACGGCAAGCCGGGGCGAAAATATATACCGGTACTCCGGTAACTGATATTACTCAGGAGAAAGGTAAGCAAGTTATTATTACCCCTCAAGCAAAAATCAGCGCCAGCAAGGTAATACTTGCAACTAATGGCTATACGCCTAAAGATTTCCACCCAGGCGTCGCCAATAAAACCCTGCCAGTATTATCACAAATTATCGTGACTGAACCATTAAGTGAGCAACAACTGCAAGCGTGCAATTTTTTAACTTCAAATGTTGTCATGGATACACGAGCGCTAAAATACTACTATCGAAAGTTACCGGATAATCGTATTTTATTTGGCGGTCGCGGCGCTATTACCGGCAAAAATGCCGATGTTCCTTACTATGCTCAAAGGTTGTTAGCGGTGTTAAAGCAAAGCTTTCCGGCATTGCAAAGCATTCAATATCAATACGCCTGGTCGGGTTGGATCTGCATGTCGCTTGATGATATCCCGCATATCAATCAAGCCGAAGATAACCCCAATGTTTTTTATGCCATGGGCTATTGTGGTAATGGTGTGTCTTTTGCGGTTCAGGCGGGAAAACGATTAGCAGATAAAATCATCGGCATTAACCTGCCAAATTTGCCTCTTTATACTCGTCAGTTACCCAAATTCCCAATGCCTGCGTTAAGGCGAGTCGGGCAATGGGGCTATTTTCATTATGGCAAGATTAAAGATAGTTATTTTTAAAAATCAGCCGTTTAAAATATTAATTGTACATTTTTACAACAAAATAAAGCTTGATTTTTTTTTGCCGTTTAGATACTTTAGTCATAACAGTTGGAAGGATTCTAATAAATTGTGGCGTATTTCTATAGCCTAATAACCGATAGAAGCCACATCACTATAATAAAAGAGTTCAAAGCTAATGAAAAATAACAATACCAAACTCGTCACCGTGATTTATTACGATGTAAATACTTTAGAGTTGAGTCATTTCGTCGGTGAATTTCCACTCCAAGACAAAGGTCGGGTGATCCTCCCGCAATCTTTTAAAAATAATAAAGAGATTGTCTCAGTATGTGATGGCGAAAGTATCCCGCTAGAAATTGAATACGCTGAGAAAAGCAATCGTAATCAGAAGATGAAACGACAAGATAATAAAGTCGTTACTGTGTTCTATTATGACAATCGCTCCCTGGTGCTGAAACATCGAGTTATGCATTATCCGTACGCTGCCAACGGCAAGGTGATCATTCCTGCCGCATTTAAGAAATATAGAGCTATCCTTGCTGTTTTTGAAGGTGATCTAACGGTTCTTAATAAAGTGGGTGAGCGCATTTTGCCGATGGAAGATGCCGCTTAATCGCTGCTTCTCTCTTTGCTCTACACCACCCGGTTTAATTGCACACCTTGCTGATAGCTTTTTATGTTGTCAGCAAGTCGATTTATTAAGCGCTGCTGTGCTTGTAAACTTCCCCAGGCAATATGCGCCGTGATCAACAAATTATCCAATTTGGCATTGAGCAACGGATGATCATGCGCTGGTGGTTCATGTTCTAATACATCTAAAATTGCCGCGCCAACTTTTTTCGACTTTAACGCCGCTAATAAATCTATACTATTTACCAATCCCCCTCTGGCAGTATTGATAATAATGACACCCGTTTGCATGGCTTTTATGCTTTGCTGATTGATCAGGTTTTCGGTTTCAATACTGAGCGGGGCGTGTAAACTGATAATATCCGCCGAACTAATCGCTTGTTCAAAACTCACTCGCCCCGGGCGGATGGTGCTGGCCGATTTTCTTTCGGCAATCAATACCTCCATAGCAAAAGCTTTGGCAATTTTGCTAACTTGCTTGCCCAAGGCGCCATAGCCGATTATCGCAATTTTTTTTGTCGCTAACTCATTAATTGGCAAGCCAAAATGGCAAAAAACAGGACTGTTTTGCCAATGTCCATGACGACTATTTTCAATATAATGAGAGGTTTTTTGCAGGTATTCCAACAGCATGGCGAACACGTATTGAGTAACCGCAGTATTGGCGTAACCGCTAACGTTACAAACCGCAATTCCAGCCTTTTGCGCCGCAACTAAATCAACATTATTAGTGCCGGTTGCCGCAATACAAATAAGTTTTAATTTGGGTAACTGGTTGATGATTTCTGCAGTGATCATCACCTTGTTTGAAATGATGATTTCCGCAAATTTTGCTCGAAATATTACCTTCTCGTTTGCCGTGTGTTCGAAATAACTGATCGTCGTGACATGAGATTCAATCGGAGATAAATCAATATCTTCGCTAATTGTACTTCGATCTAAAAAAACAGCGCGCATCTATTTACCTTTTAAGCTGAAAACTAGTTTTATAGCAATTCTGATTTGGTATTAGCCGGGACGACCATCTTTACGAGGGGTAAGCAGCATGGGACCATATTTTATAATAAAAATTCCGTAGGAAGTAAGCCAGCACAGTACACTAATATTGATCAATACACTGTAATGCTCTGACATAAACCAAGGGCCAAATACTCGGCTGATTGTGGCGATTAACATTAATATAAAGGCAAAGCTGATGATTTTCGGCGGCGCTAATGCTCTACCGGTATGGCCTAATGTCACGCGCGAAATCATGGCTAAAATAAGTCCGCCCATGCCGCCAACGGTGAGCAAATGCCACAAGTGGTTTAATGGTAATGTATCATGGATGTGGCCTATGCCCAGCGCGATTAAGCCAAACCAAATAAAAAATAATGCGCCATGTAAAGACCATAGTAGTGGCACGCCTAGAGTGATCCAAGGTTTCCAACGCAGCCAGCGCAGCATTTGGCTAATGCCGGCAACTAAAAATAAGCTGGCTTTAATGGAACTATTGACCGCCATTAAAGGGGTTAAAAAATAACTCAATACCAATAACAACAGACTGATATTAATGGTTAGCTCCAATGCTGGCAGTGGAGCCACTTTTGCTGTTTGCGTACCATTTGCAGTAAACATCGGAGTGACCCGACCCGCCATAATCGACATCAACAAGGTGACCAGCATCACTGCAATATAAGCGGTGGGTATGATTTGCGTAACGTCATCAGCGTTAACTCCAACATGCATTAAAATATTGGCTAAGGTAAATAACAGCAATAACGGCACAAAAAACATGTTTCGACTTTGTTTTACTTTCATTATTGGCAGCGCCAGAAATACTGCGGCTACCGGCAGGAAAGCAATATCAATATAACTGCTTATCTGGTTACCCAAAACATCGGGAAAAAGCATTACTACTCGGCCAAACAGCCAAAGCAAAAATAGCAGCAACAATGGCGTGCCCGATAACCCTCTCTGTCCGGTCCAGTTTTGTACCGCGGTAAGCAGAAAACCAACCACGATGGCGCAGACAAAGCCAAAGATCATTTCATGGATATGCCAGAACGTAGCACCACCATAAAAATTTATCGATACCTTGCCCGCTAAAAATAGTGCCCAGATGAATAATGACAGCACACTAAACAATGCACCAAATGCAAAAAAGGGGCGGAAACCGAGACGAAAAAGAGGCGTGATTTTTTGTTCTTCAGCAAGATCGGTAATTTGCATTAACTGGCCTATACAGCAAATAAACGGTACTCAGTATTTTAGCGCATAAAATCACAGATGTTTAGCGTTATTAGAGGTTTACTCTCAGCCCTAAAGCAAATTCAGAATCATCGTTACCGGTACTACCGTCTGCATTGGTGTCGTCATGGAGTACAGCTTCGGCATAAATGAGGCCAAAATTATTATCAAATTTATATTCGGCACCAATATAGTTGTAATACATTTCATAATCGCTATCGGATTGATCAGATTCTAATAAATTGAAACCACCATAAACGCCAAATCGACTTGGCATTGAGTATTTAATATAGACTTCTGAGCCGTTCGCATCGATATAATCACCATCATTGTCTAATTCATGATATTCAGAAGTAACCACAGCCAATGCCGCATGAAAGCCGATGTTGGCATCACCATAAGTTGCACTAAAGCCGGATATGAGATCATCGGCACTGCCACCGCCAAAGGTTTGTGAAATATCGATTTCACTGGTATTAATCGCGGCACCAACGCCAAAATCTTGCCATTGGTAACTTACCGCCAAACCATAGCCGTTGCCCATGGTTGCTACTTCTACACCATCCAACTCTGTGCCTGGTGCACTCGCAATTACTGCCTCATCTTGAGCTTGCATTTGCACGCCAATATTAAAGTTACCAAATGCTTTTCGCCAGGTGATTGCCTGTTCGGCACGACCAGTTCCTGATAAACCACCGTCGGTACCTAAATTATATGCTCCGGTGGCATTACCGCCATAATAATTCAAAACATCGGTTACCCCGACCACATCATAAAAAACGGCCCATTGTTTACCCACACCGAAACTGCCCCATTGTTCATGGTCGAAACGTACATAACCAAGCCGTGAAGTTAACGCATCTCCGCTACTGCCTGAAGGGCCGCTTCTGTCACCGGAAAGGGTCAAATTGGCATTTTTTTCAAAGTTTGTTGCCCACTCAAAAGTTAGCCCTGCGCTCCAGTCGCCCTCTATTTTATGGGTTAAATCTATGCCCCAGCGAGAGCCTGAATCGGTAATTTCATCGGAATCTTCAGTGCTTTGTAAAGTGAGTCTAAGCCAGCCCCGGGTCGCGATAGAAGTATCATCATTTTTGAAAATGTCTATGGCATTGGCTTGTTGCGATGCAAATATTCCAGACACAACTGCGGCAGTAATGATCTTGGATTTATATCTCATTAAGGGTATCCCCGGTTTGCTACTGTTTTTATTAATTCTAATAAGTATATGCGAAGATCTTGATATTTCTCGTTTTTAACAAAATATTAAAATTAATGACATGTTAATGCCTGGTTAAGGTCTTTTTTTATATCGTTAACGTAAAGTTTGGCTGCCAAAATTTAGTGCGATTTTAATAAAATTAACCGGCTTTCTACCGCTTATAACCTAGCGTTACAAGATATAATTGGTTAGTATAAGCGGTAATTGTTGAAAACCACATTTAGAAGTACCACATGTTAAACCTTACTGATATACAGCCCCAGCAAAACGAAGTGTATTTGGATAATAACGCGACGACTCCGGTATTGCCGCAAGCGGCTGCAGCTGCCATTCATACCATGAACCTTTGTTACGGTAATCCAAGTTCTAGTCATATGACCGGGGTTCGTGCAAAGTACATACTCGATTCTACTCGTACTTTAGCGCGTCAGGTGATCGGTGCAACAGACGGTAAAATTATCTTTACCAGTGGCGCTACTGAAGGCATTCAAACTGCAATTATTTCGGCGCTTAATGCGGCCCGTCAAACGCCTCATCATATATCAAAGCCAGTATTGCTCTACGGTGCCACTGAGCATAAAGCAGTGCCGGAAACATTGAAACACTGGAATCAAATGCTCAATATTGGCGCCGAAGTTGTCGCCATACCGGTAGACAATGACGGTATTTTAGATTTTGATTTTATTGCCGCTAATGTCGACTCCGCATTAATGATTTGTACTATGGCAGCAAACAATGAAACCGGTGTTTTCCAGGACTTACAAGGCCTGGAAGTGGTGATTCGTGACAACAATCCAAATGTGTTGTGGATGGTGGATTGTGTTCAGGGTTTAGGTAAAATCTCCCTTAATATGTCAAATACCAGTATCGATTATGCGCCATTTAGTGGTCATAAATTATACGGCCCGAAAGGGATAGGGTTTATGTACGTGCGTGAAACGGCACCTTATACGCCATTTATCGCCGGTGGTGGTCAAGAAAACGGGTTACGTTCAGGTACTGAGAACCTGCCTGGTATCGCCTCATTAAATGCCATCTTTAAACTGCTTGCAGATGAAAACGATGACACCTTTAAGTCACACGATGTTTTAGTCTCTTATCGGGCACAATTAGCGAAGGCGCTGGCGGAAGTATTTCCAGAAATTGTGTACAACCACAATTTTGACTGCTCACTGCCAACAACGCTGAACTTTGCGGTGAAAGGCTTATCGAGCAAAGACATTATGAACTTATTTGATGCTGCGAAAATTAGGGTGAGTGCCGGCTCGGCTTGTAGCTCAAAAGTGACCGGTAGTTTTGTGCTTGATGCCATGGGTAAGCCTAGCTGGCAGAGTGAGGGCGCGATACGCATGTCGTTTGGCCCAGCCTCTACTCAAGCGGAAATTGATTATGCCTGTACTGCCATTAAAAATGCGGTAATGGCAATGAGAAATAGTTGCTTAATTCTTTCTGATACCGATGAGAACGTTGACTCAAAAGTGAATGGCCTGCAACAGTGGATTTACGATCAGCAGTGTACCTGGTGTTACATAGATAAAGATTCAAAAGAAGTACTGCTGATCGATCCAGTGCCAGAGTTAGTGGCTAAATTTGATACGCTGGTATCGTGTCAAAACTATACCGTAAAGGCGATTCTAGCGACGCATATCCATGATCAGCAAAGCAATTGTCCGGCGGAAATCCGCGAAATTTTAGCAACGAAAATGCCTGCCGGTAGCTATGATCAACTGGGTTGGGATCCTGCTTCAACATTAACGGTCATCTTAGAAAATGGTGAAACTGCGCCAGCAATTACCATCGGCAATAAAGTTGTCGCGCAACTTGCCTTACCAGGACACACTAGCAACAGTGTTGCCTATTTATTAGGTACGCCAAGCGCAGGCAAATTAACAGCCAATGCTATTGATTACGTGTTCTGTGGTGATACATTACAAATTGGCGGTATCGGTCGAAGCGACTTTAAAGTAAGTGATAGCGAGGCACTTTATCAGTCGATTCAACGATTAGCCGCGAGCATCACAAATCAAACCTTAATGTGTCCAGCACACGATTATAAGCAATTATTCACGACTAGTTTAGAGTTAGAGTGTGCCAATAGTGCGCTATTAAATAAGGTGATCGCCGGTAATGTAGATGCTGCAGGTTTTGTTGCCAGTAAAGCCGAGCTTGATAAGAAAATCACCGTTAGTGATGCCCCCGAACTTTGTGGCAACATCAATAAATCTATAGACCCATCAATTGATGTTAATCCGGAAAATTTGGTCGCATTCTTAGTTGAAAATGATGTGATGGTGCTAGATGTTCGTGAGCCGCATGAGTTTGCTGCACATCAACAAAAATACCTGGCGGATCAAAAAATTGTCAATGTACCACTGACCAAACTGACCGAGTTTGTCCATGATTTTGCCGGTCAAAAACAAGATGAAAATTTTGTTTGTATTTGTCGTAGTGGCAGCCGCAGTGATGCGGCCGCAAAAACGTTAAAACGCATGGGTTTTGCCAATGTTTATCATGTACCAGGCGGTTATGCCTTAGTAAGCTAATTAACTCAGATTTTTTGATCGCTGATTTTTACGAGATATCAACGCTTCAACCTGTTGCATTGAGGTGAATATGTCAGTGATCAATTTGACATAACCTAAATTTTCAAATTCTTGCTGAGCCGCTGTCGGCACTTGTACCAGCATTTCTTTATTTATGGTGTACAAGCCCTGTAGGTTCAGCTGTTCGCCATTTTCAAAGCGAATATCTAAATCTACCGCTTCTAATAAATTCTCTGCCAATAACGCCTCGATGAACTGCTGGTTGAATCTTAACCCTTCGACAAATTGCGCCAACTGAGTGGCTTTGGTTTGTAAATATTGGGTCGCACGACCTTGCACGAATAAGGCCTCACCTTGAGTTTGCTGGACACGAGCGCTGTCAACATCAATGGCAAGTGCTGGTTTTGATACCTGCTCAGTGTTTCGCTGTTGTGTTTCTTCGATTAAGAAAAATGGGGTGGTTTGTATTTTTAACGGGATATAGGCGCTTTGCCAGTATCCATCTGTAACAAACAGGTTTTCGTCTACGTTTAAACCGAGCAACGCCATCAGGTTAAATTGCCCGGTTTCCGGGTCTTTGGCGAAAAATATCGGAAAGTGTTGCGCAATTTCTGTAAACTCTTGCGGCACGGTTTGCACCATGTGCATCATCGAGGTTTCAGCGATACTGCCCAGAGGCAATACTTTTGTGTGCTGATGGCTTGCACTGTCTAATTTTTCTAATTTGAGCATCTTCATTCCACAACTTTTTTCGTTAAAATTAGTTAAACTTTCTGAAAGCCAAACTGACATACCTTGTTAATCAACTCGCGATTGCTCGGCAGCGCCGTTACGTAGCGTTTGGTTAGCTGCTGATTTTCGGCAAACATTTTTGCCGCTTTGCGCTGTACGTCATCACTAACAAAGCCAGTCTCAGTCGAATGATTATAATCCATGCCATAGAGTACATACTGGTAGCTTGCCGCCGAAAACATTTCCCGCTTGCGTGGAAAGTCGTACTCAGATGGCGACCGGTGTTGCCATAACGCCATTAATTCTTGCAGGCTTTCGGGAATGGTTTGTGGGTCGCGGTTGTCACGCCAAAATGCGCTATCGTCACGTTTGCTGGCTACATAATGTAACTTGAGAAAATCGATCACCCGATCCCAGTTATATTGAATTTTATCATTATAACTTTTGGCAACAATATCCATGGTTTCGCGATTGGCCGGCAGTTGCTCACTGATACTGGCACAGGCCAGTTCAATCATCACCAAAGCCGAGGCTTCCAGTGGCTCTAAAAAACCGGCTGACATGCCAACGGCAACACAATTGTTGACCCAAAATTTTTCTCTGACGCCTGGGTTGATATCGATTTTACGAAAGTTTAAATCCTTGGCCTTATCGCCAATCGATTCCGCCAGATAGTCCCTTAATAACTGTTCGGCACGTTCTTGACTCGAATGCTTACTCGAATAGACATGGCCGATACCACGACGTGTCGGTAAACCGATATCCCAAATCCAGCCCGATTCTTGTGCGGTTGAAATGGTGTGTGAGGCAATAGGGCTGTCGGCAGAGTCGTAAGGCACTTGTACTGCCAGGGCGGTATCGATAAACAGGATATCTTTTTTACACACTGAAGGGACGTTATAGTGCTTGCCAATCAGCAGGGCGGAGAAACCGGTACAGTCGATAAATAAATCGCCAGCAATATCTCCATGACTGCGACTACTAACCGAGGCAATGTCGCCATTTTCTGCGGAATTTACCGCTGAAACATGGTCGAGAATATGGTGAACACCTAAGTTTTTGGTACAGTGGTTTTTCAAAAAATCGGCAAATTTTCCAGCATCCAGGTGATAAGCGTAATTCGCCACGGCGGCGTATTCTGGTGTAGAAATTAATTTTGGTGCTAAATCGCGCTCACACAATTGTTCTTGATAACACACCGCATTGGAAAACGACACCGGGGATTTCGCCATCTTCCACGGCTTGAATAAATCGACATCAAAATATCCTTGTGGCAATACCAATGGATGATAATAAAAATCATCGTCGCTGTTGGTTACCCATTTGGCAAATTTGGCGCCTTGTTTGAAACTGGCGTCGCATTCGCGCATAAAATCGGTTTCAGATACGCCCATGTTTCTTAGGGTATTACGCATGGTGGGCCAGGTGCCTTCACCAACCCCGATGGTTTTTACGTCGGGTGATTCGATAAGCGTTATTTTAATGCCGCCTGGCTGGTTGGCATGATGATTTGCCGCCAGTGTACCCGCCGCTATCCAGCCAGCACTGCCGCCGCCAACAATTACGATGTGTTTCAATTCATTGCTCATAATTCAACCCGTTTTACTCGTCTTAACTTTTTCGGAATTTTTAATTGTTGGTTAATGTTGTCGCTATCTTTTTTTACCAAGCTTTTCACTTTATAGCCTAGCAGCGCACAAGTAATGCCGACAATTGGTGTTAACCAATTAAAGAAACAAAATACCGCATACTCCAGTGGGTTTACCAGTAACACCGACTGCATATAGGCACCACAGGTATTCCACGGCACGAGCGGTGAGGTTACCGTGCCACCATCTTCTAGCGCCCGAGATAAATTCTCCGGGGCAAGATCGCGTTTACTGTACTCATCTTTAAACATTCTGCCCGGCATTACAATCGCAATGTATTGATCGGCGGCGATACAGTTTGTGCCGAAGGCGGTGATGATAGTAGTGGTAATTAATGAACTGGCCCTTTGTGAAAAGCGGATCAAGGTAGCAACGATTTTTTCCAATAAACCAACCCCTTCCATAATGGCGCCAAATGTCATTGCACAAATAATTAACCAAATTGTATTTAGCATTGAGCCCATACCGCCGCCGCTAAGCAGGTCGTCCATTAATGGGTTGCCAGTATTTAACTTTACCCCTTCGTGCATGACTTTCCAAACTACGGTGATGTTGGCGCTTAAACTGCTAAGGCCACTATCGGCATACGATAAAATTAAATCTTGTTGGAACAACATCGCCCAAATTGCACCGGCAATAGCGCCGATGCCAATGGCTGGAAATGCCGGGACTTTTTTTACCGCCAAAGTCAAGGTAACCACTAAAGGTAACAGTAAATACCAGTCGATAAAGTACACTTGTTGCAGGCTGTTCAGTAAGGTGTCTAGCTGACCGTCGATAATCGGCGTATCTTGATTAAAGCCCAGAATTAGGAATATAAATAAGGCGATAATAAAGCTGGGCACAGTACTCCAGGTCATGTGCTTAATATGGGTGAATAATTCGGTACCTGCCACGGCAGGAGCCAAATTTGTGGTATCCGATAGTGGTGAGAGTTTGTCACCGAAATAGGCACCACTGATAATCGCACCTGCAGTAATTGGCGCCGAAATGTTTAACCCGTTGGCAACGCCCATTAAGGCGACACCTATGGTTGCCGCAACGGTCCAGCTACTGCCGATGCTAATCGCTACGATGGCACAAATGATTGAACAGCTAACATAAAAGTAATCAGGATTAAGAATTTGTAAACCGTAATAAATCATTGTTGGCACAGTACCGGCTAATAACCAGGTACCAATTAATGTACCTACCGCCAGCAAAATAAGAATGGCGCCAAGGGTAAGACTGATGCCTTTAACAATGCTTTTTTCAATGTGTTTGCGCTGGTGACCATTTTTTAAACCTATGAGAGTGGCAATACCCGCGCAAATCATTAAGGCTATTTGATTAGGTCCTGATGACGAGTTATCACCAAAATAAAATACCGCCATTGATAACAACAGCAACAGGAAAAATATCGGAACTAAAGCATCAAGTAAGCTTGGTCTACGGGCTGTGTGGGTCATCATTACCTTCTTTTGTTGCGCTGGAAATATTGTAGTTTTTGTTATCTTATCTTGTGCATTTAATATTGGTTTAATTTGATTTCAATGTAGTGCATAAGCAAGTTAATCAAGGTGAAAAGGCACTGGTTAACTTGCTATTGTTGCTATGCCAAGTGATTACGGTTGCTGATCGATTCTCCTGAATCGGTTAATCTCTTGATCCAGTTACGAACCTGTTTTGGCGCTTTTGGCGCCGCACTAACACCCGCTTTTATCTCGTTATTTAGCACCGATAAAATAGCGAATGCTACGGGAATCGAAACCAGTCTCGCCATTGCTTGTCCCGACGCATTACCGCTACAGTCGAGCAAGTAACTTTGTTGCCAGATTTTTTCATCTTTTTGCTTTGCCTCTAGCTCAACATAAAGTACTACCCTGTCCGGTTCATCGTCATTATAGGCATACTTTTGCTCTAGCTGCTGGCTGATTTCAGTGAGTCGCGCTTCACTTTCATCAACCGATAACAGGGCAATTTCATCAAAAAGGTATTGCCATGCTGTTGACCAACCAGCGAGTCTTAACGTACCTCTGACAAACTCTTTTACCTGGTCATCGGCTAGCTGATACTGTTCGATAAAAGGGGTAGAATCTCGGTTTGGGTATGCCTGAAAGGTTTCCTGACCAGCAACTAAATCAACCGGATAATCACGCAATGCTTCCCATGGTGCCTGTGAGGTTTTTGTTTCTCCCGCACTTATCCATTTTGCCGGCGATTTAAGTGCTTTTAACACCCCTAGTGGCGACCAGCTAAATTTGTATTTAAAGTCGTTTACTATTTTCGGAAAGCCACCACAGTATGAGCGAAAATATAATTCGTTGTCTGGGTTAAACTGCTCACTCTGATGATACTGAGCCACTAAATCATGGGCGAATAAGTGATCGATGCCCGGATCTAAACCGACTTCATTAACCAAACATAAGTTCAATGCCTTGGCTTTGTGATCCAGTGCTGCCATGTCAGCAGAAATATAGCTGCTTGAGACAAAGTGCGCCTGTTTATCGAGACACAAGGTCGTCACCTGTAAATGCTTGCTTGCCGGCAGCATAGAAACGACAACATCACCTGGGTTGATGGCCTCGGCTAAAACATCCCAGTCGAGCTGCAAAATTGACGTGTTATCGGCAATATCATTTAATGTCGCTTGGGCTTTTGCCAGAGAGCGGTTCCAAACAATAAGCGGGTGCTCACTTTCGGCCAGTAATTTAATTCCTGGCTTTGAGGATAGACCGGCACCAAGCCAGTGAATTGTGGGGTTCGTATTGTTTGTCATGATGGACCTTTATATCGAGTCAATTTTTTGTTGATAAAGCGCCAGTGCTTTAGGCCAAACGCCCTGGTTTTTATCATCAAGTGTTAATAAATGGGTTAATAATTGCTGACCATAATCCTCACTGCTTTCTTTCGGTAACAGCGAAGGCAGGTGATCGATGGCGATCAGGCTTAATCGCTTATTGCCTGCGGCAATGTCAATACAGGGTTGTTTGAATGTCGTGCATTGTTGATAAATCGGTAACGGATTATAACTGCCATAGGGATCACAACTGACATCGACAATCACCGCCAATATACGCTCGGCTTGGGCAAGCATTGCTTTGCTGACAAATGGTGGTAAATCTTGATTTACCAAGACGCAGTTTACCAGAATATCCATATCATTGATTTCAATAAATGGCCCGCCTTTTTGCGTTTCGGCCAGATCCCATTCTAGCACGGTTAGGTTTAATGCCTTGGCTAAGTCGACGGCGCCACTACCACTGCGACCTTTGGCGCCAATCACTAATATCCGCGGCTGGTCAATGCTGTGCTTCAGCCCGTTGCTCAGCTCGCTAAGTAAAGATTCTTTATTGGCATAAGAGCGAATGTCGCTTAATGGCGGATTTATGCCTCGCTGTTGGTTTATCCAGGCTTGCACCGATAACGCGGCACCGGCAAAACCGGCCCAGTAACCAAACGCGGCGATACGGCGATTGTTGTCATCGACTAAAAATTCAAGATCATAAAGCTCGCCACCACCCGTCTTAAAACGGTTCAGTAAGTCTTGCCAGCCGAGTTGCTCTTTATAGGCATGGGCAAAATAAATGTGCTGATGAATTAACGGCAAATCGTGTTCAGGCAATTCCTTCAGCCCTAAAATAATCGCATCTCGTGGTGCGCCGACCCAGCTGCCCGGGGTAACCATATTGCAATTTACCGCCTGGTAGTCAGAATCATTAAATATGCTTTGCTCAGATTGCTCAACACTCACCTGAAAACCTGCGGCAATCAGTTGCTTAGCACCATCAGGAGTTAATGCCGTTCTTTGTTCATCCTGCTTGGTTTCAGCACGTAGCCAGATATGGGGTTTGCTCATAGTAAACTTCTTAAAAACGATAGGTGAAGGGTAAAAGAAAGGGCCATTGCTATCAATGGCCCTGTATTGCGGTTAGAAGCTTGCTCTAACACCAACAGAATAGCGTGCACCAGTTTCGGCAATCGAAATCATGTGGTTTGATAGTGCGCCACGTTTTTTCGTCACTTCATTGGTTACGTTAATGCCTTCAACGAAAATGGTGAAGTTATCGTTAATGTCAAAACTACCACTAACATCAACTTGTGAGTAGTCTTCGACATAGATAGGATCGCCACCAGCCCAGTTTTCCATGGTTTGCAAGAACTCATCACGGTTGTTATACGCTACCCGGAACTGGAAGTTCTCTTGCTCATAAAACACTACCAGGTTTTGTGAATCACCTAAGCCCGGAATTTCTACGTCATCATCGGAAGAACTGTCCACAAACGTCATATTCGCCATAAAACCAAAGCCGTTAAACGGTGCCGGTAAATAGGTTAGCGTATGCTGAAAGGCAAGTTCAAAACCATCGATGGTGGTAGAATTTAAGTTTACTGGACTGCTGATGTTATATTCGAAGTCGCCGCTCGGTAAGTTAAACGTTTCTTGTCGTTGACCTTCATCGATAAAATTATCGACATCTTTGGTGTAATAGGCCGCCGATGCATAACTGGCTTCATCAAAGTACCACTCAAAGCTTAAATCGAAGTTAGTCGATTCGTAAGGCTTCAGGTACGGGTTACCGCCAGAGGCATTTAAGCCGTCAATTTTACCTCCGCCGTAGGAAAGTGCCGGGGAAAGTTCAGTCAACGTCGCTCGAGTGATACTCTCAGAGTAAGCGGCGCGAATAAATACATCTTCAATCACTTCAATGTTGGCGTTAATGCTAGGTAATAAGTGATCATAATCACTCTCTACCGATAGCGGCACAATATCTTCAGACATTACCGGAGAATAATTACCGGTACCGTCAGGACCATTCATATCTTCTAATTCATTGCCAAAACCTGACGATTTGGTTGTGGTTTCCACGTAACGAACCCCGGCAACCACTTGCCATGGCATTTCGCCAAGTTCACCCTGGAAATAAGCATCGAAATACAACGCCATCAATTGTTCGTTCACTTCAAATGAATTTGCCACCACATCGTGTGCGGTATGACCATCATATTGCTCAAGATTCGCTTTCATTCTTGCCGCATCTTCTGCTGATAACTGGCCATAACCGGCTTCACTTTCCAAAAAGTCCATGAACTCGTAGGAATTAAAAATCAACCAGTTATTGGCCGGATCGCCGCCTTCGGCAGATAAGAATCCATCGGCATTAAAGTCGGTAAATAAACTTGCTGGTAAGTCGACAATGTAACCACCCCAGCCATTACGAATTTCGGTATAAGTATTGGTTGGCATCGTTTGTAAGGTACGGTCTGAATACGATGCACCAAAGTTGACTTTGCTTAATACACCACTATCGAGTACCCATTCAGCATCGAGACGCATTTCGACAATTTCATCATCAATATCGTCACCAAAAAACTGGGCCCAGTTCGCGCCTAAGATATCTTTATCAAGGTTTTCGGCAAACATTAATTCCGGTACGCCGCCCTGGCTGTAATCGACGGTGTAATCATTAAAGAAACCAGCAACGGTATCGGTTCTGTCATTACCATTGTTTGATTCCGCTTTTGAATACGAAACATCCGCCACTACATTCAAGTCACCGTTTACTTGCCAGTCAGCATTAAAACCAAACGCGGTAGTTTCCGTTTTGGTGTTCGACAAACGGTTTAAATAATCGGTGGCACTATTGTTACTTGAATCTAAGCGTACCACTGTACGGTTTTCATCGAGTTCGGCACCTACGGTGTTGCCAGTTTCAAACCAGTGAGCAAGAATGTCTTGACGAAAACTCACGTCGTATTCTGAATACAAGGCATCGGCGGTAAATAATAAATCATCATTCGGCTGGTATTGCAGCACCAATGTGCCACTGGTGCGTTCACGAGTTTCGGTTTTTACGATTTGGTCATAGTTTCGTGGAAAATATACATCATCAAAATCACCTTCCAAGTCCAAGTCTGTACCACCATACCAACCGGCAGTTTGTGCTTCATCACTACGCAGGTCACGATCGCTATAGCTTAATGAGGCCAATAGGCCAAATTTACCATCGTCAAAAGTGTTACTGATTAACCCGGAAAAGGTTGGATTGGTTTCTTCTGACATATCGTCATAAGTGCCTTTGGCACTGGCAACCGCTTTAAAACCATTTAGGTCTAACGGTCGATGGGTGGTGATATTAACCGTGGCGCCAATGCTCCCATCCTGCAGTTTGCCGGTTTGGGTTTTGTGCACTTCGGCGCCACTTATTAATTCTGCAGCTAACGTATCGAAGCTAAATTTACGACCACCACTGACAGTTGCCATGGTGCGACCATTTACCAAAACCGCGTTAAATTCAGGACCTAAACCCCGAACACTGATAAATTGACCTTCACCACCATCACGATCGATAGAAACACCTGAGATACGTTGCAGCGATTCAGCCACGTTTTGGTCAGGAAACTTACCAATGTCTTCGGCCGAGATCGCATCGACAATACCGTCGGAAGATTTTTTTACATCCATTGCCCGTACTAAAGAGCCACGAATACCAGTCACCGTAATGGTTTCTACGCTTTCGTTCATGGCCTCTGCTTGTGCTTCCGCAGCCAGTACGTTATTAGTTGCACCTAAACTAAGCATAATTGCCATAGATAAGTAACTAAGTTTTGGTTTTGCTAGTTGCATTTAAAATCCCTCCCCAGGGTTTTTGTGTTTTAAGTCTCATCTTTATAATTTGTAACCAAACTAACGACTTTTTCAGTTTGTTAATCTAGATACTACAAGTGAAAAACTTCTTTTGCAATATTTATCATACAAATAGTATAGTATTAACTATGCTATCAATTAGGTTGGTAGCCATTAATGTCTTGTTTGTTTTATGTTAAGCTATAAATAATAAGGACTTAAGAGAAGGTGTTGGTTTTTTGAAACTGCATTTTTTTATTTTAAATATTTTTTAAAATCGCCAAATCGAATGGAATTTAGACCATGAATCCAATTTTTAAGCCATTGGTTGTGAAAAAAACAACCATATTTGTGTTAACCATCGCACTCATCTCGTGTGCTGCCGAAAATGTCATAAGTAATGAAACCAGTAATGCCAAAACGGAACTGGTGAGCAGCAATTCTGATAAAGCCAATGCCGATACAGCCAATGCTGATATATCTGCGGCCAGGCAATTTGTTGATGTGATAGAGAGAAAAGGCACGCCAACTAAGCACAAAGATTATGATAGTTATCAGAATCAAAAATTTAATCCTTTTTTTGATTTGGGCGCCTGGCACGGTTTCCTGTTGCCTGAAAATGAGGCAACTTATGGCGCTTTTCCCGGGCCACTAGTGATTGCCGAAGAATATAGCTTATACATTGCCCAAGCATTAGAGCAACTACACATTAAGGACAGCCAAACACAACAAAGCTATCACTTGGCTGAGGCCGAAAAAACTGTCTATGCCCAGCCAGGTGCGCTGATCCAAAAATTTGAATTTGCCGATTTAACCCTGATGTTAACATTACAGTACGCCAACAATCGCACCGCGTTGGTCACTACTTATATCAGCAATAAATCGGCAATCAGCAAACAGTTGCAATTATCCTGGCAAGGCGGTCTGTTAACTCAATGGGATGATAAACGTTCGGTGCAGCAGGCTTTGCCTGACTGGTCACGTAAACTAACGAGTAATGAAAATGGTTTAACCATTCATTTTGGCAAAGTGCGGGATACCTGGAACATTCTTACCAGTGGCAGTTCCGCCTATAACATAACCCGCTCGGTACAGACAAAAACGGCGATAACTGCAGACAGCCTGAGTTATCAAGCCATTGCGCCAATCACCCTGGACGCTCGCCAAAGCTATGCACTTTATACTACCCACAGTTATGTTCATAACCAACAAGAAGCCGAGCAGCAACAAGCATTGTCCACGCAGATACTGGATGATCCACAGCACTATATAAATGCTGCCAGGCAACGTTGGCAAAGCTATATTACTCTGGGCCTAAAGCATGGATTAACGCCTGGGCGACAGCAGGAGCAGGCCGCTGTAGAGCAACAGAAAGTTGCGGTAAAAGCGATAGAGACATTAACCGCAAACTGGCGTAGCGCCGCCGGCGCATTAAAGCATGACGGGGTAACACCATCGGTAACCGCGCGCTGGTTTAACGGCACCTGGGCCTGGGACAGTTGGAAACATGCTTATGCGTTGGCGCATTTTAATAATGACCTGGCCAAAGACAATGTTCGGGCGATGTTTGATTATCAAGTAAATAACAACGATCCGTTAAGGCCACAAGATGATGGCATGGTGATTGATGCGGTGTTTTATAATAAAGATATCGCCAGAGGCGGGGACGGCGGCAATTGGAATGAACGTAATACCAAACCACCACTGGCAAGCTGGGCAGTTTGGGAAATTTATCAGGCAAGTTCAGACCTGGCATTCATCAAAGAAATGTTTCCAAAATTACAGCGCTACCATCAATGGTGGTACCTAAATCGCGACCATAATCAAAACGGTTTGATTGAATATGGTGGCAATAAGCACAGATACCATAATGATAGCGCAGGCAATATCCGTTTTTCGGTAAAATTTGCCCAACACCAGCAAAGCGAGCTGGCACTTAAACATTGTCAGCAAGCCGAGCAGCAATGGTTTAACTGTTCAGGTATGGCGCTATATCAAGAGCTACTGGCAACCGGTAAATACGCGGAACTCGATATTGGCACACAATATGGCGCTGGTTGGGAGTCAGGCATGGATAATGCCGCGCGCTTTGGCTTTATTAACGCCGAACAATTACAGCAATACGCGAAAGCTAACTATCAAGGCAATATCGAACTGGCACGTAAAGACTGGCAGGTGATGTTTTATCAGAATAAAGCTGCCGACGGTACATTGCTGGGCTTTTCCATTAATCAGGAGTCGGTGGAATTAAATGCTTATTTGGCCAAAGAAAAAGCGCTGCTGGCGAAAATGGCGAAATTACTCGGCAACCAGCAAGTGGCAGAAGAGTACCAACAAGCATCTGCGCAACTGGCGGTACGGGTGAATCAGTGCTTTTTCGATGAAAACACCGGCTTTTATTATGATCGCAAATTTTCAGCAGCTGATCAGGCCGATCAACACGGCTGTGTTGGCGAGTTACTGACATACCGCGGCCGCGGGCCAGAAGGCTGGAGCCCATTATGGGCCGGCATTGCCGATAAAGATAAAGCTGAGGCAGTAAAAAATGTCATGCTTGCTGCTGGTGAATTCAATACTTTAGTGCCGTTAGGAACCGCCGCGGTTACCAACCCGGCCTTTGATGCCGATATTTATTGGCGCGGCCGGGTATGGCTGGATCAAGTTTACTTTGGCCTGATCGCGCTAGACAATTATGGCTATCAGCTCGAGGCGAAAGCCCTGGCCAATAAGCTCTTTGCCAATGCGCAGGGGTTATCGGCACAAGGTTCAATCAGGGAAAACTATAATCCGTTAACCGGGCAAGTGCAGGGCGCCAGCAACTTTAGCTGGAGTGCGGCCCACTTGTTGATGTTATACCGAGAGTTTTTGCTGGCAGAAAAGTAATCGCGGATCGATTACCGTTAAGCGGATAAGTAGGCTGAACTCGCGTGCAGGATACTTATTCGCTTATTGACTGTGTTTCACCACTAATTGCTTTAATTTGGTGATTGCTTTCGTCGGGTGTTGATAGGCTAGTACGATTTCACGTTTTAACATTAAGCCCTGGATCGGGCGAAAAACAATGTCGGAATTGCTCAGTATTTCCGGGTGTGCTGGCACTAGTGCACAGCCCAAGCCGGCGCTTACCAGCCCTAGCGCATAGTCTATGGTTTTTATCTTCGCCCGTAAATCTACGCTGATACCTTCCAGAGTTAAGGCTTCCTGAAGGGAGTGCCAGGCATTACAAGGCGTGCGTTGAATGAATGCCAACTGATCAAAATCATTCAGGGTGATACTTTCTTGCAACGACAATACATGGTTATAAGGCAGTGCCAATAAATAGTCTTCTTGCCAAAACGAGACATAATGCTCATTTTCACTTAGTTCCTCTTTAATAATGATGCGCGCATCATTACTTTCAGTGTGGCCGACTAAAGTTAATTCCATCGAATTATTTGAGGCGGTAAAGTCTTTTAACAGCGCACTCATACGTTCCACCCCCAGGCCACGGGTAACGCCAAGGTAGAATGGTTTTTTGCTGTCGCTGTCTTTAAATAGTGTCTTAATCGCATCGGCCTGGCCGAGCAACTTTTTGGCTAGCGGGTAGAGCTTTTTACCGGCATCGGTCGGGCTTACACCACGCGCATGTCGTACAAACAATAAACAATCAAGGGTTTGTTCCAGTTGCGCCACGGCTGCTGATATCGACGGTTGGGCAACAAAGCAATATTTGGCGGCCGCGCTGAAACTGTGCTGCTCAAACACCGCCACATAATATTGCAAACTTCGTAAATCCATACATCGCCTTTAATTTGACTATAGCCTTCAAACATCATTTTAGCTATAGGTATTGCCTATGGCTACTAAAGAAAAACTATATTTTAACTTTGCCTTGATTTTATCTAGTATTGGTCAACAAGCAATCAATCTTTTACATTTTATAAGGCGTTACCATGTCTAGTTCAGCAAATCGTCCAACTTTCAATTGGCAAGATCCATTATTACTTGATTCTCTGTTAAGCGAAGAGGAGCGGTTAATTCGTGATGCTGCGCATCAGTATTGTCAGGACAAACTGATGCCGAGAATATTGGAAGCGAACCGCCATGAAGTCTTTGATGTCGAGATCATGAAAGAACTGGGCGAACTGGGCTTACTCGGTGCCACCATTCCGGAAAAATACGGCTGTGCCGGCGCCAACTATGTCACTTATGGTTTAGTGGCCAGAGAAGTTGAGCGTGTCGACAGTGGCTACCGTAGTGCGATGAGTGTGCAATCGTCATTGGTGATGCACCCGATTTATGCTTACGGCAGTGAAGAACAAAAAATGAAGTATTTGCCAAAACTGGCGACGGCAGAGTTAATTGGTTGTTTTGGTTTAACCGAGCCAAACTCTGGTTCCGATCCGGCTAGCATGCTAACCCGTGCCGAAGCGGTTGACGGTGGTTACCGGTTAACCGGTACGAAAATGTGGATCACCAACTCACCAATTGCCGATATCTTTATCGTCTGGGCAAAACTTGACGGCGTTATTCGTGGTTTCATTTTGGAAAAAGGCATGACTGGTTTAACTGCGCCTAAAATTGAAGGCAAGTTTTCCTTAAGAGCATCAATCACCGGCGAAATCGTCATGGATGAGGTGTTTGTCCCCAGTGAAAACATGTTACCGAATGCCAAAGGTTTATCTGGCCCATTTGGCTGTTTGAATAAAGCCCGATACGGCATTTCCTGGGGCGCGTTAGGTGCGGCAGAGTTCTGTTGGCATGGCGCCCGTCAGTATACTTTGGATCGCAGCCAATTTGGTAAACCACTTGCCAGTACCCAGCTTATCCAGAAAAAACTGGCCGATATGCAAACTGAAATCACTACCGGTTTATTCGCCTGTTTACAGGTGGGTCGATTAATGGATGCCGGTACCTTATCACCAGAAGCGATTTCACTGGTGAAACGCAACTCATGTGGTAAGGCCCTCGACATTGCCCGTATGGCTCGTGACATGCACGGTGGTAACGGCATCAGCGACGAGTTCCACATTATTCGCCACGTGATGAACCTGGAAGCGGTGAATACTTACGAAGGTACTCACGATGTACACGCGTTAATTTTAGGACGTGCGCAAACTGGTATTCAGGCATTTTTCTAAAACGCGCTTTTACTAAAGAACCTGAGCTGACCATGCGTGAACGGTCAGCTTGAATTGGCCATCTTAAGATGGCCATCTTTTAGCACCCGGAATATATATGGTCGATCGTAATCAATTAGTAAAAGAAAATTTTGTCAGCTTAGTCAGTGCTGAAAACTTGCCGCAATCAGCATGCAAGCTAACCCCGAGCGACGCCGGCTTAACGGCTAGTGATCTGGTCGATATCTTTGAAAGCCAGGTGATGAGCCGGCATTTGGATTTGCAATCACGAATTATGCAAAAACAAGGGCAAAGTTTTTATACCATCGGCAGTGCCGGCCATGAAGGCAATGCGGCTTACGCCAAAGCTTTTAGAGCAACAGATATGGCCTTTTTGCATTATCGCAGTGGTGCCTTTGTTATTCAGCGTGCCAAACAAGTGGCCGGGCAAACGCCGTTGTATGACATGCTGTTGTCTTTTGCCGCCTCGATTGATGATCCTATCTCTGGTGGTCGCCATAAAGTGCTGGGCAGTAAAGCGTTGGCTATCCCGCCACAAACCAGCACCATAGCGTCGCATTTACCAAAAGCCATGGGTACCGCATTTAGTATCCCGTTGGCGAAACGGTTGAGTATGGCAGGCGAACTACCCAGTGACAGCGTAGTTATTTGTAACTTTGGTGATGCCTCGTCGAATCATTCAACCGCGCAAGGAGCATTTAATTGCGCCGCCTGGGCAGCCTATCAGTCGGTGCCGATGCCAATTGTGTTTGTTTGTGAAGACAACGGTATTGGTATTTCGACCTCGACCCCAACCGGTTGGATTGCCGCTAACTTTAAACACCGCGCCGGCCTTAAATACATCTATTGCGATGGCTTAAATATTATTGATACCTACCATAAAGCCAAGCAAGCAGAAAAATACGCCAGGCAACACGGCAAGCCGGTATTTTTGCATGTCAGAACGGTACGTTTACTCGGTCATGCCGGCTCTGATGCCGAATTTGTCTATCGGGATATGGCCGATATTGAAGCCACAGAGCTGCAAGATCCGTTGTTACACAGCGCGCGTATTTTGCTGGAAAACGGAGCATTGACCAGCAAACAAATCATCCAAATTTATCAACAAGTAGAGCAACGTATTGCCAGGATTGCCGAACAAGTAGCGAGCAAGCCAAAATTGCAAACTGCCGGGCAGGTGCAGGCGAGTATCGTCCCGCCAGTCAAAAATAATGTACTAACCGAACTGGTTAGTGCCGAGCAACGGCAGCAATTGTTTGCCCACGAGAAACACAATCTCAATAAAAAACAGCATTTAGCCAAATTGCTGAATTGGACCTTAATGGACCTGATGGCGCAACATGACAACATTGTGATGTGTGGCGAAGATATTGGTAAAAAAGGTGGCGTTTATAATGTCACCAGCAAACTGTTCGACAGGTTTGGCCATAACCGGGTGATCAATACCTTACTCGATGAACAATCGATTTTAGGCGGCGCCATTGGTTTTGCCCATAACGGCTTTTTACCGATTGCAGAAATTCAGTTTCTTGCTTATGTGCACAATGCCGAAGATCAAATCCGGGGTGAAGCGGCGACTTTGCCGTTTTTCTCCAATGGTCAGTTCAGCAACCCTATGGTGATCCGGATCGCCGGTCTCGCTTATCAGAAAGGCTTTGGTGGCCATTTTCATAATGACAATTCGTTTGCCGTGTTTCGTGATATTCCGGGATTGATCGTGGCCTGCCCGTCAAATGGCGCCGATGCCGTTGAAATGATGCGCAGTTGTGTGCAATTAGCGCGTGAGCAGCAGCGTATCGTGGTATTTCTTGAACCTATCGCCTTGTATATGACCAAAGATTTACATCAAGCCGGCGATGGTTTGTGGACGGCCAATTACTTACCGCCGGCTGATGCAAAGACTGAGATCAATCAGCAAGTGAGTGTCTATGGCGAAGGCCGAGATATTTGTATTTTGTCTTATGGCAATGGTTATTTTCTGGCGCGACAGGCGGAAAAAATCCTGGCCGAAAAAGGTATCCGTTGCCGAGTGGTAGATTTACGCTGGCTCGCACCGCTAGATGAAAAAGGCATTCTCGAGCAAGTAAGCCAATGCCAACAGGTCATCATTGTTGATGAGTGCCGTAAAACCGGCTCTATCAGTGAAGCGCTGGTGACGTTAATTCATGAGCAACAAGCAGAACAAAGTAGCACAGCGACGCTGACTCGAATTACTGGTGAAGATTGCTTTATTCCATTAGGCAGTGCCGCCTATCACGTGTTGCCATCAACGACAGATATTGTTGAAACTGCGTGTGCGATTATGAACAATAAAAAAGGATTAGAGTGTATTCATGAGTACAACTAAGTCGAAGAAAACCGCCGTGGTCATTTGTCCGGGGCGTGGCACCTATAATAAAGAAGAGCTGGGTTACCTTAAACGTTTGCATAGCGATAAGGTAGAGCTGGTTGAAGTGATTGATAATTATCGCCAGCAGCAAGGGCAAGTGAGCGTTAGCGAACTCGATACCATGGCGAAATACAGTATGCGTAAGCACACCGCCGGTGAAAACGCCTCGGCGCTAATATACGCTTGTGCGCTGGCCGATTTTCAAGCGATTAATCAGGATGAATATGACGTTGTGGCAGTAACCGGTAATTCCATGGGCTGGTATATTGCTTTGGCTGTTGCCGGCGCGTTGCAACCTGCTGCCGCCATTGAGTTAATCAATACTATGGGCTCAATGATGACCGATGGCGTCGTTGGCGGTCAGATGATCTACCCTATTGCCGATGAAAACTGGTGTGAAGACAGCGCTAAAGTAAAACAAATAATGCAATGGTTAGCTGAGGTGAACCAGAAAGATGACTGTGAGGTTCATATTTCGATCCACTTAGGGGGTTATCTGGTGTTTGGTGGCAACCAGGTTGGCTTAAGCGCGTTAGAAGCCAAGTTGCCGGTGGTACAAGACCGATATCCGATGAACTTATTTAATCACGCCGCTTTTCATACGCCATTGTTAACAGACACTTCGGCGAAAGCCAAGACGTTATTGTCATCTGAGCTGTTTTGTACACCACAGTTACCCCTGATCGACGGCTTAGGCAATATCTGGCAACCGTACAGTAGCGATCTCAATGCTTTGTACGATTACACCTTAGATACACAAGTTGTCGAGCCCTACAATTTCAGCAAGGCGATAGAAGTGGCAGTAAAAGAGTTTGCCCCGGATAAATTGATTATCTTAGGACCGGGGGCAACGTTAGGGGGCGCCGTCGCCCAAAGCTTGATTAAACAGCAATGGTTAGGGTTAAACTGTAAAGCTGATTTTATCAGTCGACAGAAGTCTGATCCGTTTATTCTTGCCATGGGGCTTGAAGATCAACGCAAACATGTTTTACCCTAATGGTAAAAGTGCACTGGTACTCCCATAGGAATGAAAGAACGATGAAAGAACAGAGTTTCCTTATTGCTTTTAAAGCGTTGTTAAAAGCGCAAAGCTGCAGCTCTCAGAGTGAGATCACCACGGCATTGGCCAAACAGGGTTTCGATAATATCAGTCAGGCGAAAGTGTCTCGTACCCTGACCAAATTGGGTGCAGTAAAAAACCGTAATGTAAAAAACCAGGTGGTTTACATGCTCCAGGATGAGTTGGCGGTGCCGCGTTCAAAGCAGGCAATTCATACGGTAGTAAACAGTGTTAAACACAACAATATGCAAATTATCATCAAAACTGGCATTGGCGGTGCGCCTTTGATTGCCCGAATGTTAGACATACAGGGTGAGTCGATTGGCGTATTAGGCACACTGGCTGGCGACGATACCATTTTTATCGCGCCAGTGGATGTAAATAAAATAAATGAAATTGCCGAATCGATAAGTATTTTACTCGATGTGGAGTAGCTAAAAGAAAGCTACTGGCAGATGGGTTGTGGAATTTAACTTGCAAGTATCTGAACAACACTCCGAAACAATTAACCACGTCATCCCGCACTTGATGCGGGACCTCTCTACGTAAACAGAGAATACCTTACAATTTCTTTTTTAGACGTTGACGCATTGTAGTCTGTTTAAACTACACTTTAATTTCAGTCATTGAAAAGGAATTCAATCATGAAACAACCCGCAATTTATATCATTTCAAATAAGCATAATACCGTTTTGTTTATTGGTGTCACGAGTCATTTAGTTCAACGAATTTATCAACATAAAGAAAAGCTTATTGAAGGTTTTAGTAAACAATATAATCTTTTTAAGCTTGTTTACTTTGAACTATATGACGATATGGAGAGCGCTATTTTAAGAGAGAAAAAACTTAAAATATGGAAACGAGATTGGAAAAACGAGCTAATTAGTATAGCGAATCCAAGTTGGAAGGATTTATATCCGGATATTATTTAGGTGCTTTTTTAGAGCCACCAATTGCGTCAGGAGGTCCCGCATCAAGTGCGGGATGACGGCGCTCTTTTTAGAATTTAGTGGATAGCTGCCCGTAGCTCGTAGCTTCTTTTAGCCAGCAGCTTTCTACTTCTCTTCCATTTCCGCTATCGCGTCATTAACCAGACCAACGGTAATTTTTTGCGTTTTTAACGAGGCATCATGGGCAGCTTGTGGGTTTCTATTGGCAATATTGTCAAAAATGTCTGCATGCGCCTGATATTCATCAATGGTGATCGCTTTAAAACGATTGGTGAAGCGCAAGTTCACCTGTAACGCAATTTGGATAAAGTTTTTAAGCTGGATAAAGAATGGGTTATTGCTGGCCCCTAATATGCTGGTATGAAATTCAATATCCGCTTCTAAGGTATCGTCATAACCATCTTCAGCGCTTTTCATTCGCGCCAAGGCATTTTTAATCGATTCAATATCACTGTCTTTGGCATATTGTGCAGCCAAATAAGCCGCTTCCGGTTCTATTGACAAGCGTAATTGCAGAAAATGGCGCAACATATACAAATCGGGCTTGCCAATTAAGATCCAGTTTAATACTTCGACATCAAATAAATTCCAGTGCTTTGAATCTAATACTTTAATGCCTTGTCTGGGACGTGAACTGATCAAGCCTTTCGCGGTTAACATTTTTACCGCTTCCCGGGTTGCTGTACGGCTGATGTCATACTGGGCACAGAGATCTGCCTCAGAAGGCAGCTTATCACCCACTTTGTATTTGCCTTGCAAAATATCTTTGCCTAACTCGTGCACTAATTGTTGAGTTAAATTGCGGTGTCCTGATTGCATAATGATCTGCTTATCCCTTAATTATGATTAGTATGATAATTGAGATTGACCCAATACACTAGGTTAATTTTAAACTCTTTGTTAATGCTCTGTGGTGCTGTTGTTAATGGTGATTTTGCGGAAATTGCATTTTATTTTTTAATAACAGTTGAAAATACTATTTATAATTGTATTATAAATAGTACATTTTGTTAAGTTAGAATTTTACAATGAAATTATTTTCGAAAAACATTGCCCTGTTATCTGCGTCTTTATCTGTGCTGTGTTCGTTATCAGCAACAGCAGCAGACAGGCAACCGTATGAAGATCATACGGTGTTTGCCATCAACAAACTTGCAGGTCACGCAACGTTATTTCCCTTCCAATCTACATCGGCAGCGCTGGCGACTGAAAAGGAGCAGAGCAGTAATTTTATTTTGCTAAATGGTTTGTGGCAGTTTGACTGGCAAAAATCACCAAAAAATAAACCTGCAGGATTTGAGCAAGTAAATTTTGATGATTCTGCCTGGAGCCAAATTCCGGTTCCGGGAAACTGGGAAACCGAAGGCTTTGGCTATCCCATTTACCTGGATGAGCGTTTCCCGTTTACCACTACCTGGCCTGATGCGCCGACTGATTACAACCCTATCGGCTCGTATCGCAAACCGTTTACCTTGCCTAAAGCCTGGCAAGAAAAACAAGTATTTCTTCATATCGGCGCGGCCAAATCGTCGTTGGATGTGTGGTTAAATGGTGAGAAAGTTGGTTTCAGTCAAGGTTCAAAAACGCCGGCTGAATTCGATTTGACGCCTTATATTAACAACGACAATAATTTGTTAGCGTTGCAAATTCGTCGCTGGAGTGATGCCAGTTATTTAGAAAGTCAGGACATGCTGCGCATTTCTGGTATCGAGCGCGATGTCTACTTATACGCCACCAATAAGCAACAAATTTTTGATTTTTACGCCAAATCAAGCCTCAACAAAGACTTTAATAAAGCTGAGTTAGCGTTAGAGCTGACATTAAAAAATCATCAGCAAACGGCCAGTAAGCAGCAGGTTGAATATCAATTACTCGACCCTATTGATGATATGAAAGTGGTGATGTCAGGTGAAACTAAGCTTAGCCTGAAACCTGGGGGAGAAAATCACGTTACCCTAACCGGCAAACTTGCCAACCCGCGCCTGTGGACTGCGGAAACGCCAAACCTATACACCTTACTGATCACCTTAACAGACAGTGAGGGTAACCATTTAGAAACCATTCGTGATGATATTGGCTTTCGTCATATTGAAATTATTAATAGCCAGTTAACGGTAAACGGCAAAGCCATTACCATTCGTGGTGTTGACCGTCACGAAACCGACCCATTGCATGGTCATGTAGTGACCAAAGCGTCAATGGAAAAAGACATTAAATTGATGAAACAATTCAATATTAATGCGGTGCGTTCTTCGCATTACCCCAATAATCCGTACTGGTACGATTTAACCGATAAGTACGGCATGTATGTGATTGATGAAGCCAATATTGAATCACACCCTTTGGCTATCGATGAAAAAACACAATTGGGCAATGAAATGAGCTGGTTACCGGCGCATCTTGACCGTACCCAACGTATGTTCGAACGCGATAAAAACCACCCGTCGATCATAATCTGGTCATTAGGTAATGAAGCCGGTGAAGGCAAAGTGTTTGCAGCCACTTACCAATGGTTAAAAGATAACGACGGTACTCGTCCGGTACAATACGAACCAGCAGGTGAAGAGCACTATACCGATATTTTTGCCCCTATGTATCCATCGATTGAACGGTTAGTGAAGTATGCCGAGTCAAACCCGAAACGCCCGGGGATCATGATCGAATACGCCCATGCTATGGGGAACTCGGTCGGTAATTTAAAAGAGTATTGGCAGGCCATTGAAAAATACGACGTGCTACAAGGTGGTTTTATCTGGGATTGGGTCGACCAGTCGCTGGAATATACCAATGATGATGGCGTAAAATATTGGGCGTATGGCAAAGACTTTCACCCAGATGTGGCCAGTGATGGTAACTTCTTAAACAACGGTTTAATGAACGCGAATCGCGAACCACACCCCCATGCCTTTGAAGTGAAAAAAGTCTATCAGGCGATTCGTTTTGACCATAAAGATAAGCAAGATTTGCTCGCGGGTAAATTTACCTTAGAAAACCGCTTCGACTTCATCAACCTTGAACAATACGATTTGCATTGGTTTATTGAAGCCGATGGTGAAAAAATAGCTCAGGGCAAACAGGCTCTACCGAGTGTAGCACCAAGCCAAACCAAGAGTTTAACTGTACAGTTACCTAAGCTGCCAACGGCAAGTACGAAAGAGTATTTTATCACCTTAAGTGCGGTAATAAGAGAGCCACAACCGTTATTAAGCGCCGGCCATGAACTCGCTTTTGCCCAATTTAAGTTGCCAATGAAACCACAAGCCAGTGTAACCAGCACTAATCATGCCCGGTTGAAGCAACCGTTGCAGCAACAGCAAAGTAACTCGCAACTTATCTTTAGCAATGAGTTGGCAACGATGAGTTTTGATAGCAAGTCGGGGTGGTTAAGCGATTATCAGTATCAAGGACAACACTTGTTAACGGCACCATTAATGGCGAATTTCTGGCGCGCACCTACCGATAATGACTTGGGTAATGGCATGCAAAAATGGGCCGCTATCTGGCAAACGGCAGCGGCGAATTTAACGCTAACCTCATTAGAATCGAAGCAGCAAAAACATGGTGTTACGGTGAGTGCTCATTATCGCAGTAGCGCTTTTAAAGGCGATTACCAGGTACAATATCGTTTGCACAATAATGGTCAAATTCATCTGCAAACTGAACTTAATATTGCGCCGGGACAAACCTTGCCGAACCTGCCGCGTATGGGCATGCAATTAGCCATGCCAAATGATTTTAAGGGACTGACATGGTTTGGTCGGGGTCCGCATGAAAGCTATAGCGACCGTCAGGATTCGGCGCAAATATCCTTGTATAAAGCTATGCTAAATGAACAGATTCATCATTATGTGCGTCCACAAGAAAATGCCAATAAAACCGATGTTCGCTGGTTAGCGCTAAAAAACAGTCAAGGCCAGGGCTTAATGGCCGTTGGCGATGACTTACTGAGCGCCAGCGCCTGGCCTTATGCGCAAAGCGCGATTGACTTTATTGCCGGCAAAGATGGCGAAGAATCGGCGTCGGGTTTAGTACCGGTAACCAGTAAGCATGGCGCAGAAGTCAGCTTAGGTGATGCCGTTACGGTGAATATCGACCATAAACAAATGGGCGTTGGCGGCGATACCTCGTGGGGCCGATTAGTGCATCCGCAATACACTATCCCGGCACAAAGCTATCAATACGGCTTTACCTTAATTCCATTCGCTGAGCAAAATACTGATTTATCAGAATTGGCTCGCGGTTTTAAAGAGAAATAATTATGACAACTGCCACTAATGCCGAGAGCAACGCCAAGAGCAATGCCAACAGTAGCCTGTTTTCAGAAGCTCAAGTTGCCGCACTCGTTGAGCAACACTATCAACTGCACGGTAAATTTAAATCGTTGCCTGGTTATTGCGACCAAAATTTAATTTTAACCACAGACATTGGTGAGCAGTACATCGTTAAAATTGCCAACTCTAGCGAATCGAAATTAGAACTGGATATGCAAAATTCGGCAATGGCACATTTAACTGCGAAGGGCATCAAGGTGCCGCACGCCGTTGCGAACGCTGAACAGCAATTACTGACCCCTGTTGCAAACGAAAATGACCATGAACACCAGCAGACGCTCTTATTGCGCGTACTCAGCTATTTGCCTGGCGTATTTTATGCCGATGCCAGCAATGCTAGCCATGGCCCTGAGCTGTGGGGCAGTCTTGGCAAGTTTATCGGTGAAGTGGATCAAGGGTTGGCGGATTTTCAGCACCCCGGTAGCTACCGTTATTTAGAATGGGATCTGGCGCAAGGCCTGGGCATTTGCCAAACCAAAAAGCATTGTTTAAACGCTGAGCAACGCGATCTGGTCGATCACTTTCTTAACCTGTATCAGGCACAAACCTTGCCCATGCTGGCACAACTGCCACAAGGGATTATTCATAACGATGCCAATGATTACAATGTCTTAATCGATGATAAAACGCTGCCGAAAACAGTGACGGGTTTAATCGATTTTGGCGATATGGTGCACAGCCAGGTGATAAACGAATTGGCCATCGCCTCTGCCTACGCGTTAATGGGACAACAAGACCCGTTAGCGACGTTAAAAACGTTAGTTGCCGCTTATCATCAGCAGCGAGCATTATCGGAAACCGAGCTGGAAGTGCTATTTTCCCTGGTGGCGTTACGATTATGTACCACAGTGTGTAACTCAACCCTTGCCCACCAGCTGCAACCTGAAAACGACTACCTGTTAGTGTCGGTGCAACCGGCCTGGGCCTTGCTTAAGCAATTGCGCCAGTTAAATCCGTTTGCCGTGTATTGTCAGTTAAAGCAGGTTTGTCATTACCCGGTGGATAGCGGCAAAAGCAAAGCCGAGATCACCAGCTATCGACAACAACATTTGGGCAAAACGCTGAGTTTGAGTTACCAGCAACCGCTGAAAATAGTCCGTGGCCAGGGCGCTTATCTCTATGACGAGCAAGGCAATGGCTATTTGGATATGGTCAACAATGTGTGTCATGTCGGTCACTGCCACCCGAAAGTTGTTGCCGCAGGTCAGGCGCAATTGGCCAAATTAAATACCAACACCCGGTATTTGCATGACAACCTGGTTAATTATGCCGATAAATTATTGGCCACTATGCCAGACGAGCTGTCGGTGTGTATGCTAGTGAATTCAGGCAGTGAGGCCAATGAATTGGCATTTCGCTTAGCCCGTAATTACAGCAAATCGAAAGAGTTACTGGTGGTTGACGGCGCTTATCATGGCAATACCAACGCCTGTATTGAAGCCAGTCCATACAAATTTGATGGTCCGGGCGGCGAAGGGGCACAACCTTACGTGCATAAAGTTACCTTACCAGACCCATATCGTGGCGAATTTTTAGGGGACACACTCGAAACCGCCAATGCCTATGCCGACAGCATTGATACGGTTATTAGCGAGTTGGCAGCGCAAGGCAAGAAGCCGGGCGCGTATATCTGTGAATCGCTGCAAGGGGTTGCCGGGCAAATTATTATGCCACAAGGCTACCTTAACGCCGTGTACTCGAAAGTACGCGCCGCGGGCGGCGTATGTATTGCCGACGAAGTACAAGTGGGTTTCGGCCGGGTAGGTACGCATATGTGGGCATTTGAAACGCAACATGTAACCCCGGATATTGTTACCCTGGGCAAGCCTATTGGTAATGGTCACCCGATGGCGGCGGTAATCACCACCCAGGCGATTGCCGATGCCTTTGTTACCGGCATGGAATATTTCAATACCTTTGGTGGCAACCCGGTATCTTGTGCCATAGGCACAGCCGTACTCGATGTGATTAAAGAGGAGAAGTTACAACAACATGCGCTAACCACCGGCAATTATTTTCAACAGCAACTTAAACAGCTGCAGCAGCAATTTGACCTTATTGGCGAAGTCAGAGGCTTAGGTTTATTTATTGGCGTTGAGTTGGTCGAAGACAGAGACACGAAACAGCCGGCAACCGATAAAACCTCGTGGTTAATCGAGTACTTTAAGCAAAATAACATTTTGTTAAGTACCGAAGGACCCTGTTACAACATCTTAAAAATTAAACCGCCATTGGCGTTTAGCCAACACGACGCCGATAAATTTATCGCCGTACTCAAGGCCGGTTTAACCGAACTTTTATAAATTAATCGATTAACCACATTTACAAAATTATTTATAGCTTTAGGAACACTCATGAATTTTTTAAAAACTTTAGGCATTCAACAGCATAACTTTGGCGCCAGTACTGGCCTGCAATGGTTAAGTACCCAAGATCAGGGGCAATTTGATATCTCATCGCCTGTTGACGGTAAAGCCATTGCCAGCGTGTACCAATGTTCAACCGCCGATTATGAGCATGTGGTAGCTACTGCCCAAAGCGCTTTTAATCGCTGGCGTAAAGTGCCATCGCCAATGCGTGGCGAAATCGTTCGTCAAATAGGCAATAAACTGCGCGACTTTAAACAACCTCTTGGCGAGCTGGTTGCTTATGAAATGGGTAAGTCGTTGCAAGAAGGTTTGGGCGAAGTTCAGGAAATGATCGACATTTGTGACTTTGCCGTCGGTCTTTCACGTCAGCTTAATGGTTCAACCCTACACTCTGAGCGTCCACAGCATCGTATGTATGATCAATACCATCCTCTAGGCATCGTTGGCGTGATCTCTGCGTTTAACTTCCCGGTAGCGGTGTGGTCATGGAATGCGATGATCGCGGCCATTTGTGGCAACGTGACTATTTGGAAACCATCAGAAAAAACGCCATTAACCGCCATCGCTTGTCAGAACATCATTAAAGACGTACTGCAAAGCAACGACATTGCTGAAGGCGTATTTTCTCTGGTCATTGGTGCAGGTAACGTGATTGGTGAAGGCATGTTGCACGATAAACGTGTACCACTTATGTCAGTAACCGGTTCAACCCGGGTTGGTCGTCATGCCGGTACCAGCGTTGCCGCCCGTTTTGGCAAATCTATCCTTGAGCTAGGTGGCAACAATGCCGTTATCGTTAGCCAGGATGCCGATTTGAATATCGCCATCCCGGGTATTGTGTTTGGCGCTGTCGGCACTGCCGGCCAACGTTGTACCACCACCCGCCGAGTGATTGTGCATGAGTCAAAATATCAACAAGTCAAAGATATTTTAGTGAAAGCTTACTCGGGCTTGCGTATTGGCTCGCCATTAGATGAAAGCAATCATGTAGGTCCGTTAATTGATACTCAGGCGGTAGCAATGTTTAGTCAGGCCCTCGATAACGTACAAACCGAAGGTGGTAAGTTACTTTGCGGTGGTGAAGTGCTAAGCGGAGCAGGCTATGAGTCTGGCTGTTACGTTAAGCCGGCAATCGTCGAAGCGAAAAATCATTTTAACATGGTACAGCAAGAAACGTTCGCGCCAATTGTCTATTTGATCAAATACTCTGGCGATTTGGATGACGCCATTGCCATTCAAAATGACGTGGTACAAGGGTTGTCATCGGCCATTTTCACCAACAATCTGCGTGAAGCCGAAAACTTCCTGTCTCACTGGGGCTCAGATTGTGGTATTGCCAACGTCAATATTGGTACCTCGGGTGCTGAAATTGGTGGTGCTTTTGGTGGCGAAAAAGAAACCGGTGGTGGTCGCGAGTCTGGCTCTGATGCCTGGAAAGCATACATGCGTCGTCAAACCAACACCATTAACTACTCAACTGAATTACCATTAGCACAAGGCATCAAATTCGATATCTAGAAGTTTACTACCGTTCAGTAGCGCTAAATTTACCGCGCTACTGAGCGGTAGTTAACTTATTATTTAAATTGGTATTGGTCAAAGCTCCCGCCGGCAAACAAATATTTGAAATTTCTAGATAAATCAATCTAGATCAAATCCTGCCATTAAAGCCTAATTTAAAATGTTTGCCAGTAGTTGAGACAATCCTACTGTTAATTAAAAGTTTTAGACGTCTAGACGTAAATAGCTGGATTTTTAAAAAGAACCAAGGTAGAATCCTCAGCATTAAAAATGAATAGGCAATATTTCAGTATTTTCGTTAGAGATACTCAGTCTATTTATTCAGTTAGATTAGATTAAAGAGACATTATGGCTAAACATTACTTTACTTCAGAATCTGTATCTGAAGGTCACCCGGATAAAATTGCCGATCAAATTTCTGATGCGGTACTTGATGCAATTATTGCCAAAGACAAGCACTCACGCGTTGCTTGTGAAACTATGGTGAAAACCGGGGTAGCGATTATCTCTGGTGAAGTAAGCACCACAGCCTGGGTTGATTTAGAAAAAATCACTCGTAAAGTGATTTCAGACATAGGTTATACCTCATCAGAAGTCGGTTTTGATGGTGAAACTTGTGGCATCATGAACCTAATTGGTCAGCAATCTCCTGAAATTGCCCAAGGTGTTGATAGAACAAAACCGGAAGATCAGGGCGCCGGTGACCAAGGGTTAATGTTTGGTTATGCAACCAATGAAACTCCTTCACTGATGCCTGCGCCATTATACTATTCGCACCGTTTAGTCGAGCGTCAGGCCGAAATGCGCAAATCAGGAGTATTGCCATGGTTACGTCCAGATGCAAAATCGCAAGTGACTTTTGTTTATGAAGACAATAAGCCGGTAGCGATTGATGCGGTGGTATTATCTACTCAACACAACCCGGATATTACTCAGGAAGATTTACACAATGCGGTAATGGAAAACATTATCAAGCATACTTTGCCTGAAGAGTTATTAACCGAAGATACCAAGTACTTTATCAATCCAACCGGTCGTTTTGTTATTGGTGGCCCGGTAGGGGATTGTGGATTAACCGGTCGTAAAATTATTGTAGATACCTACGGCGGTATGGCTCGTCACGGTGGCGGTGCCTTCTCTGGTAAAGATCCATCAAAAGTTGACCGCAGTGCCGCCTATGCTGGCCGTTATGTGGCAAAAAATATTGTGGCTGCAGGGTTAGCCGATCGTTGTGAGATTCAAGTGTCATACGCCATTGGCGTAGCTGAGCCAACATCGATTTCTATCGATACCTTCGGTACCGGTAAAGTGGATGAAGAAACGTTAATTAGCATCATTCGTGACAACTTCGACTTACGTCCATACGGCATCACCAAAATGCTCGATTTATTGCACCCTATGTACCAGCAAACGGCTGCATACGGTCACTTTGGTCGCGACCCGTTTGAAATGACGGTTGGTGATGATACCTTTACCGCTTTTAGTTGGGAAAAAACCGATAAAGCGGATGCTCTTCGAGTTGCTGCTGGTTTATAAACCACCACAATTAGAAAAATAATACAGAATTTAAACCATGATTTACAGGGATGTAATGAATGCCACGGTCACAGGATGTGTTGGAGTGGTCCATGGTAATTCTAAGTTAATCCATCCGTGAATTTAAATGCCAGGCTTGTCCTGGCATTTTTGTTTATGGAAGGCATGAAACAAAAATCAACCTTTTCCCCCAATAATTTAACTTTTTCTTACCCTTGTTTTTTAATATCTTAGACCTTATCTTGTTAGAACAAACAACAATTATTTTCTCAAAGAGTTTACGTGAGCAACCCACGAATTTATCAAGCTGACGCTTTCAATGTTGGCAGCAATACGCCTTTATCCGATGATGCCTTTGGTCATGTGGTGCGGGTGCTTAGGTTAAAAGCAGGCGATGACGTGACTTTGTTTAACGGCGATGGTCACGACTATCAGGCGACATTACTTGAGGTCAGTAAAAAACAGGCGACGGTAACGATTACCAGTAAAGAATTTATTGCCAATGAATCGCCATTAAATATTCATTTAGGTCAAGGGATTTCGCGAGGCGACAGGATGGACTTTACCCTGCAAAAATCGGTAGAACTGGGGGTAAATACCATTACTCCTTTATTTACCGAACGTTGTGGGGTTAAGCTTAATGCCGAACGCTTAGAGAAAAAACGCCAGCAGTGGCAAAAAATTGTTATCAGTGCTTGTGAACAAAGCGGTAGGGCGATGGTACCGCAAGTGTTAGCGCCAATTGCGTTAACCGAATGGCTACATCAGCCAACGACAGCGTTAAAAATAAACTTACACCCTAGAGCTGAACATTCTATTATGGGGTTACCGATGACTTCTGCGCGAGTAAGGTTGCTGATTGGCCCCGAGGGCGGCTTGTCTGAGCAAGAAATAAATGATGCCGGCAATGCCAACTATACTGAAGTGCTATTAGGCCCGCGAGTGCTGCGTACCGAAACTGCGGCATTAACTGCCATTACTGCGCTGCAATGTAAATTTGGTGACTTGAGTTAAAAGTTAAAAGCTAAAAGCTAAAAGTTAAAAGCTTAAAGCTTAAAGTTAAAAGCTAAGAGCTACGGCAGTACACGCGCATAAACAATTTTAAATAGAAACAATTTAGGAACACACATGACATTAAAGCTTGGCATAGTAATGGATCCAATTACTACGGTAAAAGTGGCAAAAGACTCAAGCATGGCAATGATGCTGGAAGCACAAAAACGTGGCTATGAAATTTACTACATGGAAATGCAAGACCTGTATTTAGACCAGGGTGAATGTAGAGCCAATGCTGCCAAAATTACCGTCTTTGATGATGCGGATAAATGGTATGAGCTCGAAGATGCAAACGACATTGCCGTTGCCAGTTTAGACGCGGTATTAATGCGCAAAGATCCACCGTTTGATACCGAATACATTTATGCCACCTACATGCTTGAACGCGCCGAAGAACAGGGCACGTTAATGGTTAATAAACCGCAAAGTTTACGCGATTGTAATGAAAAACTGTTTACCGCCTGGTTTAGTGAGTTAACGCCAAAAACCATCGTGACTCGCTCCGCAGAAAGAATTAGAGCCTTTCACCAAACCCATAACGATGTGATCATCAAACCGCTCGATGGCATGGGCGGCTCGTCAATATTCCGGATGGGGCCAAACGAGAGTAATGTTGGTGTAATTATCGAAACTCTGACCAATCACGGCGGCATGTACGCCATGGTACAAGAATACATGCCAGAGATTTTAGATGGTGATAAACGCATCTTAATCGTTAATGGTGAGCCAATGCCGTATTGTCTGGCGCGTATCCCGGCACAAGGGGAAACTCGTGGTAATTTAGCCGCTGGTGGCCGAGGTGAGGCAAGACCATTATCGGCTAGCGATAGGTTGATTGCTGAAACCATTGCACCAGAGCTGAAAAAGCGTGGCTTGTATTTTGTTGGTTTAGACGTGATTGGTGACAAAGTGACGGAAATCAACGTTACCAGCCCAACCTGTATTCGCGAGATTGAAGCGGCTTATCCAATTAATATCAGTGGCAAACTGATGGATGCGATAGAAGAGCAAGTTGAAAAAATAAAAAATAAAAAATAATGGATAATGGCAAGTTGATTGGCCAACTTGCCATATTTTTGATTGCAGAAAATCATTCGTCAATCAAACCGGTCTACTATAATAGTAAAAGTATATAATTTTGATTAATCGTTTGGAGAAAGGTATGGAAAGTTTAGAAAACCAATTACTCATAGCTATGCCTAGTTTACAAGATTCGTATTTTCATAAAACAGTGACACTTATTTGTGAGCATAACGATGATGGCGCGATGGGACTGGTCATTAATATCCCGGTAAGAATTACCGTAAATGAATTACTTGCACAAATAGATGCAGATAAAAGCGACGATGGCAGCTTGAGCCAGCGTGTACTTTCTGGCGGCCCGGTAGCGACCGACAGAGGTTTTGTATTGCACAATAATCAGGATGGCTGGTCAAGCTCTTTGGCCTTAGGTGACGATATTATGATCACCACCAGTAAAGATATATTAGAATCGTTAGGCACTGACAGTGCCCCTGAGCAATATTTAGTGACTTTGGGGTATGCCGGTTGGGGTGCAGGACAGCTGGAAAAAGAGCTGCAAGAAAATTCCTGGTTAACCACACCGGTGGATAAAGAGATATTATTTGATACCCCAATTGAACTCAGGTGGCAAAAAGCCGCGGAAAAAATTGGTATTGATCTTGGCCATTTATCTAGCGATGTAGGCCATGCGTAATTAGTTCAGCGTCATTGCGTTGAAAAACGCAATCTCTAAGAAGGTGCTTGCGTCATTAGCAGGCACTGCGTTGCACAACGCAATCTATACAAGGAACAGGGCCTTCTAAATTCACCGCTTATCTTGTAAACTCCCGCAAAAGCAAATAAAACAGTCATCCTAAGGAATATCCATGGCAAAATCAGCAAAACCACAAGGTCAACGCACCTTATTAGGTTTTGATTTTGGTACCAAACACATCGGCATCGCCGTTGGTCAGGAAATCACGCAAAGCGCATCGCCGTTAAAAGCGATAAAAGCCAAAGACGGTATCCCTAATTGGCAAGACATCGAAAATATCATCAAAGAGTGGCAACCAGACTTACTGGTAGTGGGTTTACCGTTGAATATGGATGGCAGTGAGCAAGAGCTGACCAGGCGCGCCAAAAAATTCGGCAACCGCATGTCCGGCCGTTTTGGTACTAGCGTAAACTTTCAGGATGAGCGCCTAACCACTGCAGATGCCAAGGCACAATTGTTTGAGCGAGGCGGCTATAAAAACTTACAAAAAGATCATATCGACTGTCAGTCGGCGGTGATTATTCTTGAAAGCTTTATGACGGCTTAAGCACTGGCTGGAGTAAATTTGCTATAACAGCAGGTGCAGTTTTTGTATTCATTCTTCGCCTGTACCAGTGCTAGTTCTGTTTCTTGTAACAGCTTGATTGCACTGTGGCCACTTAACTGAGTATCACTTACGCCGAAACTGGCGGTTACATCAAATTGATAACAAATTTGCTTGGTATCTAAAAAGTTAATGTCGAGGCGGTATTCTTCTGCTAATCGCACCGCCTGTTCGGCATTGGTATTGTTAAGCAAAAAGCCAAACTCGTCGCCACCCAGGCGGCCAGCGAGAGTACCTTCGGGGAAAAACTGCTGATGCATATTTATCATCAAGGTGATCAATCTATCGGTTCTGTCATTCCCTTGTAATTCATTTACCTCTCTTAAATTGTCAATGTTCATAATCACTAAAGATAAGGTTTTTTGCTGGTCTTTGGCCGCGCTAAGCGCCTTGGCGCATTGCTCTAAAAAGGGCTTTCTATGTAAAAAGCCAGTGGCCTTATCGTAAATCAAATCGAGCTGGATTTTTTTCTTTTCGGCCCAATAAATAAAATGCAATCTGATCATCCATAGGATCATAATCAGCAGTAATAGCTGAAATAACCGATCACTAATAATAAACCGAGATAACACCGTATTGTTTTCAACTTTTCTTTGCTCATGTTGTTGTTCATTGGCAATGCTCGCCTGATAGTCCTCTAACTCAAGGTCTAATGCGGTTAGTTCATATTTAAGCTTGTATAAAGCTAACGATTTTTCTCGCTCTTTTAGGGCGATAGCGTGCTCGCTAGCCAGTTTATCTTGTAAATAACGTAATTGATTTTTGCTATTGTGCTGCGCTTCGGCAATATTGTAATGGACGTTTTGCGCCATTAACGTGGTTGGCAGGGTTGGAAAATCCTTTTTATATGCTAATGCCTGGTCGGCATATACGCTTGCTTGGTTAAAATCATTTAATTGGTAAAATACTTCCGCCAGATAGCTGTAGTGTTTCAAAATATCGACCGGATAAGCGTTTATTTTTACTTGCTCAATACTGTCGAGTAATATGTTTTTCGCTTGCTGGTAATCTTTTTCTGCCATTAACATTAACGCTTTTATTGTCAGCAGCTTTTGTACCACAATGCTCTCATTTATGCGGTCACATAGTGTCAGCGTAGTGCTGATTAATTCATCTTTTGCCTGTATTTGTTTAAGGGCAAATAAGGCGTTAACTTTTTGGTGGTTAATCAAACAATTTTGTCTTGGAGTAGCTTGGCCATTGTCGATTAACTCCATCGCTTGTAATTGTTCCATGACTCTTTGTGGCGCATCTAGCCGATTAAAAAAGTAAGCCAGCGTATAGTAAGTATCGTAAATCATCTCATCTTCTAAGGTCTCATTTTGTAAAATGTTTAATATCGGATGTAAACTGTCAGAGCTGAGTTGGTAATTACTCATTAATAAGTTTAAGAACATAATGTTCCCATATGCCCTTATTTTAAAATTGGCATTGGGTGAGCTGATATTTTTAATGTGATAGAGCAACGCCCGCTGGTAATTACCTTGCATGGTTTGTTGATAAGCCAATAAATACTCATATTGATCAAGTTGTTGCCACGACAAGCTGCCTTGGCGTTTGCTTAACTCGTTAATGAGAGTTTCACTTTGTTCCGCACCTCTGCTTTTTATTTGCAACGCTCGCGCAATTAACTCATCGGTAGATAAGCTTTCATGCTCGGCAATGCTGACTTTACTAAACAGCAATGTCGATAAAATTAACAAGGCAGCCAATAGACTGGCGACTTGTTTAGGAGCGAATGTTTTCAGCTTGTTCAAAATAATATTTTAATCCATGGTCTTTTACTTTAAATTTTTCGCGTTCAGTCATTGAGCTATCAAAACAATACACTTGAGCGCCACCATTTTGTTTGGCCTTAATTAATGCTTTACTGGTATCGCACATCAAGTATTTTAATGAATACTCGCTGAGATTATTATCACTAACTCCGATACTAGCCGTAATGGAGCCATCAGCCATGCCGAGCGCATTGGCCAAATTAGCGATTTGCAGTTGTATCTTTTCGGCGACAAGCATAGCACTGTCGATAGTATTCCTTGGCAATACAAGGACAAATTCATCGGCGCCTATTCGGCCAATATTATCAAGGCTGGCAACATGGCGCTTTAATAACCTTGCCAGTGCTACCAATAGTTGATCACCGCTGATTATGCCGTGCTTTTGATTAAACTCTCTAAAGCCATCAATATTCACCACGATAACGGCCAAATCCTGTTTTTGCTGAATTTGCCTGCTTATCGTGCTTACCGCTAAATCGATAAAATGGCGACGGTTATATAACCCGGTTAAAGGGTCGACTTTATTAATGTCATCGGTGCTAATTTGCAGATGACGAAAATATAACAAGCTAAAACCTAGTAAAAATATGATACCCAGCTGTGCAGCAAATATTATACGATTATTGCTAAAGCCTTGTTCATATTCATCAATTTTGTCTGAAGCTTGCAAGCTTTGTGTGGTGATGGTTTTTAGATCTGTCGCCAATTTTTCTCTGTATTGTTTTTTACCAAATACCGTGTGTTCTATTTGCGCACGGGCGTAGGCTTTTTGCTGTTCAATGGAGTTGATCGTTTTTTTAATTTTTTGATAGCTAAATAGATAACTTATCGCTTGTTCAGAATTTCCTTGGTGCTCGGCAATCTTAGCCAAGGTTAGATAGGTTTGCAGCGCCCATTTTGATTTTTCCTTATCAGTGAGAAAGGCTAACGATTTCTCACCATACTCTTTAGCCAAATCGAGTTGATTTAGGCCCAAATAAGCTTGAGATAGTTGACTAAATAATACCTGATGGTGAGTGGCAAACGTTGATGTCAAAATTTGTGCTTTTTGTGCCGTTAAAACCTCTAATGCTTGTGTATGTTCCTTCTCTTGGTTCAAGTATCTGGCCTGCTCTAGTAACAAGCTATTACCAGTGATAATTTCTTTCACACCATAACAAAAATCAATATTATGTACAATGGATTGACTATTGGCTTTTATTTTATTTAACCCTAATAAAATCAATAGTTTGAGTTGGTTTATGATGCATTTGTCACGGTTGGACAAAAGTTTACTATCAATTAACTCTGCATAATTTAGTGCCAACGAATACTCTTCAATGTGATTATAATAATAAGCGATAACTCGCAGTACACCATTTTTTAACTTTAAATTTGTCGCATTTGGCAATTCAGCTAATAATTTATCGACTAAGCCATTGCTTTGGTCAAAATGATTTAAAAAAAACTGTAAGTTGAGCTGGGTTTTTAAACTTCTTACTCTTACATTAATATTGGATGAATGTTCAACTTTTTTATGTAGCAATATTGATTGTATAAAATCGCCCTCTATCCCTAATTTATACGCCTGTAAATACAGAAACTCTTCCCATTGTGAGGTTGATAATAAGTTTTCATTTTCTGCTAATAACGCAAGGTTTAGTTTGAATTGTTCGCTATCGCTGGATCTGATTTTAATAGAATGAGAAATTAATTTATCGATATCATGAGTATTGAGTGTAGTGGCAAGCGATGTAAAGCTGATGAAAACTAAACTGAAGAAAGCAAAAAAGCAAAAAAGCAAATGTTGCACCACTTTTATAAGCTGTGAGTTATTTGAAATTCTGCTCATGAAATGACTTGCTGCTACCAGTGAGGTAAAGGCTATTTAGCTATTAAACGACTTGTTTAATGGTTTCATCTTCAGCTGGCGCATCTTCGTCTTCGCCTGGAACATCATCGGGTTCATCAATTATTATACATTTAATCTGTGGAGCATTGATTGTTTTTGCCAAACTTTGAAAGTCAGCATTGGCAAGTAAGCTAATTTGCTCGGCATTAAGGCCATGCTGCTTTGCTAAAGCAATTAATTGTTGTGGATTTAGGTTCGCTAATTCTGCCTGGCCGCCCAGTTTGTTCAGTAAACTAATTATTGTTGTCATAACATCCTCGTTTGTATTATTCATTTTGGGGATTTACTTTTTCTGTCAGTCAATATCATGAATCCTGTGACAGAAATTTAAGCTAAGCAACTTCCTCATACTTAGCTATAGGTATCATGGTGAGTTTTCCCATTCTTTTCAATAAAAATTTCTGTATAAACGTATTTATCGTTGAATTTCAGCTAAATACTTTTTAGGACAGGTGCGCTGCGTTGTTTTTCCAGCTCGGCCAGTTTTTCCTGTATACCTTTATTCACTTTAAGCTTAGCGCTAGGAGGGATTATCATCGTTGTTACTTGCTTAACATCAGCATGAATAAAATCGACTAATGCTATTTGCTCAATACGCGGCTGTTCAAGCGCCGTGGCGGCAGCCTCATACAAAGTGATGGTGTGATCGAAAGGATAGTGCTGTTGCAATACTTCAACCAGTATCGCCCGGTATTTTTCGCCGGTGGAAAACTGGGTAAGGGTGGTGTCACCAACCATACCCACTTGCCAAAGGATAAGATAGGCGCTGTTATCTACCTGGCGCTGATAGTTAATAAATTGACTGGCTTCAAAGTTAGCGCAACCCAATGCACCAGGGTTTATTCCGCAATCGCTAATCAGGCAATCTTCAGCGCTGATACCAGCTTCCATTTTGGCAAAGAAACCTTCTGCTTTTGCCTGTTTAATGGCTTTGTGAGTTGGCGTTACAAACATGCCCGGATGGCCATAAAACGCACCCACTACCTTTTTCCCCTCACGCATGGCCTTAAGCATTTCATCCATCATTTGCTGATAAGTGCGGCTTCTGGGTTTGCCTTCTTGGTAATACTGTTGTAAATCGTGCACATTGGGGTTGAGTTCTTCTAGCCACATTTGCATAAAGCCGGTATTACCGGTGATAAACACAATATCGGCCTGCTCAATATGACTTTTCGCAATTGGGGTAATGTGCGCACCTAACGTAATGCCGGTACCTACGCAGACTAAGCTGCCTTTCTTTTCTGATTCGTTCATAGTTGTCTTTTATTTTTATCTTTTCTTTTTTATAGCATTAGCTAATGCTAATGGTTAATTGATTACATTAGCCTGTTATTTTCTCACTCACCATTAATTGCTTTGGGTTTTCAATATACCAATAATAATCAGCATCGCTATAAACCACGTTTGAATCGTCTGGATTTTTTCGATCTGAATTTATCTGCGCCGTAGACATTTGTCGAATTGGACAGCTAAAGCGCTCAATGGTTTTTATCATGGCAAGGTTGTTTTTGTCTGTGCGGATCATCAGTAATGGAATTTGTATGCTATTAAACGCCAGGTTCAATAAATCAGGCAATACTTCTTTGGCGATGCCTTTGCCAATATTTTCACTTTTTAAGGAAATTCCCAGCTCTACTGAGGCTAAAGTTTTACTCCAAATGAGAGCACAAAACCCTAATGCTTGATTGTCGATACGACTTCTTATCATAAACGTCAGCATAGTGCCGACGGAATTGCGTTTCAGACAAAAGTGAAAGCGCTGTTGCGCTTGTTCTAAAGTAAATACGCCGCCAGTATGTAAACAAGTGGCAGGGTCTTGATACTGCGATGTAAAAAACTCTTCATCATTTTGGTGAAGTAATTTCATTGCATAGTGAGTGGATTCAAATTGCACTAAATGGTTGCCTCTAAAATAGTAAGATCAGTTTTCTAACATGCAAAACGAGCTAAATAATTTTCGATTCCTATTTCGATATTTATTGCGATAACTATTTCGATACATAAGTGTTTATTCATAAATGTATTTCAGTTCATTTTCGTCAACTTTGTAGTTATTTCGCTCCGCCATGGTTTTATCGAAGCAACAAATGTGATCGCCGCCTAGTGCTTTTACTTTCATCAGCGCTTTGCTGGTATCGGTAAAAAAGTACTTTAATGAGTAGTCACTTAAGTTAGAGTCACTGAAAGCCATACTGACTGTAACTGGGTTATTGGCTAATTTTAAAGAATGATTTAATCGACTGGATAACGACGCTATTTGGCTTTGTATTGCTCGCGCAACTGGTTTTAGTGTAGCGCTATTTTTGTTGGGAAACACTAAGGTAAATTCATCGGCTCCGGTTCTGCCGATATGATGGCTGCCATCGACAAAACTTGATAATAATTGAGAAAGTTCAATCAGTAAGTTATCACCTTGTGCGGTGCCAATCGTTTGGTTGAATGTTCTAAAGTTATCAATATTGACAACGAGAACTGCCAGCTCTGCCTTATTTGATCTTTGCAAACTCACCGTACTGACCGCAGAGTCGATAAAACCAATACGATTAAGTAATGTAGTGAGCGGATCATAATTACTTTTGTCTTTGCTTCTAAGTTGTAAGTGCCGAAGATACAGTAAACTGGCACCTAGTAAGCAAATAATGCCAATTTGAATAACGAAAACCATACGGTTATAGGCAAAGTTTTCGGCGTAAAGGTTACTGATTTTAGATGCCTGGCTATTTTTAGTCATGCTATCGTTAAGTTCGTTAGCTAACTTATCTTTGTATCTACTTTTACTATAAGCGGTGTGCTTAATTTGCTCGCGCGCGATGTCCTTTTGTTGGTCGATATAAATATTCGCTTTCAGTTTTTGTTGATAAATAGTGAGGTATTCAAGCGCTTTTTGTTCATTATTTTCCTTCAGTGCCAAGTCAGATAATACCTTGTATAAATCACTAGTTGCTCGTGTGACTTTGAGTTGCAGAGGCACTTGTAAGGCTTTTTCGGCATAGAGTTTTGCTTTTGTATATTCACCTAGCGGATAATTCGCTTTTGCCAGGTAGGTATACATACGAAAGCTTAAATTCGGATAATTTATGGCTTCAACCGCAGATAAATTATCGAGTAACAGTTGTTTCGCTTGCAGAAAACGCTGTGCTTTCAGATGATATTCTGCGATCAATACTTTATCTAGTTTTGCCGAAATATTTTCATTGACGCTTTCACAAAAGGCTATTGCTTCATCGATGATGTCTTTACGCGCTGAATAACCATAAAGGCCAAGTAGACTGGGGACTCGAAAAGATTTGTTATAACACTGTGCCCTTGTTGACGAATGTGTCGGATCTATTAAATTTAAAAATACTATTGCCAGATCAAATGCGTCTAGTTCATTATAATAATAAGCAATCACCCGATAGGCTGAGTTCTTCCGTTCAAAGTGTTTAGTTTTTTCAATATCTTCCAACAAGCCGTCAATTAATGGCGCTGCCAAGGGATAATTTCTTTCAACCAGGTAAAGGTTTAATAAGGTAGAGTTCGCTCTTATGCGATTATCTATGTTGGTTGAAGATTGCAGTTGCTGATGGAGCTTAACTGACTGGTTTCTATCACCATGTAAATACAAATTGTAAGCGTGCTGGTAAGTGAGTTCTTCTTGTTGCAATGTCGTCAGCTTCTCTTGCTGTTGCAATAAGGCAATGATATTGGCGGCAGCTGTTTTATTTGAACTCTTTATTTTATTAACTTGCGCCAACATGTCATTAATATGCTGCTTGCTAAGCGTATCAGCTTGTACTTGCGGGTTAAGGATATGGAAAATTAATAACAAAACACCGACGATCAGGCCTAGTCTATTATTGGTCCTATTAGGAATTAACTGTTTGCTCATTTAGCCATTAAACTACAGTTCTGCCCGCTGTTCAATGAGAGTAATGAACTTAGCATTTATTCAAAAATATAGCGCAACCCAGTGCCATCTCCCTTAAACTTCTCGCGATCTGTCATCGATTTATTGAAATAATAAATTTGATCACCGCCCAGTGCTTTCGCTTTCATTAGCGCTTTACTGGTATCGGTCAAAAAGTACTTCAATGAGTAATCACTTAAATTGGAGTCACTTATTGCCATACTCATGCTAATTTGGCTATCTAATTGATTTTTCAATTGTGCGAACAATACTGCTATTTTGGCTTTAATTGCTTCTGCAATCGGTGTCAGGGTTTTACTGTTTTTATTTGGAAACACTAAAATAAACTCATCGGCTCCGGTTCTGCCGATATGTTGATCGCCATCAACAAAGCTTGCTAATAATTGGGAAAGTTCAATCAGTAAGGTATCGCCTTGTACTATGCCAAACGTTTGGTTGAAGGCTCTAAAGTTATCAACGTTCACCACTAGGATCGCCAACTCGGCCTTGTTTGATCTTTGTAAACTCACCGTGCTAACCGCTGAATCGATAAAACCATTGCGATTGAGCAGGTTAGTGAGCGGATCATGGTCACCTTTGTCTTTGGTGGAAATTTGCAAATGACGCAGGTATAACAAGCTGCCACCCAGCAATAAAATAATGCCAAATTGCATGGCGAATATCAGCCGATTATTGGCAAAGTTTTGAGCATATTCATCACCCACAACAGATGCCTGGTTATTTTTTTGGCTGATACTTTTTAGCTCGTCTTCGAGCTGGTTTTTGTGTGCTTTTTTACTGAATAGGGTATGTTCAATTTGCGCTCGGGCTAACGCTTTTTGTTGAGCTAACGAAGCAACTGGTTGCTGCATAGCTTGATATTTAAGTAAATATTGGATTGCCTGCTGCTCATCGCCTTGGCTTTGCGAAACTTTGGCCATGGTTTGGTAGGTTTGTTGATCCCACTTTGAGTGTTCCCCTTCATCCATTAATGCTATGGCTTTCAAACCATAATACTGGGCCTTATTAATATCATTTAGCCCCCAGTTAGCCAAGGTTAACTGGCCAAATAGTGTTTTATGATGGGGAGTGTAGGTAGAAGCCAATATTAAAGATTGATAAGCCTGCATATGTTGATTGGCTTGCACGAAGTTATGCTCTTGGTTTAAGAATCTGGCGTTTTCTAAAATGACACTTTGCGCGCTAATATTTTCTTTATGGCTTAAACAAAAATCAATATATGCCAGTATTTGCGGATCATTGCCATGAATTTTTTCCAGACCTAAATTTGCTAATAATATGACTTGTTGTAACCAACAATAATTTCTGGGTGTTGAATTGCCATCTTTCACTAAATCTAAATAATTTAATGCCAATTGAAATGCGCCAATATGATTATAAAAATAGCCAATAATTTCATGGATACTATTTTTCAGCTCTAAGTCATCAAGGTTTACAACTTCTGCTAGCAGCCGATCAATCAATTGATTACTTAAGGGGTATTGGTTGATCAGGTACGCCAGATTCAATTGTGTTCTTAAGCTTCTTACTCTGACTTTAACATTTTTAGAGTTTTCCACCTTTTGGTGTATGGCGATAGACTGTGAATATTTACCTTCCAGGCCTAATTTATAGGCTTGTAAATAAATCAACTCTTCTTGTTGGCTGGCAGTTAATAATGCTAAATTTTGCTCCAGTAAGGTTAAGTTTTTGTTGTAGGTTGGAATGTCGCTCGAGCGAATTTTGATACTTTCGTTTATCAGTTTATCAAAGTCTTGTTGGTTATTTTCTTGCGCATTAATAGCAGGGCTAATTATCGAGCAACTAAGAAAAGCAAACCATAAAAAACCGACAGCAAAAATGAATCTGCTGTCGGTTCTATTATGTATTAACTGTGTGCTCATATTGCCATTAGACTACAGTTTGGCTTACTGTTCAATTGAGCCAGTGGCGATTGTTGGCATTAGCCAAGCAATCGCCAACAAAAGCTGCTTTTAGTGAATTAAACGCGCTCTGATGGTACCGTCAATGGCTTTTAACTCTTTTAACGCAGCTTCTGCATGTTCTGCATCCACATCAATTACCACGTAACCAATTTTATCGTCGGTTTGCAGGTACTGCGCCGCAATGTTGGTATTACGCGCGGCAAACGCCTGGTTAATGTGAGTTAACACACCCGGTTGGTTGTGGTGAATATGGAATAAGCGGCTACGGCCAGTATGCTCTGGTAGTGATACTTCCGGGAAGTTCACTGCAGACAGCGTTGAGCCATTATCAGAATATTTGACAATTTTCCCCGCCACTTCACGACCAATGTTTTCTTGCGCTTCTTTGGTGCTACCACCAATGTGTGGCGTTAAAATGACATTATCGAACGCACGTAATGGTGAAATAAATTCATCATCGTTTGATTTTGGCTCTACCGGGAATACGTCAATGGCAGCACCGGCAACTTGTTTGCTTTCTAATGCGCCTGCTAAAGCATCAATATCTACCACGGTACCACGCGAGGCGTTGATGAAAATCGCACCTTGTTTAATTTCTTCAAACTCGGCCACGCCCATCATGTTTTGCGTTTCTCTGGTTTCAGGTACGTGCAAAGACACGACATCAGAGATGTTTAATAACTCGGTTAGGCTGTTTACCTGGCTGGCGTTACCTAATGGCAGTTTGGTTTCAATGTCATAAAACTTAACTTGCATACCAACGTGTTCTGCCATGATGCCCAGTTGCATACCAATGTGGCCATAACCAATAATACCCAAAATTTTACCACGTGCTTCCACCGAACCGGTGGCCGATTTGTTCCAAACGCCACGATGTGCCTTCGCACTTTTTTCGGGAATGCCACGCAATAATAATAACAGTTCACCTAGCACTAACTCGGCCACCGAGCGGGTGTTTGAGAACGGGGCATTAAATACCGGAATACCGCGGATTTGCGCTGCGCCAATATCGACCTGGTTGGTACCAATACAAAAACAACCGATAGCTGCCAGTTTATTGGCATGAGCTAATACATCTTCAGTTAATTGGCTGCGCGAGCGAATACCGACAAAATGCACGTTGGCAATTTTCTTTTTCAGATCGTCATCCGACAAAGAGCTTTTCAGATATTCAATGTTGCTATAACCGTTCGATTTTAAAATCTCCAGGGCCGATTGATGCACGCCTTCAAGTAAAAGGATTTTAATTTTGTCTTTGTGTAGAGATTTTTGTGTCATGGCTACTTAACTCTGCTTGTGGTTAAATTTACGTTATTCCTGTAAACAGGACTTAATAATTTTTTGTTTGGATGGCTAGATAGCTATAAACTAACATATAGAGTTAAAACTCGAAAGAACTATTTTTGCCGGTTTCTATTACAAAAACAAGATAAATAGATGCCATCAGTGGCTAGGTTAATAATAGTCGACTTATTGCTGTTAACCTGACTTTTATTCGGAATTATTCGGCGGGATTGAAATTTAATTTTGAATGTCGCGGTGGCTGATTTGAATTTGAATCCCCATTTAAATGTAGATTAGGGGATTCAATTTATGTTTTTACAGAGCCAAGCCTATTACTTAACGACTTTGCTGCCGTTTGGTGTGCCCAACACTAAAATATCGGCAGCGCGATTGGCAAATAAACCGTTAGTGACGACACCGACAATGGCATTGATTTTCGTTTCCATTGCTACCGGATTTAATATTTGCATGTTGTACACATCTAAAATCACGTTACCGTTATCGGTGATCACCCCTTCACGATATACCGGGTCGCCACCTAGTTTAACCAGTTCACGTGCTACATAGCTGCGCGCCATCGGAATGACTTCAACCGGTAGGGGAAAATTACCCAACACCGGTACTTGTTTTGTTTCATCACAAATACAGACAAATTGTTTGGCCACCGCGGCCACAATTTTTTCACGAGTTAGGGCGGCGCCGCCACCTTTGATCATATGCATATGCTCGGTAATTTCATCGGCACCATCGACATAAACCGATAGATCGTCTACCGAGTTTAAGTCGAAAACTTCAATGCCATAACCTTTTAAGCGCTCAGTCGATGCTTCTGAACTGGAAACCGCACCAACAATGGTGTGTTTAATGGTGGCTAAAGCGTCGATAAAATGATTCACCGTAGAGCCGGTGCCAACACCAACTATGCTATCTTGCTCGACAAATTCAAGCGCCTTTATTGCCGCTGCTTTTTTCATTTCATCTTGGGTCATGGTATTTTCCGTGAGGTTGTTTTGCACTAAAGCACCTGAAAACTCATCTTCAGGTGATTTGCTGAGAGATTAAATTGCGCAGATTATAACCTTGTATCCGGCGAGGTTAAACGATTATTTGCCCTTTTTAGCGCCGAATTTTTTGCTTAATGCGGGGTTAATATCTCTGGGATCGGAATATCCCAGTGCTCGGTCGGCACTTTCTCCACTTGCTGGCATTTATGGGCAACGCCAATAGGGTAGGGTTTGGCTGCGTGGTCAAGACCATCTTCTGAGACTTTTTGCCAATGGGCCAAGGTTCTGTCATAAAAGCCACCACCCATGCCTAAGCGGTTGCCTTCGTTATCGAACGCCACCAAAGGCGTAATCAAAACATCTAACTGGCTTAGTGGCAGCACTTTGGTGACATCGAGTTTGGGCTCGGGGATCTGGTACTTATTGTTCACCAGTTCGCTGTGCTCACTATAGTGCAGAAACAGTAAGTGGCCCTGACAAAATGGATGCAATACCGGTAAATAGACCTGTTTGTTATTACTAAAACACCAGGCAATAAACTCATTGAGATCAAGTTCGCCGTCGTTGGCTAAATACAGGGCGATAGTGTTGGCGCTTTGCACTTTGTGATGACGGACTAATCGGTCTTTAATGTGAGTTGCGGCAATGTGCTGCTCGTGCACCGATAACTGCTGGCGGCGGTTGCGAATAATTTTTCTCAGGGTGTTACGTTGGTCCATTAGACATTTACCCGTTTTTCAGTCTGTATTCGCTATAATGTGTTAACTTTGCAAAAATTAAAAGAACTATAGTTATATTGAGAGATTAGATGAAACTTTATCAATGCGTAATAACCTTGCTTTGTTGTATCAGCATGCAAGCTCTGGCCAAAGACATTAATACTACGAACGTTAGTAACCCTACTGCCGAAAGTGAATTGGCGGTAATCGACCGGTTTGCCGAATTGGCACTTGCATGTGTGCATAAAGAATATCCCAATATTATTAAGCACATGATGGTAAACCGCGAGCAGGTAAAAACACCCAAACAGTTATACCCGGCGTTCTATGGCTGCTTTGACTGGCATTCCTCGGTACATGGCCATTGGTTATTAACCCGCATTGCGCACCAGTATCCGGATAATAAGCATTACCAAAGCATCATCGCCAGCTTGCAGCAAAGTTTTAGCAAAGCCAATATTGACGGTGAGTTGGCCTATTTTAACCGCGTTGGCACCGGCACCAGCTTTGAGCGGCCCTATGGTTTAGCCTGGTTTCTACAGCTAATCACCGAGTTACGCCAGTGGCAATCGGATGAGGCGAAAATTTGGTTAACTACGCTGAAACCGCTGGAAGATAAAATTGTTGCCAATATTAGCGCTTGGTTACCTAAACTGGCGTTTCCCATTCGGGTAGGCGAGCACAGCCAAACCGCCTTCGCTTTTGGTTTGATGCTAGATTGGAGCAAAACGGCAAACGAGCAACCGATGCAGCAACTACTCAACCGCACCATCATGCGGTTGTATGGCAGTGATGTTAATTGTCCTCTGGCCTATGAACCCTCAGGGCAAGACTTTTTATCGCCTTGTATTGCCGAGGCCGATTTAATGCGCCGAGTGATGGACAAAAAGCAATATCGACAATGGTTATCCAATTTTTTACCTGACATTCCAACCAACAATGATGGCAGTTGGTTAACCGTGGCTAACGTAGTGGATAAGTCGGATGGCAAACTTGCCCACCTTGATGGCTTAAATTTGTCGCGCAGCTGGATGTTAGAGGGCATTGCCGCAGGTATTGGCAAAGACGATAAACGCTACGGCGCGATTATGGCGGCGGCGAACGCCCACAAAACTGCCGGCATTAATTCGGTAATACACGATATGCATTATATGGGTAGCCATTGGCTAGGCAGTTTTGCTACTTATCTACAAACCCAGCGCGGTTTGCACTAAAACGATAACAATTTGAAAAAATATATTTCGACATGGATGTCATGTATTACGACGACATTTTCAACATGGACGTTGTATATTAGAGCTATGCAGGGAGCAATTGCCGGGATGTTGGAGGTAGAGCACTGTTGGGAACAGGTGCCGAGGGGTTCTTGCTAGTTAGCGAATAATTGCCTAAACCTGATCATGAGGTGGTGATTATGAAAACTTTAGTCTTCGATTTAGTGAGTATAGGCGAGGCCGCAAAGCATTATGGTGTTTCAGTCGAAACTATGAGGTGCTGGGATCGTAATAGCAAACTGAATTCGTTCGCATCAAAAATTGGGGATTGGCCAAGTGGCACGAGCAATATCAGGAATTTGTCGAGGGCAAACGAGAGAAAAAGCCCTCTGGCTTAGCCCTCAAGAAAGCGCTTAATGCGATTAAGCGGCAAGAGTTTCCTTGGATGTATGAGGTAAGCAAGTATGCCTCAGCGCAACCATTCATCTTCTTAAATCGTGCATGGAATGATTTTTTCAAAAAGAAAAAGATAAACGGCAGAGCTGTGGGTAAGCCTCGTTTCAAAAAGAAAGGCAAATGCTCTGACTCATTTTATGTCGGTGGCGACCAGGTTAACACTCAAGGTCGTCAGGTAAAAATTCCAAATCTTGGCTGGCTAAAAATGGCCGAGTCAATCAAATATGGTGGTCATATACCCGTTCCACTTCAAGATGCGGGATTTCAGTGGGAGTTAAAAGCAATTTAGGCAAGGCATTAAATTTATAGAATGGTTGTTCCATTGTTAAATTTAATAACGCGGCATAAATTGCTTTTAAACCCATCGAAGAAGTACTTGAGCAATACCACTACGTCGTTGCAGCTATTTGAAAGGGAATAACCATTTCTACATAACTGCGCCTTGTATTGGCATCGCTCAAGAACTCTGAAACCTGCATCTTGAAGTGGAGCGGGTATATCGACTCCATGACCATCAGCCGACGTGCTGATAAATGGTACGTTTCTTTCTCAATCGATGTCGAAGTCTCTATGCTTCCAAGTGAAAGCCAAGCCCGTTGCGGTGTAGATTTAGGTATCAACAAGTTGGCCAGACATATTGCTGACGTGGGCTGCTATGAAGTCAGGCGACAGCTAGAATATAAGTCTGCATGGTTTCAGCGAACGCTGACGATTGCAAATCGATGGTTTCCATCGAGTAAGCTTTGCTCAGACTGTGGTTCTAAGAACAGTGATTTGGCACTGTCCCAGCGAACCTACCAATGTGCTTGTGGAAATTCGAAATGTCGCGATTATAACGCCAGCATAAATTTAGAAAATTATACGGCTCGTTCAGCCGAAATCTACGCTGCTGGAGATAACGGCTCTGCGCTTGCTACTTAGCAAATGCAACCAGTATCGTTGAATGCAGAAATAACCTAAAGCTTGATGATCAGGTTTGTGTAAGTGTTTTAGAGCGGAGTAAACAAGAAAAGGTGTAGCTCTCCAAGATGCCGTTACCAACGTCAGCCCTTGAACAACCGTGTGTTCAAGGCGGAGATTGCACAGCTGCCGTAGGCTTCCCGATTTACACGGGCTTGCTCAATAGCAACCGATAAACCCCCTTAGGTAAAACTTATCGGCTCAGGGACATAGTTAATAACCGAACACCCCAGAGAACGCTTTCATTATACACTTTCAAAGAGCTTTGGGTGTATAAAGTTGTAATAATTTAGTCACAGAACGTCTAAGTGTTTGTTATTAAATCAAAGTGGTTGATTTTATAGCAATTCTACTAAAAGTAATTTACTTACCGCTGAAATTAGGCTACCAGGCTGAGAAATTCGTAAACTAGGCCTACTATAGAGCTATTTACTGGTTCATATTGGTTGCAAGTGTTACGATTATATAATTATTTTCTGTAATTAAAGTCGAAACATATGTCAGCACAAAACTCTTTATCTTTTGCCAATGTGCAAGCCGCACTTGGTGGTGAAAATTTTCAGGGCCACGCCTCTGAAATTCATGGCTTATTAACCGGCATCATCAGCTCCGGCTTTCCGTTTGAAGACGCAGGCTATTTACCCATCATTAATGATTTTTTTAATAATGGTGAAGGTTTAGGTAAACCACTCAAAGATTTAATTAAAACCATGTATGGCGAGATCTGGCAAGCCGTGCTCGATGATAATTTTAGTTTTCAATTATTAGTGCCCGACGACGATGAAGCAATTGTTGAACGCGGTAACGCGCTAGGGTTATGGGTACAAGGCTTTAACTTAGGCTTTGGCTTACAACAAACAAAGAACACCAAACTTTCTGAAGAAGTTGACGAGATCATTAAAGATTTTGCCGACATTGCCAACTTATCAAATGAACTCGACGAAGACGAAGATACCGAACAGGCTTATTATGAAATTTTAGAATATGTGCGCATTTCAGCATTGTTATGTTTTGCCGAATTGGGCGCTAAGCCCGATTTAACCGAACCGACAAATACTTTGCACTAATCTTTCTGCACTTTTTATGGCATTAGCCTTATTGAATTAACTACTTGAAACGTTAACTATGATACATACCCGAATTGATATGCACGAGTTTGTTGCTCGTCGCGCCGCATTATTGGCCACCATGCCAGATAACTCAGTGGCACTAATACCCGCCGCCAAAGAAGTCACTCGCTCTCGCGATACCGAATATCTGTTTTGCCAGGACAAAGACTTTTATTACTTAAGCGGCTTTCATGAGCCTGATGCGTTATTGGTGTTGGTGAAAAATGATCCGGCCTTAAGCATGACTGAAGCGGCAACCGAAACGGTATTATTTTGCCGCGATAAAGATCCCGAACAAGAAGTATGGCATGGCCGCAGAGTAGGGGCCGAGCAGGCGGAAATTCAATTTAAAGTAGACCTTGCCTACACCCTGGACGAACTAGAACAAATTTTGCCAATGTACATCAACGGCAAACAAACGCTATTGTTTGCCCAGGGGGCACAAGCCGAATTTGATAATTTAGTGTTTGCCTGTTTAGAAGTGTTACGTGGCGGCGCCAAGCAAGGGCTGTCGGCGCCAAACACCATTGTTGATATTCGTGACAGCATTCATGAAATGCGCCTAATTAAATCGGATGCGGAAATTGCGGTAATGCGCGAAGCCAACGTAATTTCTGGCAATGCCCATAAACGCGCCATGGCGTTTGCCGCACAAGGCCAGTTTGAATATCAGGTAGAAGCCGAAATATTGCATGAGTTTGCCGCAAATGGCGCCCGTGCTGCCGCTTATGGTTCAATTGTTGGTGGTGGTGAAAATGCCACTATTTTGCATTACACCGATAACGATGAAGTCTTGGTGGATGGCGATTTATTGCTGATTGATGCCGGTGCCGAATTATCTGGCTATGCCGCCGATATCACTCGCACGTTCCCGGTGGATGGTAAATTTAACGAAGCGCAAGCGGCATTGTATAACTTAGTGTTAGAGTCGCAAATTGCCGCCATTGAAACCATTAAACCCGGCAGCAACTTTGCCATTGCCAACAAAGTAGCCAACGAGGTATTAACCAAAGGTTTGTATGAACTGGGTTTGTTAACCGGTGAACTGGATACCTTAATCAGCGATAAAGCCTGTAAAAAATACTTTATTCACGGCTTAGGCCATTGGTTAGGCCTAGACGTACACGATGTTGGCGATTATCAAATGGATGAGAATAAAAATCAGCTGCGCAGCTTTAAAGCCGGCATGGTGATGACCATAGAGCCAGGTTTATACATAGACGCCGAAGCCGATGTTGATGAAAAATGGCAGGGCTTAGGTGTGCGTATCGAAGATAATATTTTAGTGACCGAAACCGGTTATGAAAACTTAACCACTACCGCGCCAAAAACCATCGCTGACATAGAAGCGGTGATGGCGAAGTAGAAGACAGAAACGAGAAACTAGAAACGAAGAGCGTGGATTGCGTACTGTCTTTGCTTATCTTGTGCTTCATCAATATATGCATTTTATTATTGACATACAGTGCTTAAAAATAATGATAGTTCCTAGTTTCATAACAACGTTAATCAGTGGCAAACAAAAATATGAGCAAGAAAATAGAACATTTCGACGTGATCATATCAGGCGCTGGCCTGGCCGGCGCCAGCATGGCGCTTGCCTTGTCGAAACTCACGCACAGCGATGGTACGCCGTTAGCGATTGCCGTTGTTGAGGCCTTTGCCATTAATGATGACTTGCCGAAAAGTTATGATGCCAGAGTCATTGCCTTGTCGCATGGCAGTGCCACTTACTTAAATGAGTTAGGTGCCTGGCAAACGCTAAAAGCTGATGCCATGGCAATAAAAGACATTCATATCTCTGATCGCGGCCATTACGGTAAAGCGAGAATGAGTGCCGATGATTATGACGTATCGGCGTTAGGCTATGTGGCCGAGTTACAGGCCATCGGCAACAGCTTACTGAAACCGTTAAAGCAATGCAGTAACGTGCAGTTTTTTGCCCCACAAACCATTACCGATATTCTCTGGCAACAACAACGTGTGACTGTGAGTTTTGCATCAAATGAACAACTTCAGGGCAGTTTGCTGCTCGGTTGTGATGGCGGCCAGTCGGTATGTCGGGCTCAGGCGAAAATCACCACTAGCACTGACGATTACCAGCAAGTGGCGATCATCGCCAATGTTACCCCGGAAAAAGCCCATAATGGCCGTGCCTTTGAGCGCTTTACCGAGTATGGCCCTATTGCCATGTTGCCGATGACCGAAGGCCGATGTTCTTTGGTGTGGACGGTAACTACTGAGCAAGTTGAACAGATTTTAGCGCTTAACGATGCCGATTTTGCCGAGCAATTAGCGCAAGAATTTGGCCATTGGCTGGGCAGTATCGACACCGTGGGTAAACGCTTTAGCTTCCCGTTAAAACTGATCAAAGCCGAAGAGCAAATTCATCATCGTATGGCATTAATTGGCAATGCCTCGCACACGTTGCATCCAATTGCCGGCCAGGGCTTTAATTTAGGCATGCGCGACGTACAAGTGTTGGCGCAGATGTTTGAGAGTGCGCTGTTTGATGCTAAAAGCAACGGCGTTAAATTGGACCTGGGTGAGCATCACTTGTTACGTCAATATGCGGATAGCCGCGGCAAAGATCATCAGCAAGTGATCGCCTTAACCGACTCGTTGGTGCATTTGTTTTCCAACAATCATTTACCCTTAGTGGTAGGCCGCGGTGTTGGCTTAAAAGTATTAAACTATTTATCGCCATTAAAAGCGGCACTGGCGCAGAAAACCATGGGTCATCGTAGCTAGTTTACTGGCTATGAGCAGGTGAAATAAATGAAAGCTCAGAATTTAAAGCGTTAAGCTTACAACTGAAAGCTTGCAACTTAATAATTAAAGAAAAGAACAACACTATGAAAAATATCGATATCGTCATTGTTGGTGGAGGCATGGTAGGGCTGACTACAGCACTGGCCATTCGCTCGCAAACGTCCCTTAGTGTGGCGGTGATTGATAGCCAAACATTGCATAGCATCAATGACGAACCACACCTAAGAGTGAGTGCCATTAACAATGCCAGTAAGCAACTGTTTACTAACCTCTGCGTTTGGGATGATATTTGCGCGGTGCGCTCACAAGCCTATAGCAATATGCATGTTTGGGATAAAGACGGCTATGGCCATTTAGATTTTGATCAAAGTGATATCCCCACAGGCGCTGGCGCCGACAATTTAGGCAGCATTATCGAAAACGATATTATCCGTAATGCGCTATGGCACAAAGCAGAGCAAGATAATGGCATTAGCTTTATTGAAGAAAATATCACCAGCATGGCGGTAGGTGGTGCCGAAGTATTTTTAAGTTTTGCCGAGCAACCGCCAATCATGGCGAAATTAGTCATTGGCGCCGATGGTGCCAATTCTTGGGTGCGCAAGCAGCTGGACATGGCGATGACCTTTCGCGATTACGATCACCATGCCGTAGTGGCCACCGTAGAATGCGGCCAAGGCCATCAAAATACCGCCTGGCAAGTGTTCTTACCCAGCGGACCGTTGGCATTTTTACCACTGTATCAACAAAACACCTGCTCTATTGTCTGGTCACTGCCCCCTGAGCAGGCCGAGCGTATTAAGGCGTTATCCACCGACGATTTTAATAAAGAAATTTTGGCAGCCAGCGATGGCAAGCTGGGCAATATCAGCTTGCAAAGCGAACGGGTATCTTTCCCGTTAACCATGCGTTTGGTGCGTGATTTTGTACAAGAGAGAGTGGTGCTGATTGGCGATGCTGCCCATACCATTCACCCGTTAGCAGGCCAGGGGGTAAACCTTGGTTTGGTAGATGCCGCCGCATTGGCGCAAACGCTTGCTGATATTTGTGCACAAGGCAAAGCATTAAACGATGCGCAAGCACTAGGTCATTTTAGCCGTTGGCGCAAAAGTGATGCCAGCGAAATGATCATGGCAATGGAGTCAATCAAGCAGGGTTTTAGTGTGCAACAAACTTTACCCAAATTTATTCGCGGCATCGGTATGTCGTTATTGAATAACGTTGCGCCGTTAAAGAAACTGCTAATCAAACAGGCATTGGGTAGTCGCAGTGACTTGCCAAAACTGTGTAAAGTGCAAGATCCACTGGCTTAACAAGACCAAAATTTAAAATTTAATTCGGATAAAGTTAATTTGTTAAAATATAGTTCGGAATAATTTTTAAATTCGGGTTTTTGTTTCAAATATAGTCGTTTTGAATTGATCCGATGAAATTGCCAGAGTATAATATCTCGCAAAATTTCGTAGCGATTTGGCTAAGGTTTAAGCAAAACCATTAATCAGATCATAAAGACCTGAAATTCCAATGGGTTAGACATAGGCTAGTGATTGGAACTACGGCACAGCAATGGTGAAAGCAATATGACAAATAAAACTGTACTACACGCAAAGCATTTAGAATCTGGCGCCAAGATGGTCGATTTCTATGGTTGGGATATGCCAATCAACTACGGTTCACAAATTGAAGAGCATCATGCTGTTCGTACCAATGCTGGTATGTTTGATGTATCGCACATGACCATTGTTGATGTACAGGGAACTGATGCGCAAGCGTTTTTACGTCGTTTGGTGATTAACGATGTTGCTAAACTTGACGTTGCTGGCAGAGCACTTTACACCGGCATGTGTGATGAGCAAGGTGGCGTGATTGATGATTTGATCGTGTATTACTTCACTAGCACGGATTACCGCCTGGTAGTTAACTCGGCAACTCGTGAAAAAGATTTAGCCTGGATCAACAGCCAAGCCGCTGACTTTGACGTTACTATTACCGAACGTCCAGAATACGCGATGATCGCCGTACAAGGCCCACAAGCCAAAGCGAAAGTTGCCACTCTCCTTAACGCTGAGCAAACTGCAGCCGTTGATGGCATGAAGCCATTTTTCAGCGCGCAAGCCGGCGATTTATTCATTGCCACTACCGGTTACACGGGTGAATCTGGTTACGAAATCGCATTACCACAAGAGCAAGCCGCCGATTTATGGCAACAACTACTAGACGCTGGTGTTGCACCATGTGGTTTAGGCGCTCGTGATACCCTACGTTTAGAAGCCGGGATGAACCTTTACGGGTTAGATATGGATGAGACGGTTTCACCTTTAGCTGCTAACATGGCATGGACTATTGCCTGGGATGATGAGTCTCGTGACTTTATTGGTCGAGAAGTGTTAGCAACACAACGTGCCGAAGGTAGCCAACCAAAACTTGTTGGTTTGGTGATGGAAGCCAAAGGCGTGTTACGTACCGGTTTAAAAGTTATCACTGAACACGGTGAAGGCGTGATCACATCAGGTACGTTCTCACCAACGTTAGGTTATTCAATTGCTATGGCGCGTGTACCACGCGCAGTAAAATTAGAAGATACCGTACAAGTGGAAATGCGTAAAAAACAGGTTGATGTTAAAGTTATCAAGCCAAGTTTCGTACGTAACGGCAAAAAAGCCTTTTAATTAAGCCTTTTAATTAAGGCTTTACTATTTATTTCTTAAATTTTTTGGCTAAGCTGTTAAGGGCTAGATCATCAAATTTAATAACAGATTTACAATTTTACAAATTTAAATATTTTTAGGAACTATAAAAATGAGCAACATTCCTTCTGAGTTAAAATATGCTACATCACACGAGTGGGTTCGTAACGAAGGTGACGGTACCGCTACTATCGGTATTTCTGAGCACGCACAAGAGCTTTTAGGTGACATGGTATTTGTTGAATTACCAGACGTTGGTGACGAAATTAGCGTTGGCGACGACGTAGCGGTAGCAGAATCTGTTAAAGCCGCTTCTGACATTTACGCACCAGTTTCAGGTGAAGTCATTGCCGTAAACGAAGACCTTGAAGATTCACCAGAGTTAGTTAACTCTGACGCGTTTGGCGACGGTTGGATGTTCAAAGTCAAATTAGACGATGCTAGCGAACTAGACGCGTTATTAGATGCGGAAGGTTACCAAAACGTTGTTGATGACGAATAATTAAGTTATTCAATTAGTTATAAGCCCCGAGCAATTGCTTGGGGTGTTTTAATAATACCTTGGCTAAATCGCATAGCATGAATATAGCGTTAAGTAGGGCATTGTTAATGTATTAAATATTTTTGATGTTATAAGTGATGATCATGTCTACTCAAACCCTGAGCCAGTTAGAACAAACTGAAGATTTCATTCGCCGCCATATTGGCCCCGATGCCGCACAAACCGCAGCGATGTTAGCGGAAATAGGCGCCGATTCTGTTGACGGATTAATCGATGAAATCGTACCTGCCAATATCCGTTTAGCAAATTTACCAGCCATTGGCGCAAGCAAAACCGAAGTGAAAGCCCTAAGCGACTTAAAAGCGGTTGCCAGCTTGAACCAGGTAAACACCTCTTACATTGGTTTAGGGTATTACCCAACGCATACGCCGAACGTGATTTTACGTAACGTGTTGGAAAATCCAGGTTGGTATACCGCGTACACGCCGTACCAGCCAGAGATTGCCCAGGGTCGTTTAGAGTCATTATTAAACTATCAACAAATGTGTTTAGACTTAACCGGCTTAGACTTGGCATCGGCATCATTACTTGATGAAGGTACTGCCGCCGCCGAAGCCATGGCGTTAGCAAAACGCGTATCGAAAAACAAAAAATCAAACTTGTTCTTCATCGCCGACAGCGTATTCCCACAAACTATTGACGTAGTGAAACAACGTGCCGATATGTTTGGTTTTGACATTGTCATGGGCGCTGCCGAAGACGTAGTCAATCACGACGTATTTGGTGCCTTATTACAATACCCAACGGCCAGCGGTGAAGTAAGCGACATTACGCCACTGATTGAAGCAGTACATGCGAAAAAAGGTATTGTCGCGGTAGCCGCTGACATCATGAGCTTGGTATTACTGAAAGCACCAGGCGAGCTAGGAGCTGATGTCGTAATTGGTTCGAGCCAACGTTTTGGTGTGCCAATGGGCTACGGCGGACCACACGCCGCATTCTTCACTACCTCTGATAAATACAAACGTTCATTACCGGGTCGTATCATTGGTGTTTCTAAAGACACTCGTGGCAAAGACGCGCTACGTATGGCCATGCAAACGCGTGAGCAGCACATTCGCCGTGAAAAAGCCAACTCAAACATTTGTACCGCGCAAGTATTACTGGCCAATATGGCCGCGTTTTACGCGATTTACCACGGCCCGAAAGGCTTAAAAGTGATTGCCAACCGCATTCACCGTTTCGCTGACATTTTGTGTGCCGGTACGGCATCAAAAGGCTTGGTAGCAATTCATGCGAACTATTTTGATACCTTAACGTTTAATGCTGACAACAAAGATGAGATTGTTGCCCGTGCCTTAGCCGCTAACGTTAACTTACGTACCGACGTTGATGGTCAAATCAGTGTTTCTGTTGATGAAACTACCACGCGTGAAGATATCGCTGCCTTATTCGATATCCTATTAGGCGCAGGTCACGACCTAGACGTTGCTAAATTAGATGCGGCGATCATCGATTGTGGTCACTCATCAATTCCAGCATCACTTGTGCGTGAATCGGCAATTTTGACGCACCCGGTATTTAACTCGCATCACTCTGAAACCGAAATGCTGCGTTACATCAAAAAACTGGAAAACAAAGATTTAGCATTGAATCACTCAATGATCTCATTAGGCTCATGTACGATGAAGCTTAATGCCACGGCGCAAATGATCCCGGTATCATGGCCTGAATTTGCTAACATGCACCCGTTTGCCCCAATGGAGCAAGCCCAAGGCTACAAGCAGATGATTGACGAGCTTGGCGACTGGTTAGTGGAACTCACTGGCTACGACAACATCTCAATGCAACCAAACTCGGGTGCACAAGGTGAGTACGCCGGTCTTATCGCCATTCACAAATACCACGAAAGCCGCGGTGACAGCCATCGTAACATCTGTTTAATCCCATCATCTGCACACGGTACTAACCCTGCCTCTGCGCAAATGGTTGGCATGAAAATCGTTGTTACTGCCTGTGACAAAGACGGTAACGTTGACATGGATGACTTAAAAGCAAAAGCAGAAGAGCATTCTGAAAACCTTGCTTGTATCATGATCACGTACCCATCAACGCACGGTATTTATGAAACAACCATTGCTGAAATTTGTGACATCATTCACACCAATGGCGGTCAGGTTTACCTTGATGGCGCCAACATGAACGCTCAGGTTGGTATTACTTCACCGGGTTTCATTGGTGCCGATGTATCGCACTTAAACTTACACAAAACTTTCGCCATTCCACACGGTGGCGGTGGCCCAGGTATGGGACCCATTGGCGTTAAAGCCCACTTGGCACCATTCTTACCGGATCACGCGTTAATCAACGTGGCCGAAAGCACCAAAGGCAACGGCGCTGTATCTGCCGCCCCATTTGGCAGTGCCGGTATTCTTTGTATCTCTTACATGTACGTTGCCATGTTAGGCAAAAAAGGTGTAACCGACTCAACCAAATACGCCATCACCAACGCCAACTACTTAGCGCACAAGTTAAGCGAACACTTCCCAATTTTGTATACCGGAAACAATGGCCGTGTAGCGCACGAATGTATCGTTGATTTACGCCCACTGAAAGAAGCCTCTGGCATCACCGAAATGGACGTAGCCAAGCGCTTAATGGATTACGGTTTCCACGCACCTACGATGTCATTCCCGGTAGCTGGCACACTAATGATTGAGCCAACCGAGTCGGAAGCAAAAGTAGAGCTTGATCGTTTCGTTGAAGCGATGACCAGTATCAGAGCTGAGATCCGCAAAGTAGAACAAGGCGAGTGGACCGTAGAAGATAACCCTCTTCACAACGCCCCACACACTTTAGCCGATATCACTGATGCCAGCTGGGACCGTGCCTACTCGGTACAAGAAGCCGTATTCCCGGTAGCAGCAGCGGCTGCCAACAAATTCTGGCCAACTGTGAACCGTATCGATGACGTATACGGCGACCGTAACCTAATTTGTTCATGTCCTGCGGTATCTACTTACGAAGATTAATGAATAAGTAGAATGGCAAAAAACTAACTTGGCCATAACCACTCAATATTGAAAGGCGGATCAGAAATGATCCGCCTTTTTGTATTTAGGTCAAAATCTTAGAAAACTAGCCAAGATCGACTTCAATTTTTTAATGTTTTTTCTAGTTAAGAGCTAAAAAAATCGATATTTCAAGTACTGAAATGAATAAATAATCTTTATTTCTAAAAATCAAATATTGATTATTGCTTTAACGATTTTTCCACGTTAGATTAATAACTTAAATGAAAAACAGGTTCATTTCTACTTTTGAAATGTAGGATTGTTTCTCTTAATTAAGTCATGTGCCAAAGGAAGGTCATGGTTCAACTGTCACTTCAGAATACAGAATCAGAGCTAAAATCGTATTGTCAGAAATGGCTATCATCGCTATCTCAAAGTAGCTTTGAGCTAGCACACAGCTTAGTAACTGTTGCCAATAATTATGGCGTGAGCTGGGGCGAAAAAGAAATAACGGACTTAACTGTTGAGTTCGAATTTACACCTATTAAAGGCAATGAGTTTAGCGCCACCATTAATGACATTCACGTAATGTAGTACAAAGGCACATAACAAGCGCATTAAGCACGGGACTGCTAACAGTTTGCTCGGTTCCGCTACGCTTCACATTTTAGCAAACTATTATCAGCCCCTTATGCGGTCTATATTTCTTCTGGATACCAATTATGAATTTGGATAAATCAACAAAGCGTATAGCAAAAAGAGTTAAAAAAGGGTTTCAAGGTTACCCTCAAATTTCACTGGCTTATTTTGGTGAGGTAGCTAATTGTGCGACCGAAGTTGTCGTTGGCTACATATCAGAAGAGGGTGCTGCGGCTCAAGAGCAGAAGTTTTCGAGCAAGGGTGATGCTAGAACAGATGAAACTATTCAAACCACAATATTAAAGGTTATCGAGCGAGTAGACGCAAAAACAGTTTTAGAAGTTGCAGGTGTTTCAATTATTAAATAATGCTAGCGAACTAGAAATATCAAGTTATTCAGTGGGACAATGTAGTTCCCCGACTTTAGTGGACACCTCCTCATCACATTGAGAAGGCTAAAATACCTTTGAGTAGAGATACCATGATTGGAAAATGCTTATGTGAAGAAATTGAGTTTGAGATCAATGGAACTCTACCCAATTTTTATCAGTGTCACTGTTCTTTATGTCGGAAGCTGTCCGGCTCAGCCTCAGACACTGCAACATTTTTAGATAAAACTCAGTTTCAGTGGCTTAAGGGAAAAGAAAGCATCTTTTCGTTTGAAACGTCAACAGGCTATAGATCGGATTTTTGCCGTGTTTGTGGGAGTACCGTTCCACACTTGATGAATAATAAGCGACAGTACTGGGTTCCTGCAGGACTTCTGGAGGGAGAACTAGACAGCATAGTTACTTCCCATATATTCGTTGGCTCTAAAGCTCATTGGGATATTATAGGAGATGATGGAGTTCAACATACTGAAATGCCGGACATAGAAACACTGAACAAGGCATTACAGCGGGTAAGCCGCTGAATGCGGCGTTGGTATGCCCTAACTGTGAGAGAACATTAAGTCCATCGTAAATCTACCATAAAAGGTTCCGATTTATGAGTAACTGCAGGATGATGGGATTACTTTAATTACAATGTCTATAACCTAGTATGAGACGCTGTTTCACCGGAGAAAACTAAATATGACCGATGTAATAAATAGCAATTTATTTTTGGTTAAAGAACATGTCGGTATGTTTAAGGCTGCTAATAACTTTGATATTTATGACCCATCCACGGGCGAAGTTATCATGGAGTGTAGGGAGCCTACTCTTGGCTTCTTCACTAAATTGTTACGGTTTACTGATTATAAACGAATGACGCCATTCGATATTCAACTAAGAACTCTTGATGGCCAGCGTATTGTTCGCATCCAACGCGGTATTTCAATTTTTCTATCAAAAGTTATCGTGAGTGATCACAACAACAATACTCTTGGCGGGTTTGCACAAAAACTTTTTTCAATTGGTGGCAAATTTGATGTACTTGGCAAAAATGATCAAATGATATGCCAGCTTGAAGGGAGTTGGACGGGTTGGGACTTTCACTTTAAAAGTAATGGTGTAGAGCTTGCTCATGTATCAAAAAAATGGGCTGGTTTAGGCAAAGAGATGTTTACAAGTGCCGATAATTATATGTTAGAGCTGTCCGATGACATACCTGAAAATGATGATGTTCGAAAGCTAATTTTGGCGGCAGTCATGTGTATTGATATGGTCTTGAAAGAGTAATTACTATCATGTGTTTGGCGTAAATTGGTCGCTTTACTGCGTACATAAGGCACTCAAACTGATAACAGCACGGGGCATTTATTCAGCTTATTGAGGCGACATGTGCACTATGAATTTAAGTGGTCTCAACAATCGTAATTCAATAAAATAACAGGAAGTAAAATGAGAACAATTGGTAATTTAATCTGGTTTCTATTTGGTGGAATCATTATGGGTTTAGCTTGGTGCTTTTTTGGGCTTTTAGCTTTTATCAGTATTGTTGGTATCCCTTGGGGAAGATCGTGCTTTGTTATGGCAGGTTTCTCTTTTTTGCCATTTGGTAAAGAAGCTATTGCCCGGGATGAATTAACTCAATCTGAAGATATTGGTACAGGTGGTTTGGGTTTATTAGGTAATATTATTTGGTTTGTTGTTGCTGGCTTTTGGTTGGCAATAGGTCATGTGTTTTCAGCAATTGCTTGTTTTATCACTATTATTGGTATTCCATTCTCATTACAGCATTTAAAACTTGCAGGTATTTCCATTGCACCTGTGGGCAAAACCATTGTTACCAAGGAGGTTGCCGCTGCAGCTCGTAATTTAAACGCAGAAGACGAGGTAGCAAACCTAAGATCAAACACATAAGGAGTTTCAAGTCGGACAAAAACAGTTGGCTTTTGTTCGTTGCTCATCGAGTTTCGCCGACAATTTTTTACTGCCTAAAACGGCGTTAACTTAATACTCAGGGATGGTTATGCATTTACATAAAATATTATTTCTCTCTAGCTTTTGCTTGTTGCTATGTTCATGTGTGGTAAAGCCAACTGTAACTACAGAATATGATAATAAATGTCAGATAGTTAAAAAGAAAGTAGAGCTTTCTGTTGAACAGGTCGAATTATTTGAACAGTTAAACTGTTCAGGCAATGATGAGTGCAAAGCAGAGTTCTTAGGACAAGTTGTTGGCGCCGCGGTGGTATTTCCCTTGAGTGCCATCGTCTCTGGTTCAATTGCCGTTGTTGGAAATACTGTCTATTGGCTAAACGAGCAAGGGCAATGCCTCGTGGGCAATTAAGAGTCATCATAAATTGATGTTTCAATACGGAATGATTAATGAATCTATATTTCTAAAATACAATCATAGATCATTGCTTTAACATTTTTTCCACGTTAGATTAGCAACTTAAATGAAAAACAGGTTCATTTCTACTATGAAAATGTAGGATTAAACCTCGTAATTAAGCTGTTATGTTTAGCTGAGGTTGTTGTGGATAATTTTAATATCAGTCGCATTAATACAGATTTAGGGACTTTTCGAATTTCAGGTTTTTGCAGTAACGTAAATTTAGAAACGTCTAAAATTGATATTAGCTCAATTGAAATTATGGGCACAGATGATTGGGTGTTATTAAACCAAACTAGTGATAATGTTATCAATCTAATTAAAGAGTTAACGCCAACTCTTCTAGCTCACTTACAGGTTAAGAGAAATTAACTAAGAATTAACTAATCACCCACTGAAACTGTTAGCCAGTTAAAGTGGGGGGGTATTTGTTTGAGGTGGTTTAGCAATATAACGGGATATTAATTATGGTATTGCAAATAACGCTTTGAGAGACCAATAAAAACCCACGACAAGGTCAATGGAAACAAGACAATAAATAAATATTTGGCGTACATTAACGGGATAACCGCCGAAAATGCCAGACAAAAGGCATAAAGTGCCAATGCTAATTTTTGCTTTTTCGCGAATTTAAAAGCCGAAACAAAATTTCCTACCACGCCTAAATTTTTCAAACGGGCAATCAAGCAAGGTAATAACCCAACCGCCAGTGATAATAACGAAAACAGCCAGGCCAAAAATAAATTTATCCAATAAAACTCTTGGCTATAGTTGCCTGGATTTTTGCTGTTTATGTTAAATGCTTTGGCTAAAAATGAGTTTGAATCCACGTAAATGCTATAAATAGCAATGGCATCTGTCATCCAGATCAAAAAGAACAGCCCTTGCACTACCGTCACCAGAGAGATGTTGGCAATCAAGCCTTTCACCTTGATCTTATTACTACTGTCCGTGCTTGCTAATAACAGGGGATGTAAGGTTAAACTCACCAGTGGCGTAAATAAAATAAAACCAGCACAAAATGAAACATACATGGAAGAAAGATCGTAGCTACCTAAAAATTGTTCAATGACTTGGGCAATGGTGAAAATAACACTCGATGCCAATATTATAAGAAAGCCACTTAACATTCTATTTTTAAGGGTGTTACTCTTTGACATGATTTAATCTCATAGGAAACTTGCGGCTATGATAACTGATTATAGTCGTTGCTTAATTGATTTAAATCGCAAATATGGCACTTTGAGAGAGTTCTTATCAAGATAATCTATCAGCCTGTTATCTATTTGATTTTTCATAATAATATTTCGAGTCAAATAAAATAAATAAGACTAATAATAAAAAATACAGCCCCTGTAAGCAATAAACTTTAACGTTAGATATTCTTCGCTTTCCGTCGGCTTAATTAACGCCAATCACGGTTATATATCAATTGCTCGAATGAGAAAATATTCGGGCCATATCTCTTTTACCTGCATTTGCCACGCTTGGTTTACGTTGTCATCAGCGTCGAGTTTGAGCCAGAATTTTGCCCATTTTTGGACGATTTTTCCCGACTTACTTAATTTTAGCGGAGTAAAGCGACGTTGGTATTTGCATTTTTCATACTCAACCGTTTCACCATTTTTAATTTTTTTGTGTAATACCTCTAGCTGGGCACTAATGGTTTCTATCTCAGAGCAGGCAATAACATTATTCTTTTTTAAAGAACGTAGTATCACGGCTTTTTTCACGCAGACTTCGTGATAAGCATCGATATGTGGTGTGTAAATCATCCCCGATAAACCAGCGATTGAAATTAATTCTTTGTCCGCCAATTTTTTTAACGGTTTGAGCTCTTCATTGATCTGGTTTAAGTCAGTTATTGCATACATGTAATTATTGCTTTCTTTCATGGTGGTTTTAGGCTGTTGAACATTTGATATTCTATCATTAAAGATTTTTTAAGGTGCGCTTTACTTTTTTCCGGCAGTGAAAATACAGTTAAGCGTCTAAAAATATTAACAAATGACAGTTTTAAATAAGTAAAAATAGTTGCTTTTTCGTACACCTTAAGGGCAAACTAAAAGAAAAAATTCACACGGAGTTAAAAGTGAAAAAAACTCAAATGACCTTCGGCATTGTTTCTTGCCTATTATTTTTGCTCTCGTTTTCACTCGTTGCCAAAGACGCCATACCTGAGTCTTTAACTCCCTGGGTGTCATGGGTATTAAAAGGTAACGAAAACTTATCCTGTCCCTTCATTAACAATTCTTCCTATGCCGAGACGCGAAATCATATTTGCGCATGGCCCAGTACGCTCGAGTTAGAGGTAAAAGACAGTTCGGCGAAATTTAAACAATCATGGCAGGTCTTATCGAAAAGCATTATCCCTTTGCCGGGGAGTAAGAGCAACTGGCCGTTATTAGTCACCGTTAACAACAAATATTTTCCCGTGTTCAATCATCATGGTAGGCCTGCGATTGAATTAACGAAGGGCTCATATTTAATCGAGGGTAAGTTTGAATGGCTAAAAATCCCAGAGAGTATTGCTGTTCCTGAACAATATCCCGCCTCTGCAGCAATGCTATTGAAACTCACATTGTCGTAGCCGCGCTTTTTGAAAAGAGCGAAAGCAGCCTTAAAAATAGCTTCTTTTCTCTCATTCTTTTTTTCGTCTGTTCTTGCTCGCTGCCAATTCATACCTTTCACTTAAGTGTCTACTGGTCTCTTATGTGTAATACCAATCCGTATAATGATCTGATCATTGAGTAACTCATATAAACAACATATGAGTTACCCTTCGGGAATGTATATAAAGCTTGATAACTTCCTGAAATTTCGGAAAGATATGAATAACTATCTATTCAAAATTTCAGTTGTTCTAAAACTTTCTATATCATTCTCAATTGATCACATCATTACGCGAACTGGTATAACGTAAGAGATTGGTGGTCTTTTGTCAGTGGTTGATGTCATTATCAGCCAGGTATTCAATATTAAAGGGTATGTATATGGTGCTGGAAATGATGTGCATCGTGGCGGCGCGCATTAATCTAGACACACAGACTAAATTAGCCATTCATAATTATGTATGTCTTCTTAAATGTTTCGTGGAAGCGATAACTTATTCGTAGTGAAATTCGCAAAGTAGAACAAGGCGAATGGACAGTAGCAGATAACTCTTTGCACAAAGCACCTTAGCAGACATCACTGATGCCAACTGGGACCGTGCCTACTCGGTACAATAAGCAGTATTATTGATTAAGTGCGAGCAATTTCATTTCATTATCGCGTCGCCAACTTAGGGATGCATTTTCATCGATGTATAACGAATAAAAATCATAATTCACATCAATATTTGCCGTGCTACATAACAGCAGAGCAACATCCAAACTTAGGGTATGATTGCCAGCTAACTGTGCTTGTTCAAACGTACGTTGTGCATGAACAATAAACTCTTCCATTTTCAGGTTTGCTTTTGCTAACAAGGTTTTAAGATAAGAGTTTTGTGCATTATCGGTATTCATCGCCTCAACTAACGCTTGCGCTTCCTGCAGTCGTTTTTGTTCAATGTATTGTAATACCAATTGCTTACGGCTTGATTGAGCAACCCAATGATCAGGTGTCAATTTGGTGAATTCTAACACTTGCTTTAAATGCGGCTCTTTGGCCTGAGGCGTTTGCGCAAATATTGCATAATGAAACGGCACCTTAGCAAAATGATAAATGGGTAATTGATAGTCGTTCATTTTAGTTTCAGCTTGACGAAGATATGCGTATTTATCATCTTCTTGCTGATGTTTGTGTGCCAAGACTGAAAGATAGGTTAATGCATGCAGCTCACGCGGCTTATCTGCTGCAGCAAAAGCCAATTGCGCCGACTTTAATAAACTCGCTTTTATCGCGGCGTAATCATCATACTTGTGATCTAACCAAGATTGCGCGTTCCAGGCATCCGCTTGACCGGATAAATCATTTATATTTTCAAACGCTTTGGTGGCTAATGCCAACTTATCTGCGCTCAGTTGATACAAGTCTTTACTGGTTAAAACGGTGCTTTGATACAGCAGCGCATTCCCTAATTGTTGCCAATCATCTTGTGTTCTTGCCTGCGTCGCCAATTTTTCCGCTAACGCCATCGCTTTGTCGAGTTCTTTTGTTTCTATATAGATATCAATAAGATGACAAAGGATATTACGGTCTTCTGGCAACTGCTGATGGGCAAGTGACAAACTCGACTTTTTAAACTCAGGTGATTGCGGGCTACTCAAGAATTGATAAATAAATGGCTGAGCTAAATGCTGTTGTAACTGTTGAACAAGTTCCTCATTAGAGTTGGCGTAGAGCTGTCCTTGCCAGTCAACATAAGGACCTTTTAATAAGAAATCGAGATACACTTTTTGCTGATATTCTCGTATCTTGCCAGTCAATATAAATGGATAGCGCTCAGCCAAATTTGGATATTCAAGCTCCGCAGAAGTGAGAAAGTTTGCTGAGTTTATATGGGTTAACTCGGTATAATCAAATTTGTCATTATCGAGTAAAGCCAGGCGAGTTGTTGCTTGCTGATCAACAATGGGAATATACGCTAAGCGAATGGCTGGAGGATGACTTTCTTGCGCTGTGTTATTTGGCCAAGTGAAAAAACCAATAACAATCACCAACAAACTCAGCAAAAACACGTAAGGCCAATAGCCAGTTTGTGCTGACTTAACCGAGACGTTTTCTACCGGTAAATTGCCTACTGGTATATCGTCTATTGGTAAGTTGCATACGGGTAAATCGGCTACTGGTATATCACCTACGGATAGATCGCCTACCGGGGCTGCCGTCAATGGCAAATCATCCGTCAGAGGCTTTGTGCTAAGTTGCCATTGATAGCCGCGCTTTGGAAACGTTTTAATGGCCTGGCTGCCAAACAAGCTTCTTAAGCTGCTAATGTTTTGAAAAACCGCTTGTTCTGAAACTACTTTATCTTGCCAAACATCGGATAAAATACCTTCTTTGCTTATCACCTTGTCAACGTTTTCAAGCAACAGTGCTAAGACTTTTGCTTCGTTATGACGAATCGAGATAACCTCACCATTTTTCATCAGCACTAAGCTGGCACTGTCAAAGTTGAACTCTTTAAATTTATAACGCATTGTTTTTATTAATTAAATTAAATTGTTTTAATGTCTGATTAATATCTGGTTTACATCTTATCGTATCATTGCTGCAAGCGTTACTAATATATTGAAGATAAAGGTGAAGTGCAGGTTTTTAGCGTTTAAATGAATTTAAGTTATGTCTAAATGTAAATGCGCAATTTTGTCATACCTCACTCTACAGACTATTGCTGTTATTTAAGCCAACCTTATTCGGCATGAAACGGCTAAAATTCCCAGCAAAAACGCGGTTCTCAGCAGCAGCAAAAAATCTATAAAATTTCTATAACGGCGTTTTATAAGTTTCTTATAAGACTATTTTTTGAGGTCTTGCTTTAATTCCCGCAAATAAATCGCAACAAGGTAAGCGATTAAATTTAACACCACAATTTAAAGCAAAAATTTAAAGGAAGTATTCATGCAAAAAATATTATTACCCTTACTTATGGTTACCACACTCATTTCTACTGAGCTTATCGCTGGCGATTTTTCTGAAAACATTAAACAAGCGATGTCATCTGACGTTCGTACTGACAAAGATAAAGATCGCGATAGAAACCGAAAACCGGCAGAAACGTTGACGTTTTTCGGCATAAAAGATGACATGAAAGTTTTGGAGTTGGTGCCAGGTGGTGGTTGGTATTCAAAATTACTGGCACCTGCGCTTCGAGATAATGGTCAATTTTATTTAAGCCTGGGTACGAAACACCTCAAAGACTCGCTACTAACAAAACAGCCTTTTGATAAAGTTAAATTAGTGGGCAGCGAAGGTTACGAGTTTGAAAATCTCGATTTTGAAGTTAACGATCTCGACGCGGTGCTGACGTTCCGTAATTATCATAATTTTGATGAAAAAGAACGTACCAGTGTGAACAGCGCTGCTTTTAAGGCATTAAAGCCTGGTGGCGTATATGGCGTAGTTGATCACACTCGTAGACATATGCAAAAAAAGAATGATGAAAATGGTCGACGTTTTGATCCGGTGTTGGCGATTAAAGAAATTCAACAAGCAGGTTTTGTGTTAGTCGATTATTCAAATTTGCATTATAAATCAGACGATGAGTTGCGTTATGAAGTGGGTCGAAAAACGGTTCGCGGAAACTCAGATCGTTTCACGTTATTATTCAAAAAACCAGAGTAACACTTTCTCGGTTAATCTGTGCGCAACAGCTGGGGAGAATATACCAAGTTGATTAAATATCTGCTCATATTTAATTAATTTGGTATGAAAACTCTCCATCAATCAAACTTCATTTCAGTCTCGCGTTAGTAAGAAAGGACCTTAAATGGAACATTGCAAGCAACATTGGATGCTAAATACGCCAATATTTAGGCTTATCTTGTCATGTTCGTTGCCGATATTGCCGGCGGTTTTTTTGTTATCTGCTTACGATTTATTTGAAACCGGGTTAATCGCCAGGCTTTGCTCTAGTCATCTTGCGGCATTAAGTTTTAGTGCGCCAGTAACTTTGGTAATGACAGGAGCAGCCATTGCTTTTTCTATTGCCACGAATAGTTGGATATGCCGCATTAAATCAGCGGTTGACCACAACAGTGGTATTGCAGAGCAAAATGAACTGAAAAGTAATTTACTACGAGCACTTATCTTAGTCGCCAGTTTAACCTTTATTTTATCTGCATTGTTATACTTACTTGCCCCGACACTCTACGTTTTGCTTGGTACTCAATCTTCTGCCCAACCTAGCATTGAACTTGGTATGACATCTTTGGTGACGAAATACACCGAAATCAGGTTAATCGGCTGGATACCTCTGGTACTGATTTGGCAAATTAATGGGGCATTGCGCAGTTTTGGTTATATCAGACAAGCCAGTGTGTTGTTAATCACCTGGATGTTGGTTAAATCGATGTTAAGCTATAGCTTAATCGGCGACGGGCAGTGCTCTCAGTTCTTGGATACCGGTATTCTCGGCGCTGGCTATGCTCACTTGATTTCAGATACCCTGTTTGCCTTACTCTCATTAGCGATACTGTTTCGTGACTTGGGCATAGCAAAGCAGCAAGTTACTGCGATGCGCTGGAAAAATACGCTCAAGCAAATGTCGGTCACCGGCCTCAATGCCAGTCTGCAACAATTATATCTGCCCATTACCATTGGTTTGCTTACTTTTTATGTTGCTACCATCACGGAAGAGCAAGTCGCACTATTAAGCATCATATTTCGCATCGAAGCATTAGGTTTATTTATTCCGATGGTTTTTACGGCTTCACTGCCGGGGGTATTAGCGGCAAATTGGTGGGCTGGCAAATTTGACCGAGTAAAAGCCTTAATTATCCAAGGGTTCGTTATTATTACTGTTACGCAAGTGTTGCTGGCTGTGGTGTTATACCTTAATGCCGAAATGATTGCTGCTCAAATTAGCCAAAGTAACCACTTACAGCACTATCTTCAGCATTACCTGATTTATGTTCCGGTGAGTTTTATCGGCGCAGGATGCACTATGTTGGCATTGTCATGTTTAAATGCCATAGGTAAATCGGCGAACGCCAGTGTGTTAGGTTTTGCCCATAAAATAGTGCTGATATTACTGTTTGCAGCCCTAGGCGGCTGGTATGCCTCAATAACAGGAGTGCTTGTCGGCATCGCCTTGGCTCATATAGTTTCATTAGTGTTAGTTTCCAAGTTGTTCATCCAAGCAATATGGCGACAAGATATGATGAAAGCGAAACCACCCAATGACTTCTTATTATTTATTACGGATGAAGAAAAGATATAAATAAGACACACACTGTAACTGATAGCCAATTACAATGGGTGTTTATTCTAGCGGTCATTTAGGGTTGGATGAAAAAACTAATAATTTTATTTCTTTGCGTAGGTATCAATGGCTCCAAATTTCAGCTTTACTTTTACCTGCTTTTCTTTCTGGTCAATTTGAGCGTATTTCCACTTTTTCACTGCGTTAATAGCACTTTTCTCAAAAATTCCTTTGGGGTAAGCCTCTTCAGCAAAAACTTCTGATACTTTCCCATTTTTTTCTATAGTAAAGGAAAGTAAAACATACCCATTAGTTAAATCTGTTAACGCTTGTTTAGGATAGATAGGCTCAATTCTCATAATGGGTTGAAAATGAGTTGTTTGACCTGAAGCCGTTGCCTGAGCATAAGCGAAATGACTACTACCAACAAACAATATTGTGATAAAAACTAACAAAAATTTTGATAGCAACTCTGTTTTTATGACCTTTTTTGTGATTTCTATTTTTTCATTCATAAGCTTTCTCTCTTATATTTTGATAACTAATAAAGCTGCACTTTCAGATATTAACGCTGTTTGAATATCATTGCTGTGCCTGGATTCATTGCGAAAAAAACGTTACCTCTTCAGTATGTTTTTTATTTTAACTATGGATTACAGTTGTAATCTATGGTTAATATTACACTTGTAATCCTTTTGTGCAATAGAAAATTTGCAGATAGTGAAAATGATCTATTACAGTGAGTTTTTTCTTGAAACAAGCTTGGTTTTAATTCAGAGAATGGTTTAAATAACAAAATAAATAAGCTCTGACATAGCTATCTGCGGATAGCTGACTGCTACCATGACCGGTTTGATTCGATTATTAACCAGCGGTTCCTCGATAATCGTGAATGACCACACTATAATAAGGATGTTGCAATCAACCAAGGCGATAAATAAGCTTAGACCGATCACCTTTTATTAACGGGTTGGGTGTTGATAAAAGGCATCCGGCAAGTACCTATCTTTATAGGGAGTAGGAGGAGTAACCATGCCAAAGTTCATCGATAGCCACCCCATGGAACCATTTTCAGCGGACCAATTGAAAAGTTTGCAGGATGCACCGCCGGACGAGTTCGGGGTAACGCACCACGACATACTGTTCAGTGAAAAGGACAATAAGATATATTGTGTGTTGGACGCTCCGAATAAAGAAGCGATTGAAAAGCATCATGCAAAAGCTGGTATTACCTGTGACTGTATCCACGAAGTGACGTCGACCCGAGGCTGACGGATAGCCTTTGGCACTTTAAAAAAATCAGAATTTGAGGCTCAATGCAGCAACAATCCACAAGTGCATTATGTCGTTCATCATTCACTGGGACAAATTCTCAGCGGCGGGCGCTTACGCGCTGTGGCTGCATTGTATTTGCCCTAACAGCATTGAGTAAAGCAGAATAATAACTAGGGAGAGGGATTAAATGACAATACCTTTATGGAGCGTCCTTTTTATAATTTTGATGCCTTTTGTGCTCGCCTTGGTAAGTGACTACATAAGATTTAAAGAGTTTGGCGTATTCGATAACGAACAACCAAGAGAGCAAGTTGCAAAATTAACCGGTGTTGGTGCCAGAACATGGGCAGCTCAACAGAATTCTTGGGAGGCGTTAATGATGTTTGCACCAGCTGTTCTAATCGCACACGTTGTTGGCGCCGACCCCATTCAATCGACTTATGCTGCCGTTGTTTTCTGCATAGCAAGAGTTACCCATTCAATCTGTTATATTTTTAATTTATCTACGATTCGCTCATTAAGTTATTTCGTCGCACTCGGTTGTTGTTTATGGTTATTTTTGTTGTCATCAAAGGTGTGAGATAACATTGCTGCACCGTGGCTTGCTGCAGATATACTTTACTTTCCCGTATAGTTGTAAGCTTTACTCACTCTCCTGGAGTTTTTTTAGTCGATAAGATAGCGCTGGTCGAGTAAGGCCCAGTTTTCTCGCGGCTTTCGAAACATTACCATTGGATTGAACCATCGCGGTCTCGATTAACTGCTTTTCTAGTGCCTCTAGGCTGAATTCATCGCCAAGCATTTCGTCCACTGCATAGGCGTCATTTATTTCATTAGGCTGTGATTTTTCAGCAAGTTGCCCTTGGCTATCGATAACATTCAGTGGGTGGCTCGGTTCTGACAGCGATGGGAATAAACTCGGCAAGCTAATCGTTTGATTATTATCGTTCAGGATCACGCCCCGTTCGATCATATTTTCGAGTTCTCTAATATTGCCAGGCCACTTGTATTGCATAAGTGCTTGCATCGCTTTATCGCTGATCCCTGAATTATTTTTGCCATACATGGCACTATATTTTTTCAGGAAGTGTTCGCAAAGTAATGGAATATCTTCGGTCCGCTCTCTTAAAGGAGGAACGTAGATAGGGTAAACATTCAAGCGATAAAATAAATCTGCGCGAAAGCGACCTTCTTTAACCGCTGCCTCTAAGTCTTCATTCGCCGCGGCAACAACCCGTACGTCAATTTTACGGGTGCGGGTATCGCCGATTCGCTCTAACTCACTTTCTTGCCGTACTCTTAATAGTGATGCAGTTGGAAAAAGATGTAGGCTATCGTTTAATGCTGCGTAACGCCAGAAAGATGATTTTGACCGAAGCGGGTCAAAAGCTTTTTAACCGGTGCCAACCTTTATTTAGTGAACTAGAGCATACCACAATAGAGTTAATGATGAGTTGGCGGAACCTTCTGGTTCACTCAAGGTGACAGCTCCGGTAAGTTTGACTAATGAGTTACTGGCCGAATGGTTCTTTCAATTTATGGAATGCTTTCCCAGAATTCAACGGGATCTGATGGTGGTCAATCGAAATATAGATCTGGTTGAAGAAGGTGTTGATATTGCGTTTCGCATTGGCGACATACGCCTACAAAATTGGATTTCAAGACCGGTAATGGAGTCTACTTTCAGTTTATGTGCCAGCTCAGACTATCTGCAACGACGGGGAGAACCTCAGCACCCTGAGGAGCTATATCAACATACTCTGATTGTTCCTAAGCGCACACAAATCTGGCATTTAGAAGGCCCGGATGGCGAGGAAGTGCATATAGATTGTGTCGCTCGCCTTAAAGTCGATGAATTAAAGCTTGCCGCCCGAGCCGCAGAGGTCGGGTTGGGTATTGTTAACCTCCCCGATTATGTTGTCGCAGAGGCGCTTGCACAAGGACGCCTTAAGCGGTTGCTACCTAACTGGAAGTCTCGTTCCAGGAAGATACATATGCTATATCAGGAGCGAAAATATATTCCAGGTAAGGTACGTTTGTTTATCGAATTCATTCTGGCTCGATTTCAAGCTATGGAAGCTTTAAAAAACCAATAACGGTTTGCGGGCGAAATGTGCCAGAGAAACGTTAGTCACCCTATTGAATTACTTGCCCTCATTTTAATTAAAAATATAAATTAGTTTTTATTTCTAAAAAACAAATACAGATTATTGCGTTAACATTTTTTCCACGTTAGATTAACAACTTAAATGAAAAACAGGTTTATTCTACTATCGGAATGTAGGAATGATCCTCTTAACTAAGCGGTTATGCAGCAGACGGACTTAATCTATGATCTCTCACACAACCTTGGGCACTAATAACCTGGTTAAGGCTGAATCTTTCTATTTTGAAATATTGGGTGCCATTGGTGGCAGACAAATTTTTAAATCAGATAAAGTGATTTTTTGGGAATTTGCCGGCGGCGGCTCAAAATTGGCTCTCACGGTGCCATTTGATGGTGAACCAGCAACTCATGGCAATGGCACCATGGTTGCGTTTAATCTCACTAGCAGTAATAAAGTAGATGAAGTGTTTTTGATGGCTATTGAGGCGGGTGCTACTAGCGCAGGAGAACCCGGGGAAAGAAATGAAGGAGCTTACTACGGCGCATACTTTAGAGATCTAGATGGAAATAAAATAGCCATTTTTCATAGATAACTTATCTAAAATGCACAACATGGTTTTAAAGTCGTACTCATAACCGTTGGCTGGATCCCACTTCGACTGACAGTATAGCCAACAATTATTCGCCGCTTAAAATGGCGCTACCTCAACTTTTATAACAGACACCAAAATGAAATTATATTTACTCTTATTGCTGCTTCTTTGCATTAGTCCATTATCCAAGTCAAAAGAGATAGCGATTACTTTTGATGACTCTCCGCGAAAGGCCGAAGGTTATTTCAATGGCCCTAATCGAGCCAAAAAATTAATCGAGGAATTAAAAAATCATCAGGTTCAACAGGTCGCATTCTTTTCTAATAGTAAGAGACTCGATGCTGAAGGCATACAAAGACTGAAAGCTTATAACCAAGCGGGTCATATCATCGCTAATCATACTCACAATCATCCAGATTTTAATAAAATTAGTTTGGAGCAATATGTCCAAAGCTTCTTGCTGGCAGATGCCAAGCTCAGTCAATTTAAGGGCTGGAAAATAATTTCTCCCGAAGAGGCTTATACCGATGCGATAGCCCAGTATCAACCACAACAAATTTTCCCTTATAACCCGGGACGAATTGGTGAAATTGCTCGAGATAAAGGGCAAAAAAAAGGACTTTGGCACAAAACTCTGGATGAAAAATATCTCGATAAACGATTTACTGAAGAAGTACTAAATCCTGATTCAGCAAACTTAAACATTTCAACCAACACTAATTAGCCGCTTCAGCTGGCATTAGGGATCATAATACATATGACGATAATTTATAGTTTTTCAGATAATCATCTTAAACAGCTTCATCAAATGTACCAAGACGTGGGATGGGGGCAAGACCGTTCAATTGAAGACATTATCGATTGCGTACAAGGCTCGCAAATTTGTATTGGTATCCTGGACAAAGATAACAACCTGATTGGCTTTACTCGTATCATTAGTGATTTTATCTACAAGGCCTTTATTTTTGATGTAATGGTAAATGCTGAGCAACGAGGAAATGGCTTAGGGCAAAAGCTTATCAGCATAGTTCAGAATCATCAGGCGTTGAAAAAGGTAAAACACTTTGAGTTATATTGTTTACCCGAAATGGAAGCGTTTTATGCAAGTGCTGGTTTCTCAACAGATGTAGGTGGTATTAAATTAATGCGCTGTACTAATGTGATACAAGCCGGATAAGGATGTACCCCTAAACGCTTGCTGTGTTCATGCCTGGCAAACTTTGATTTAGCCGCATAATCTGGCGTTACCAGCGTAAGGTACTTATGAGCATTTCGTCAGCTATGGTAAGTTGCAATAGCAATGAGGGATGAGGCACCGTCGGTGAAAGCTAGAATTCGCAATATTTTGAACGTCGGCTTTTACAAGAAAATAAGGTGAGATCCTGAATCTTTGGTTGAGGTTAATGCTATAACCGCTCTAAACTATGCCATTACCGCAATATCTTAAGGAAAACCATTAGATGCGAAATATATTATGTTTCGGAGATTCCAATACCTGGGGTTACATACCGGGCTCTGGTTATCGGTATGATCAAGCAACCAGGTGGACCGCGATGACTCAGTCATTGTTAGGCAATGAATTTTGCTTACATGAAGCAGGCCTTAATGGCCGCACCACGATGCGCGATGAACCGGATAGAGCCTTTCGCAATGGTTCTAAAATGCTAAAGCTCTATTTGGAAAGTTGCCGGCCACTGGATATGGTGATCATCATGTTGGGCACCAACGATCTCAAAGCAAGTTTTGCCCAGTCAGTTGACGATATTCGTGACGGTGCCAAGGCGCTCTGTGAACAAGTCGTGGAATTTGATTACGCGCCATATGATAATCCCGAAGTAATGTTGGTTGCCCCCGCGCCGTTAGTGGCATCTGCAGAGCTGGGCGAAGAATTTTCTCAGATGATCGCGTACTCTAGGCGCATAGCATCGGCTTATTATGAGCTGAGTAAAGAGCTGAATGTTCATTTTCTTGATGCCGGGCGAGTCGTCAAACCATCCATTATCGACGGCGTTCATTGGGACCGCGATGGTCATCATAACTTTGCCCAACACCTGGCCGCGGTGCTTCAGCAGTTGAGCGATAATTAATCACAAGCAACTCGAGTGCACTGAAGTTTGAGGTTGGTTTATTGGGTATTTATTGATGCCATGAGATCAAAAAAGGCGGCATTTAATTATAAAAATAGTATCTAGAACATTGCTTTAACGCTTTTTCCAAGTTAGATTGAATGGTTAAATTAACGGTTAGCAACTTCATCAGCCGGGGCAGGCAAGCCTAGTGCCAGTTTTTCCAAAAACGATAAGGATATTTTATGTTTAAACGCTTTTCTGTTTCGATAATTTTTAGTGCTTTTTTGGTTGGTTGTGCCAGTCAACCGGTAACTAAAGCTGTTAATGACAATTCACCAGCAAACACAGAACAACAACCACTGCAAACGGCGACTAACTCAAACCTAAATTCGGAAACGATTTCAATTATTGGCGGTGGCGTAGCCGCAATTTTGGTGAACCCTTTAGCGGGTGTTGTGGTTGGTATTGGCGCGTATACTATTTTAGAAAGCGATGAATTTTAACCGTTGGCTGGGTTTTGTTTCGCCTCACATTTAAGCCAACTGTTTATCGGCCAGTGTTTATTCGTTCATAGGGGGCGTTAACGGTGCAGGAGGTTTGGTGAAGTATTTTGCCTATGGCTCAAATATGTCTGTTGTTAGGCTCAAAGAAAGAGCCCCAAGTGTGGACAAAATTGGTGTTTTTATGCTGAAAGGGCATCAATTGCGTTTTCATAAGGTGGGTAAAGATGGCTCTGGCAAGTGTGACGCTTATCAAACCACGAACAAAGACGATAAGCTCTTTGGTGCTCTTTTTGAAATTACTGAGGCTGACAAGAAAGTGTTGGATAGAGTTGAAGGTTTAGGAGATGGTTACGAAGAAAAAGTCGTCACGGTAAAAAATGATTCGGGTGATGTGTTTGCCGCGTTAATGTATTACGCAACTTGTACTGATCCATCCTTAAAGCCTTTTTCCTGGTATCTCAATCACGTGGTTGTCGGGGCAAAAGAAACCAATGTGCCTGCTCAATACCTTGAGTTAATTCAATCTACACAGAGCGTGGATGATCCCGACCCCAATCGAGATGCTAAGCAACGTGCCATGTATAGGTAACAAAGCCTGCAATTGAAATCGTAACAAGTCGGCCAGTATCGCGACGCAATTTAAGCAACTATTATTCACCGCTTCTGGCCGGCATCAACATTTAAAATTATAAATAAAGTAAGGATTACTTTTGAAAACATTCACAAAAATTTATCTTTTTTCTATGGTACTCGCCATATCATTTCAAGCCACAGCAAAAGAAAGTTTTACTTTCGGTGCTGGTCTTGGCACTTTCTATAGCGGCTTGGGGGTGAACGTCGGAGTTCAATCGGAAACGGAGTTAAAATACCTCTCTTTTGGTTGCGTCAGCTATTCTTCTTTAGCAGGGGAAACATGCGGTGCTGGTATGGGCTGGGTAAAAACCGACCTGTTCAACTCAACCAATACCAAGCATGGTACCAGCATATACCTGGGTATTGTTGCTAGCGAGGACAATCACTTTGACGATGATGCTGTTTACGGTGTGGGCTTGGGCTACCATTATTTTTTTAATGGTATCAGTCACTCTGGAACTAACCTCGGTTTTACCATTACGGCCGGTAATGATGATGACGGTTTAGATATCGGTGGCATAATACAGCTCGGTTATCAATTTTAAACATAACCATTTCCTAAACCAGGACAATGTAACTGGCCGCTTCTCGTCTAATCAGTTACATTTTTCCCATTATAACAGCGTTCGTCCTACCCCTAAGGAATGACATTCTATGAAACTCATCTTTATCATGTTAGTCAGTTTTATTTCTATTGGCTGTAGTTCGGGGCAAGTGCACATGTATGGTCGCTATTTATCTGAGACTGAAATAAAAACAATCAGTGAGAACATAGAAAAACTAGGCTTTGATGTGGTAACTAACACTTCACCTTTTCCGGATACCGTTACTCAATCAACGTTAATTTACTCTCCTTTTTTGACTGATGATAACGGTGTAGATGATCTGCTTAATTCACTTTCTCAAATAGGTTGGCCTATAGAAAATACTGAATTTCTGGTCAATGGCAACCATTGGTTTAAAAAAAATAGTGTAGGCTTATACCTTCTTCCTGAAGGGATGAAACAAAACGATAAAATTCCGGTACAAGATCTGATCAATGAATATGAAAGCCGAGATTGTGATACATCTGTCAAAATACAGTTAAATCGAGATCAAACTTATCAATTTGTTTTTCAGTCAAAATCTAGCGAGAGAAATGATCATCTGAAAGGGATTTGGAAATTAAGAAGTTACCCTTACATCGAATTAACCTCATTTAATCAGCGCTGGTGGTTTTATTTCGAAATTGAAAAAAAAATTGAAACCGATAACGTAAGTAGCATTGAAATCATAGAACTTAAACCACTCGATTCATATAAATTCTTTCCTAATTGCAGTTTTGCCTACGGGCAACGAATTTAGTTATTGACGGTTAATTTGGCGTTTTATCTGCTTTCAAGGTTAAAAACGGTGTTTTTTTCTAACAAGTCAGCACTGGTGTCGTTAGAAGTGAATCGAATCTCAAAAGTAACAGTTAGCAATAATTTCACATAGTGGAATGAACTTAAGTAAATACCATATACTGAAATTGTCAGAACTCATGTATTATTTAACTAATGGCTCAAGGCCTATCGAAAATATCAACATATAGGACATAGTTATGAAATTTAAGGTTTATCTTTCTGGTGAAATTCATACCGATTGGAGAGAGCAAATTATTCAAGGTTGTCAGCAGCATGACTTAAACATCGAATTTTGTTCAGCGGTTACCGACCATGATACAAGTGACGGTGCTGGCGATATTCTGGGTGATGAAAGCCAGCCGTTTTGGCGCGATCATAAATCCGCCAAAGTGAATGCCATGCGAACCAAAACATTGATTGAGAGTTGTGATTTAGCCGTTATCCGTTTTGGCGATAAATACAAGCAATGGAATGCGGCCTTTGATGCCGGCTATTGTGCCGCGCTTGGCAAGCCCTATATCACTCTACATAGTGAGGAAATAGTGCATCCACTTAAAGAAGTAGATGGCGCAGCTCATGCTTGGGCGACAACCCCTGAGCAAGTTGTTGAAACACTAAAATATATCGCTAGCAGCTAATCTAAATCAGAAGCTGTTCAAAAGGTATTATGCCGCTGAACGAATAAGAAAGCACTTCAAGACAAAGGTTTGAAGTGTTGATGCGTATTATTATCTCAGGCGGTCTGTATGAACATCCCTTACAATCAGGTTACAAAAAGTTTTCTTCACAGTTTTGGTCAGATCATGCTGCAGGGAAACATGCTTACTGGCCTGCTATTCTTGATTGGTATTGGGCTAAACTCACCGCTAATGCTTCTTGGTGCCAGCATTGCAACACTCGCGGGTTTAGTCTGTGCTAAGCTTTTGCAATATGACTTAGACTCATTTCAAAACGGCCTTTATGGGTTCAATGCTGCACTTGTCGGCATCGCGGTATTTTTCTTTCTCCCGCCTAGCGTGTTTTCGCTAGCTTTGGTCATTTCTGGCGGTGTGCTAGCCACTGTCGTCATGCATTTTATGCAGCTGAAGCTTTCAGTCTTTTCGGCCTATACAGCCCCGTTTGTTATTTCAACCTGGTTAATTTTAACCGTCGTTAATATTGCCGGAATCGATAGGTTAACAGTTCCCCTGGCAACGACTACCATCGGCGACTTTTACTCGGTGTTGCGCGGAGTAGGGCAAGTGATGTTTCAAGATTACTGGCTTTCTGGAGTCGTATTTATTGCTGGCATATTGTTGCATTCATTCAAGGCTGCAACTTGGGCGGTTATTGGTTCCGGGTTGGGAATGTTAACTGCACGTATTTTTAGCTTTTCAGAAGACTTGCTGTTAGTGGGGAGCTATGGATTCAATGCCTGTCTTGTTGCCATCGCCCTCTCTGCTCATTTTGAGCAAAAGCGGTGGCCGGTACTTTATGGCATAGTACTTTCTGGCATAGTACTTTCTGTTTTGCTTACCCGGTTTTTTGAATTTATGCCGCTACCAGCATTAACGGCACCTTTTGTACTGTCTAGCTGGTTAGTCATTTTATTGGTTCGAATAAACCATAAATATGCCACTCATTACCAACGAAAAATCAAATCAACATTTTCAAACTAATTGAATTAACAACGGAGTGAATTTTATCGATATTTAAAATTCCGTCTATACTATTAGCTTTCAAGTAAAAGGATACATCACAATGGACACTAAACTTCGCACATTATTAGCAATGTCGGTATTGCTACCAGGGATAGCGCAAGTATCAGCGGTACAGGCCGGCTCAGAAGTTTCTGATGATGTCGTTGCCCAACAACGAATGATGCTAGCAAAAAATACCGCGGGTAAAGGATATGGCCCACAATCACCGCGTGATATTGACACCATTGCCGGTTCCAATAAGCGTTTATTCGGCGCTGCTGCAGAGTATCGCGCAATGAACCTGTGTAATATTCATTTTCATAAAAATGCTGAACATAAAGGTGGCGAATTTACTCAATATGCCGGTAACGGCGATGGTCATGGTTATCAAAGTGGTTTTGAATATTCAGGAAAATTAATGGCCGCAGAATTAAAATCGACAGGTAAAGGTGTTTGTCCAAGTAAACATGGTGCGCTTACTCCAGGAGATACTATTGAAGTGCATTATGTGCATTCAAGCGCGCAAGTCAAACCCGGGCCAACATTAAATTCTTGTATGAATGATGCCATTGGTAACCCGCAATTGCGGGTAGAAACACAAGTGTTTGTGTTAGTGAATGATAGCAATGCACTTGATTTTACAACCTTGACCGAGCACGGTGAAAAAAATGGCTTGCATCAAGCCGTAAATATCCCTGGTAACACCGGCACGCCAGTGCAATATGCGGGCTCCACCACAGGTCCTGGTTACAATGAATCAGGCTCGCCGTTTCAGGTATCCTGGAGTGTTCGACCGAGAGTTGCGAAGGTGAACGTCGACACGGTAGGGCAGTGGTGTGAAGGCAATGTGTTTAAAGAAGATCACGCGCATGGGGTCAGGAATCTGGTGATCAATCCAGAATTATTATCGGCAAAATAACCCGACTAAGGCGAGCCGTGTCAATTCCAGTATGCTCAGCCACCTTGGCTGAGCTTTTTATTGCCGTATCATTAATTATCCCCGATAAAAATATGACGTTATCGTCAGTCTTAAATTAATCTAATAAAAACAACCGTTTCAATACGTTTTTATGATTCTTTTCAGCTGGCGGCGGGCTTGTTTTAAACTGTAATTTGTTTTATCTTAGGCATGTTACCGAATGATATGGATTATTATGGCTTTTAGAAAAACCAAAACAATAGCAACCCTGTTTGACGAAGCTATTAGCAATGGTAATGTGATCGTACGTTCTGCAAAAAGCACCATAAACTCAAGTTCTAGCGCAAATTATTCAAATCAAGAAGCCTTAATCAATGGTACATGGATCATAACCAACAGGGTTTCTTTGTCAGACGCGGCAAAGTTATTTAATCAGTGCAGCCTTGCCACTATTTGGGGCTTTAAAAAGGTAGCCACCGATTTTAATAATTGGCATTTAGAGCCAGAGCCAAACCACATCGAAGCCCAACCAGACTCCGACGAACTATTAAACAGTAAGGCGATAATTGCCAAACTTAATGGTCAAATTTCCGATTTACAAGCGATTCTTGCCTCAGCCAAAGAAGAAGAACCAGCATTAATAAACCGTGTAACCTTGCAATATATCAATGACAGTCGCCGAGAAAAAATAGATTCAGCCAAAGAAGAAGCGCGATTAGAAGCGGAAAAAAATGCTGAGCAACAAGCCGATCAAGTTAGAAAGTTATTGAATTATTAAACATATTTCGCTGGTAAGCGAGCTGCGTTGCCAGCAATTATTCACCTGTATATCCACTAAATAAAACTTCACTGTGCATTGATTATTCCTATATGATTAATCTTCTGGTAAATAAAATGTTAACCCCATACTAGCCACTGAGTAAATTCATGTTTAAACGATTCGAATCCTGGGTATCTGCCTTACCCCCGGAAGATCCTCTGCAACCCCCTAAAGGCGTTTACGCTTTTTGTCGCCATTATACTCGGGGTTTTGAACTGCCTTTAATTCTGATGTCAATTTTAACCGCGATGTTAGCGGTGCTGGAAGTGTCATTATTTGGTTTTATGGGGGAGTTGGTCGATTTATTGGTGAATAATAACCCGGAGACCTTATTTGAAGCTCATGGCATGCGTTTATTGGGGATGACGGTGTTGGTGTTAGTGCTGATCCCGGCACTGGTGTTATTGCATGCACTCATTGTTTATCAAGGCTTGCTTGGCAATTACCCAATGTCGATCCGCTGGTTGGCACATCGTTATTTGCTGAAACAAAGTGTGTCGTTTTATCAAAACGACTTTGCTGGCCGAATTGCCACCAAAGTGATGCAAACCTCACTGGCGGTGCGGGAAACGGTAACTAAATTACTCGATGTTTTAGTGTATATTCTCGTTTATTTTACCTCTATGGTGGTAATGATTGGCAAGGTCGATATTCGTTTGATGATACCGATGTTAATCTGGCTGGCTGGCTATGTTGCTATCCAGGTGAAATTTTTACCGAACCTTAAAAAGGTTTCTACTGAACAAGCCAATGCACGCTCGGGCATGGTGGGTAGGGTCGTTGATAGTTACACCAATATCGAAACGGTAAAGCTATTCTCGCATACGAAAAAAGAAGCCGACTATGCTAAGCAAAGCATGGAAACCTTTTTACAAACCGTTTATAAACAAATGCGGCTGGTAACGGGCATTAATGTCAGCGTGCAAATCATCAACTATATACTCGCCTTCACTATTGCCGCAGTGTCTATTTGGCTATGGAGTGAAAATGCTGTCACCGTAGGCTCTATTGCCATCGCGATAAGTTTAGCCCTGCGTTTAAACGGTATGTCGCAGTGGATAATGTGGGAGATCAGCTCGTTATTTGAAAATATCGGCACCGTTGCTGATGGCATTAATACCTTGTCTAAACCTACTGAAATTCAAGATGTAAAAGATGCAAAACCAATAAAGGTTAGCGAAGGCGCGATTGATTTCAATCAGGTTAGCTTTCATTATGGGGAAAATACCGGGGTAATTGAACAGCTTAACTTACATATAAAGGCTGGCGAAAAAGTCGGATTGGTTGGCCGCTCAGGTGCTGGAAAATCAACTCTGGTAAATTTACTGATGCGCTTTTATGACGTTGAACAAGGCACCATTAAAATAGACGAACAAGACATTACCCAGGTGCAACAAGATTCACTGCGTGAGCACATCGGCATGGTGACTCAGGATACCTCGCTATTGCATCGCTCGATTCGAGAAAATATTTTATATGGCAATCCAGACGCCAGTAACGAGCAATTACAAGCGGCCATTAAAAGCGCACAAGCTGCTGAATTTATTGATACCCTTACCGATCCCGATGGTAATCATGGCTTAAACGCGCAAGTTGGCGAACGCGGCGTAAAACTTTCAGGCGGCCAAAGGCAACGTATTGCCATTGCTCGGGTATTACTGAAAAATGCCCCTATTTTATTACTTGATGAAGCAACGTCCGCTCTGGATTCAGAAGTGGAAGCGGCGATTCAAGAAAGTCTTTATCAATTAATGCAAGGCAAAACGGTTATTGCCATCGCGCATCGGTTATCAACGATTGCCGCGATGGACCGGCTGATTGTTTTGGATCAAGGGAACATTGTTGAACAAGGCACTCATCAACAGTTAATTAAATCCTCTGGCATTTATGCGCAATTGTGGGCTCATCAAACGGGCGGCTTCTTAGGCGTTGATTAGCGCTTAATACGAAGCCAGAATGAAGGAAAAAGTTACCTGCACCATTACAGGTAACTTTGTGGATTTAACTGATGAGGGTGTACCAGTATTCGTTACTAACCTTGTCGAAGTGCATTGTCTTTAACAAAACTGCGCGCATGCACAAGTCGATAAAGGATGGGTAACACCAGCAGGGTCAACAATGTTGAGGAGATGATGCCACCAATCACCACTGTGGCAAGTGGCCGTTGCACTTCGGCACCGGTGCCAACATTGAGTGCCATCGGCACAAAACCTAAGCCGGCGACTAAGGCGGTCATCAATACGGGCCTCAGTCTAATCATCGCACCGTCAATAATGGCGGAGATAAGTTCGCCTCGCTCTTTGCACAAGTCGCGAATAAAGGCCAGCATCACTAAGCCGTTTAACACCGCCACACCTGAGAGCGCAATAAAGCCCACACCGGCAGAAATTGATAACGGCATATCGCGTAACCACAGGGAGATCACGCCACCGGTTAATGCCAAAGGAATGCCGGTGAAGATGATCAACGCATCTTTCACTGAGCTAAATGCCATCACTAACAGGCCGAGTATCAACGCCAGCGTTAATGGAATGACAATGGATAAGCGCTGGCTTGCCGATTCGAGTTGCTCAAAGGTACCGCCGTATTCTAACCAGTAGCCGGCAGGGAGTTTCACTTGTTGGTTAATTATCGACTTGGTTTGGGCAACAAAAGTGCCCAAATCTTTGCCGCGCACGTTGGCAGTAACCACAATGCGGCGTTTGCCGTTTTCACGGCTGATTTGGTTTGGTGCTGGGGCAATATCAAGTGTCGCTACTTCCGATAATGGCACGTATCCACCAGAAGATAATAATATTGGTAGCTCACTGAGTCTATGTACATCTTGGCGAATAGGCTCAGGTAATCGAACCACCATGTTAAAGCGGCGGTCGCCTTCAAATATCATGCCCGCCGTTTCCCCACCGATGGCGGCGGCAACCGTTTGTTGTAATTGCGCGACGTTTAAGCCGTAGCGGGCAATGGCACTGCGTTTTGGCAGTATCGATAACATTGGCAAGCCGGTTACTTGTTCCACTTGAATATCGGCGGCGCCGTCTATGGTTTCAAGCACTTCCCTTATCGCATTGGCCGAAGTTAATAACTGTTCAAGATCATCACCGATAACTTTAATGCCTAAGTCGGCTCTCACCCCGGAGATCAGTTCATTAAAACGCATCTCGATTGGCTGGGTTAACTCAAAGTTGTTGCCCGGCTGTCCTGACACGGCGGCAACAATTTCTGCGGCCAGCTCAGCATGGGTCATACTCGGCGCAGGCCACTGATGTCGAGGTTTTAGCATGATAAAGGTATCGGCAATATTCGGCGGCATAGGATCGTTAGCAACTTCGGGCGTACCGATTTTAGAAAAGATATTTTTCACTTGTGGAAAACCCTTAATGCTATCTTCCAGCGCCTTTTGCATGGTCACCGACTGATCTAAACCGGTACCCGGTATACGAATGGCTTGTAATAAAATGTCTTCTTCATTCAATTGCGGTACAAATTCAGAGCCTAAGGTTGTGGCTAACCACATCGAAAATGCCACCAATCCAACAGCGGCAGATAACACCAACCAATGGATTTTCATCGCCGCAATTAGCACCGGTTTGTATAACGACTTCGCCGCGCTGATCACCCGGCTTTCTTTTTCGCTGATATCGCCGGTCATAAACAAGGCGATGGCGGCGGGAACCAAGGTTAATGACAGTACCAGCGCCGATAATAAGGCGATAACCACAGTCGCTGCCATTGGATGAAACATTTTGCCTTCAACGCCGGTTAAGCTGAACAATGGAATGTACACCACAGTGATGATGATGACGCCAAATAAACTCGGCCGGATCACTTCATTGGTAGCTTGAAAAACCGTATGCAGTCGCTCATTTCTGTCAAGGCGGCTGCCTTTATGGCGTTGTGCCTGAGCCATCCTTCTGATTGAGTTTTCAACGATGATAACCGCACCATCAACAATTAAGCCAAAATCTAACGCCCCCAAACTCATCAGGTTTGCCGACACTCCAGCTTGTACCATACCGGTGATGGTTGCCAGCATGGTTAACGGGATCACGGCGGCAGTAATTAATGCCGCCCTGACATTGCCCAATAATAAAAACAGCACGGCAATAACCAGCAACGCGCCTTCGGTCAGGTTTTTTTGTACCGTGGCAATCGCTTTATCGACTAAGGTGGTGCGGTCATATACCGCTTTGACGATAATGCCTTTTGGCAGAGAGGCTTTCACCTGTTCCAGTTTTTTAGCAACCGCAAGCGCCACCGTTCGGGAGTTTTCTCCCACTAGCATCATCGCACTGCCCAATACGGTTTCTTTGCCATCACGGGTTGCAGCACCGGTGCGTAATCCTTTACCAATAGCCACATCGCTAACGTCGTTAATGGTGATTGGTACACTGTTGATGTGTTTGACCACCACTTGCTCAATGTCAGTAATGGTTTTCAGTTGTCCAGGTGAACGTACGGTAAGTTGTTGGCCGTTGGTTTCAATGTAGCCCGCACCGCGGTTGCTATTATTGTTGTTTAGCCCGCGAGTGATGTCGAACAAACTAATGCCAAATTGCAGCATTTTCCGAGGCGACGGGGTGATGTGATACTGTTTATCATACCCCCCTATGGTATTGATCTCGGTCACGCCTTTTACTAAGGCAAGTTGTGGCTTGATGATCCAATCTTGTATTTCCCGCAAGGCCGTTGCGTCATAGGCGAGACCATTGGCTTGTGCAGCATCAGGGGCCGCTTCAATGGTATACATGAATATTTCCCCCAAACCGGTGGAAATAGGCCCCATTTCCGGCTCAAGATCTGCCGGCAACTTTCTGCTGATTGCATTTAACCGCTCATTAATCAGATTGCGGGCAAAATATAAATCGGTGCCTTCATTAAACACGACAGTAACTTGCGACAAACCATAGCGCGAGAGTGAACGGGTGTAGGCTAAATTGGGCAGGCCGGTTAATGCCGTTTCAACCGGGTAGGTGATCCTTTGCTCGGTTTCTAGCGGCGAGTAGCCGGTTGCTCGGGTGTTAATTTGTACTTGCACATTGGTCACATCAGGCACGGCATCTATCGGCAGCTTATGGTAACTCCAATAACCAAGACCAATAAGTAACAGCGTTAATGACATCATGAGCCAGCGCCTGGCGATAGACAGGCGCAAAATTGATTCGATCATCTTCTATCCCTTAATGATGGTGCGCGGCACTGGATTTACCCAGGTCGGCTTTCAGTAAATAGCTGTTTTGCACGGCATATTGCTCGCCCGGTAGCAAACCCGAAAGCACCTGAGAAAAGCTGCCATCGGTTTGCCCCAATGCTATTTCTCTGCTTTCAAAGCCATGCTCATTTTTGACAAATATCACTCGCTCATTGTCGATGAGTTGAATGGCACGATTGTCCACAACCAATGGCACTGGCATATGATTTACTACCACCGAGCCGGAGAGTAACAAACCCGGCGAAAATTGGTTTAGTTCGTTATTTAACGGCACTCTGGCAATCATGAAAGGCGATGCGGTATTACTGGCAATAAGGTGTTTTATCTGCGAGTTTGCCTGTAGGTGTTCGCTTAAAATGGTAACTTGCTGGCCCGTTGTAACTTGTTGCGCCTGAGATGGAAAAATTTGATATTCAACCCATAGCTGTTGGTAATTGGCAATGCTGAGTAAAGCTTGTTCATTGGCCAACTCTCCAGGATTGGCATTACGCTGTGTTACTACACCGGAGGTAGGCGAGGTAATGCGATAACGCATTAAACTGTTGTTCGATTCAACTTCGGCGACCATATCACCGGCGACAACCGTATCACCAATATTGACGGATAACTTGGTGATAATGCCGGGAAAGCGTGCTCGAACCTGGCTGTTAGCACTTGCTTCGGCCACGACTTTGCCATATACCGTGATGGTTTGTTTTATTTCACCCTTTGCTGCCGTTTTTGAAACAATACCGGCTTGCATTGCCTGATCAGCAGAGATTTCAATATGTCCTTGTTCTGCATGTTCATCACCGTGCTCGTCAGCATGTTCATCGCCATGCTGATCGTTATGCTTATCATTAGGCTGCGCTATGTGCTCATCATTCTGCTCTGAGTGTTGAGCGTGTTTATCTTCATTGCTGGCACTGGCGCTTAACGTAACGGTTAAAGTGCTGCAAAAGATCAATGTTGTTAAGGTTTTGGCTAAGCTTTTGGTTTGAGTAATGGCATTCATGGTGCAATTCCTGGAAATGTGGTGTTCGAGCTATGTTGTGATGCCGGTAAAGGCTCGGCGATGAGTTCTTCAATGTCGGTGCCGAATTGTAAAGCCGCTGCGGCGGAGTCGATCATTGCGCGGCGGGCAAACAGTAACTCTTGTCTTACCGTTAAATAATCCAGATAGCTATAGAGCCCTTGCTGATAGGCAAGTTGTGTTTCTGCCAGCGCATCTGTCAGCGTCGGGATAATGCTGTCTTTTAAACTGTTGACGGTGAAAATGGCTTGTTTTCTATTGGCAAAGGCGCGATATAACTGGCGATGCAATTTGACTAAGCTTGCTGCTTTTCTGGCGACTACTTCATCACGAGCGGCCTGTGCCGTAATGATGGCGCCGGTATTATTTTTTTGAGCAAATAATGGCACACTAAAGCTTGCGGTAAGGGCGGTATCGTCCACCTCTTGCATTTGCTTAATGCCAACGCTCCATTGGATGTCGGTAGCCGAGTTGCTACGAGCTAAACGCAATTCCGCATCTTTTAGGCGCTGCTCGGTGGCAAACGCCAAAACAGCCGGGTTTTGTTTGGCTTTGGCAAACAGAGTCGTAAAGGCAACATCTTCGGAAAAGTGAAACAAATTGCCGTCAACCTGAGCAAATGTAGGTGTGGTTTCGTTCCACAGCAGAGTTAATGCGACTTTAGAATATTCGAAACGTTGTTGCTCAGCAGATAAGGTCAAACGAGTATTGCCTAACGCAGCCATCGCCCGCTTAACTTCTGCTTTCGGGCTGTTCCCCGCTTTTGCCCGCTTTTCAACTTCTGCTAACGTATCTTCCGCTAACTGGCTGGCTTCTTTCGCTAATGCCACACGCTCTTGTGCAGCAAGCACGTCAATGTATCGCCGCGTGACTTGTGCAAGTAATGTTAGCGCCTGAATTTTACGTTCCGCCGCGAGTAACAAACTGCGGTTTTGCACTACGCCAACACGTGCTGCGCGTTTATCACCGATCTCAATAATGGACGATATCGATACGGTAAACTCGCTACTGTCGAGGGCACCTAAGTCGCCGGTGCCGGCAAAGTTTTCAATTTCAAAACCCAATTCATAACCGGGAGTTAAATTTTGCGTTTGTTGTTGGCCGGCAAGTGCGGCCTGGCGAAACTTGAACACTTGCAACGCCGGATTTTGTTGCAGCGTGCGTTTAATTGCCGCAGATAACGTTAGCTCATCAGTTGAGCTATTATCTTGGGCAATGAGTTGCGGACTGAGCAGCAAGGTGCCCAACAGAAGCAGGCAGCTGGGCGCCAGTCCTGATTGCGGTGCCTGCTTATTTGCGGCACGAATATTAAAAAACATTATTTTTCCTAAAATAAATAACGCGAGAATGAATTCCCGCCAACCAGGGCTAACTTCGCCCAAATAATGGTTGGCGGGGGTTTAACCTCGCGTAATTACCGCCGCGCGGTAAAACCTAGGGCTAACTAGGCTCTAATGCGAGAGTAAATTCCCGCCAACCTTAGGTTAACTGAAACTATTTGGTTGAATTCTTGGTTTCATCGCGGCACTATAAACCTTACAGTTACAGTAAGGTCAAGTGTAGTGCTCATGGCTTTGACAAAAGTGCTTCGAAAAAGGCACTTATAACAGCGCTCGGTAAAGTTAGGTGAGTAAAATTGTGAGAAAATATGATGAAGATAAGTCAGCTAGCTAAATTAACCCATTTACCCAGTAAAACCATTCGCTATTATGAAGAGATTGGCCTGGTGCCGAAAGCGTTACGAAATGACAACGGCTATCGCGAATATCGTGCTGATGATGTAGAACGTTTGGTGTTTGTCAGGCGTTGCCGTGAATTGCAAATACCCATTGAGCAAATTAAGATCTTGATAGCGGTACAAGCGGATAAAAAATCATCGTGTAAAGAGGTCGACTCACTCATTGAGCAACAACTTGAGAAAGTGCGTAAAACCATCGCGGAATTGACCCTGCTGGAGCAAACCCTGCATCAGTTGGCAACATCATGCCCCAATGAAATTGTTGGTGAATGTGAGATATTGAAAAGATTACAGCAAGAGGGCAACTAGAAAGATTCCCCTGCCAATTGAAAACTAAATACACAGTTTGTAAAAGCCAATTTCGAACCTCAATAAAAATCCAAACGGTAGCAACCATCCTAATTGCTCTTGATCTATATTTTTTGGCCAAGATCAATGTTCGCTGAGCAGAAATTCATTACTATGCGTTTTTAACCTGGAGTGATGAATGTCTAGCCCTGTAGTGTCAAATTTAGCTGTTTCCGATATTGTTGAACAGCCTGTGCGCGAGCAAAAATTGCCTGGTGATTTGGCGATGTGGTTTTTCATCTTGATGGAACTCACCGTTTTTGCCATTTTCTTTATTGGCTTTGCCATCACCCAACGCCTTCAACCTGAGATGTTTAGCGAGGGTAGAGCAACCTTGAGTGCGGCGGTTGGCTTATTTTGTACCTTATCGTTGATTATCAGCAGTTACTTTGTCGCTCGGTCGGTTGAGGCGGTAAAGCGGGGTAATAATTTTAGTGCAAAACGACAGCTTGTTTTTGCCTTGCTGACCGCAAGTATTTACGTAGTATTGAAAATAACCGAGTATTCTGCTTTGCTAGAGCTTGGTTTTGATATCTCAACCAACACCTTTTACACCCTGTATTTCTTTATTACCGGCTTTCATTTTATGCACGTGTTATTGGGGATGATCATATTGGCTTATATGGCAAAAAGAGCCAATAATAATGCTTATCAGCCGAGTGATTGTAGCGGCTATGAAGCTGGCGCCTCGTACTGGCATATGGTCGATTTGGTGTGGATCATTGTGTTTTTTCTTATCTATATTATCCACTAACTTAACCGGGCTATCAGATCAACATGATTAATATACACTTTTCAGCAGTTATCTTAGTGCTGCTCACACTGGTCAGCACCATGCTGGCTCAGTCTACGACTCCAATTGGCGTGTTGGCCTTTTTAGTGACCTTGTCTGTAGTGGTGAAAGGCCAGCAGATCATCGACGTATTTATGGAATTAAATACCGCACCGGCTAAATGGCGCTGGTTGTTATTAAGTTATGTTATTTTGGTGCCATTGATATTGGCCGCCATCATCTATTTTTAACGGGTTTAACGAAATAATTAAAAGTGAAAAATGAAATTTTAAATAGCAAAAAAGCTAAAATTGACAGATACTTAAGGAGTCTATAAAACATTTATACCCGTCACCATTCAAAGAAGCGCTTGAGTAATCCCACTTCTTCGTTGCATCTATTTGTAAGGGAATGACCATTACTGTATAGATGCGCCTTGAATCGGAATTACTCAAGTGCTCTGAAACCTGCATCTTGAATGGCGACGGGTATAAGCAACAATCAGGGAGCGCATTTAACCGGTGAAAAAAATTAGCATAAGCCAAGATGAAAATCTGTCATTTAAGCTAAGCCATCAACTCGCATTACATGAATATCAACACATAGATTTGTATTTTTCCATTCCTGATGACATGGGCATCAGCGCAAAAACGCTGAGTGAAGAAAATTACTTTCACTCTAGCATTAAAAGTTACAGTTCTTATTATTCTGAACAGGTGCATTTGCCTTTGGTCAGAAGTCGATTTATCAGTCAGCAAAAAGGTGAGCAAAGCGATTATCGCAGCAACTTAAATCTATTTTGTCATCAATTTCGCGTGGCCCTGGATACGGATGTAAAACAAACGATTAAAATTGACGATGTGGAGGCGTTTTATCAAACCGCGAATGAGCTCAGTGAGCAAACGCAAAATTTGCTGAAAAAATTACGTCGTTATACCCCGCCAGATCAAAAGCTGAGCTCTTATTTTGAAAATGTGGACAATTACCTAAGCTGGCACACCGAGCAATCCTTTTTAAAACTGTTAGCCAAAGGCCCGAAAGCCAGTGAGCAAAGCGAACAGCGAGAAGTGTTATTTGAATTGTGCCGACAAGAGTGTGAGTATCGCTCCAGCAATCAATATAACTCGAAAATCACCCTCGATGATCCTAATCGCATCACCAATAAAATGCGTTTATTGCAACGCTTAAGTGATATTGGCGTAGTCTTTAAGCGGCAAACGAAAAACTTGAATGCCAATTTGAAACGTTCTGTCCGTGGTGCCATTACCGCCATTATCATGGCATTTGTGATGACCATTGTGCTTAATGCTCGCTCCGCGTTTGCCGAAATCACCGTCGTTTTAATTGCTACCTTAGGCTTGATTTATGGCATCCGGGAAACCTTTAAAGACGAATTAAACCATTATGTGTGGCGCAAAATTCAACACGGCAGGCCGAAATGGCTGCACTTATTCAGCAATAGTTTAACCAAAAGTAAAATTTGTACGCAGACCATCTGGCTTGAATACATCAAAAGCAAGGACTTACCCGACAACGTCGATAAGCTATTGCAAAAGCGTGGTAAGCAAAATAAACAAGCTGCCCATTTATTGCATTTTCGTTGCGACTCCAGGGTATTGGCCAGTGAATTTATGCCCGGCTTTGAAGAAATCCAAAATCGGATTTTTTTTAATTTAACGCCATTTGTGCGCTACTTGAAAAAAGGCGAAGGTCGCTTATACGCCCATGATGGCAGTAAAATTTCGCATCAGGCGGTGGAAAGGCGTTATCAAATAACTGTGATCCTGGTGCAAACCAACAAGCTCAAACAAGAGTATTTACAACGTTTTAAAATTACCATGAACCGCTCTAAAATCATCAATATTGAGCCGTTGAAGTCGACCCAAAACTTTGTTAGCTCCGAGGCGTAAATTAGCGAAAGCAGTTATCAGCTGAAAAGCAGGCAAATCTATATTTTTGCCTTTGCTTAACCTGCCGTTCGTGCTACTTTCACAGCATAGTTTTAAAAAGGAAAATTTATTATGCCAAAGGCAAGTGATATTAAAAAAAATGCAGCTATTGAATACAACAATAGCGTTTATATTGTCAGAGATATCGAACGTTCGGTACCGCAAGGACGTGCCGGAGGTAGCTTATATCGTATGCGCATGTATGACGTTGTCACAGGCAACAAAGTTGACGAAACGTTCAAAGATAGCGATATGTTAACGTTAGGCGATTTAAGTCGCCAGCAAGTGATGTTTTCCTACGTTGATGGTGATGAATATGTGTTCATGGATAACGAAGATTACACGCCGTATCACTTAAATAAAGACACGATCAGTGATGAAGTACAATTTATCAATGAAGAAACCGAAGGTTTAGTGATGTTAATGGTTGATGGTTCACCGGTTGGTGTTGATTTACCGGCAACCGTTGATTTAGTTATCACCGAAACTGACCCGTCGATTAAAGGTGGGTCCGCCACCGCCCGTACCAAGCCGGCAATTCTTTCAACCGGATTAACGGTGCAAGTGCCTGAGCATGTTTCTACTGGTGACAAAATTAAAATAAACACTGCTGAGAAGAAATTCGTCAGTCGCGCTTAATTAAATTAAGCAAAAAACAAGTTTAAGGCCAACGATATTTCATTATCGTTGGCCTTTTTGCACATATAAGTGCTTATATTCCCGGGCCATGGAGGAAATGATTGCACTTGGATGTGCTTATACCCGGCAGGCAGCAGGCCTTTTGAGAGTGATTTTTATGCTTGGCTAAAGTGTTGCTCACCATAACGAATAATGGTGTGACTCACCTGCTTTTGAATACCGCGTTCTAATACCCAACTATGCCAGAACAGCGGCTGCTTTAGGTGCTTGTCTGGCGCCAAATCGATTAATGCGCCACTGGCTAGATGTTCATTAGCCTGGGTTGTTGGGATCAAACCATAAGCTAACCCCGCCAGGACCATAGTAACCACTGCCTCAGAAGAGCGAATGCGGTGACAAGGGTAGTCAGCTTTGTTAATGCCAAAGTGCTGTCTTAAGTAATCTTTATGCATAGTATCTCGATGGTCATAATCGATACACGGTGCGATTGCTAAATTACTTTTGTTTAAACCGTCGCTAAAGAATTTTTGCTGAAATTCAGAGCTGGCGCACAGGATATAATTGAGAGTGCCAATCGGTTCCACTTTTACGCCGGCAAAACTCGATTTTTGTGAGCTCACCGCCGCAAATACTTCGCCTTTTTTTAATAACTCCTGGGTATTGGCCTCATTGGTCACCTGAATATTCAGCTCTATTGGGTAGCGCTTTAACAGCGGTGTTAATGCCGGAATAAACCAACTGGCCAGCGTGTCGGCATTAACCGCAATGGTAATGGGCAGGGACGAAGGCGCATCGCAGGGCATGATCTCACGCACCAGATCATATTCCAATTGCCTTATTTTACGAAAATGTGACAGTATTTTTTCGCCGACAGAGGTGGCTTGTAGCGGTTGGCTGCGGATCAACACCGGGTTTGCCACCAGTTGCTCCAGTTGTTTGATTCGTTGTGAAATTGCCGACTGGGTAATGTTCAACACTTGTGCCGCTTTGTCGAAACTTTGCTCATGAATTACCGTATCGAGTGCATGAATGAGTTTGTAATCGAGAGGACGCATAATCACCTTATTAATGATGCTAAATTGTTAATTGATTATCATTAGATAAATTAATAATTATTAAGTTTATTTAATTTTACTAACTATAATCGATTTCTTATCATAGCGCTAATTAACCTGAAAACAGGTTAATAATGCTCGCTGCAGTTGTTTGTAAGTTTTTTTGTTGTTTGCCCGTAGCCCGTTTTGTCGCTCGTCGCCCGCAGCTTTATCTCTCTTAAGGAAAGTTCATGTCTACCATGTCACTCGTACCAATATTTAAAGGCTTTGTTATTGGCGCCGGTTTAATCATCCCCATTGGCGTACAAAATTCATACATTTTAAGTCAAAGTATTAAACGTAATCATCATTTGCTGGCGGCGACTATTTGTATATTGTGTGATTTTATTTTGATGTCACTGGGCGTGTTTGGTGGTGGTGCATTAATTAATAGCAATAGCATGTTAGCTGAGCTTATCACCTGGGGCGGTATCATCTTTTTGACTGTCTATGGACTGATTTTCTTCAAGCAATTTTATCTGGCCAATAACGATGACATGCTTAAAGAAATTAAGCCGAGTACCCGCAAAGCGGTGATCTTTACCACCCTGGCAGTCACCTTGTTAAACCCGCATGCCTATTTAGACACGGTAGTGATTATTGGTAGTATCAGTGGCAAGTTTGCTGACGCCGATAAACTGGCATTCTTATTCGGTACTTTGCTTGCCTCAATTGCCTGGTTTTATGCGTTATCGCTAGGTGCGGCAAGAATGTCACCATGGTTGAGTCAGCGCAAAGTGCAACGTGGTATCAATTTGATTGTGGCTATTTTAATGTGGACCATCGCCTGGTTTTTATTTGCCGGGCTCTAATCAAAGCCAGGCTTACCTCGGGTAAGCTTGGCTTTTTTTTACAAGGATGTACTTATCCAGGGCCGGCAGAACGCCTTTAGAGTGGTATTTTTTAAGCTTCTGGCAACGAGCTACGAGCTGTGTATTTGATGTATTCACTTATAATCTAACAATACCAAATCTGCCCGAAGCCCGAAGCCAATAGCCATTCATTATGGATTGTACTTATCCAGGGCTGGCAGAACGCCTTTTGAGGGTGATTTATTATCGGGGATTACGGTTTAAGCTACAGCAACAGCTATTTGCTCTTCGGTTAATGCACTGACCACATCCATAAGTTGGGCTTTTATTTCATTATTGCTAATGCTTTGCGTTTCCATATCGAAGTTATTGTAAAAACTTGGTAAAGAGAAACTGCCTTTCACATCACCGGCAAAGTATGGCGCAGAGCCTGTTGCTGCGGCTAACACGCTACCCGCACCGCCAGGGCCAGGAGACGTTGCCAGTAAGATCATCGGCTTGTTTTGAAATACCTTTTGATCGATACGCGAGGTCCAGTCAAACAAGTTTTTATAGGCGGCGGTGTAGCTGCCGTTATGTTCGGCAAATGAGATCATGATGGCGTCGCCACTGCCCAATTTATCAAAGAACTGTTGTGCCAGCTCAGGCTTTCCTAACTCGGCTTCACGGTCTTCACTAAATAGCGGTAATTCATAATCATTAATATCAACTACTTCAACTTCGCTGTCTTCGACCAAGTTTGCCGCGTACGTTACCAGGCTCTTGTTTACCGATTTTGAACTGCTTGTTGCTGCCAGGGCGATAATTTTCATAATGATGATCCTCTATTAATAAATAATTTGTCTTCGTTAAACTTGCAGCTATTGTCTGGTTTTTCAAAAATATTTACTAGCGGATAAATTCGAATAAACTGTTCTATTTTTTCGTTTACTCTGCGGGAGCACCCGTTATAATTGATGTTTTTTTAAACATCAATTTTTTAAAAGAGTAAATAATGTCTATTTCAACATTTCTAAGCAAGCTAAACACTAGCCCTGAGAGCATTCAGTTTACCGAGACGATGGCGGTGATCAAGGATAACTACGCTTATACGGCCAGCACGTTCGTTAATGGTGATATTACTAATGAAGCTGGCAGCAATGAAGGGTCTTGTAAAATATTTGCCTTTGCGCAATTAAATCAGTTAACCAAAGCGCAAACCTTGGCATGTTTTGGTGATTATTACCGTCAGGACGTTCTGCCAAACCCAGAAGGCAGTGATCATGCCAATATTCGCAATTTCATCACTCATGGCTGGGCGGGTATTAAGTTTAGCCGAATCGCTTTAACTGTAAACTAAATTAGCTATTGATCAACACTGTGGTTTGGTTAATATGGCGTATCTGTTAATAATAACCCGATAGAAAGTAACCCTGTTGAAAATTATCTGTAAATTTATGCTGATAGCCAAAGTAAAAGCGTTTGTCCGCCAGCCGCTTTTGCTGATTACTTTAATCGGTACTGCGTCTGTATCTCCTTTTTCGGCGGCAAATCAGGGCAGTGCTTTAGGGCTAGATCTTTCACAAGGCAAACCGTTATGGGAAGCAGGGCTGTTCAGTGCGGCATTTCGCGGGCCGATATATCCGGCGTCCGAAGATTATCAAAACAAATTTTTGCCTGTGCCATTTTTTATTTATCGCGGTGATAAAATTCGCATTGGTGACGAGTCGTTGATCAAAGCCATCGCTGTTGAAAAAGAAACCTTTAAGTTAGATGTTTCCTTAGGGGGCGCCTTTAATGCCGATTCCGAAGATTCGAAAATTCGCCAGGGCATGCCCGATTTAGACTTTATGTTTGAAATAGGTCCACAGGCAAGTTTTTTATTGGCAGAGAGTGAGCACAGTGAAACCTGGTTAAATTTGCAACTTCGCTCGGTTTTCTCTACCGATTTCTCTGCTGTTCAGCAACGTGGTTATGTGTTCCAACCAGAAATTTCTTATAAAAAACATGATTTTGTCGTAGCAGACAACACCTTGTTTTTAGCGATTGCACCAACCTTTGCCACGGCCAAAACCCACCAATATTTTTACGATGTCGAGCAAGCCTATGTAAATGACGAGCGAGAATTTTATCAGGCCAACGGCGGTTATTTAGGCAGTAAAGTGACCATTGCCAACCGTTATAGTGTTAACAAACGCTTGATGGTGTTTGCTGGCGTGCAACTGGGCGTGTGGGCTGGTGCGAAAAATGAAGCAAGCCCGTTATTCCAGCAAGACCTTACCTATACCGTAGCGCTGGGGCTGAAATGGAGTATTTTTAGTAGCTCCACTGTAGTCGATTAGCTTCTATCTAACTGCAAAGCAGCGTAACGTCGTTGCCTAATTTATACCACTCAATTAGTTAATGATATCTATTGATGTCTGCATTACTTCGCCGTATATTATCTGGTCATACCACCTTGGTTTGAATTTTACTTAGTAAGGATGCAATCATTTTGATCCAGCAAGAATCACTTTTTATTGAAGATAATGGCCATCAATTACATCTTCGTCATATTCATCAACCGACAACTACCAGTAAGCTTGATGGTGTGCCGGTGTTAATGGTGCATGGGGCGGTGGAGAATGGCCGAATTTTTTATACCGAAAAAGGCAAAGGCTTAGCTTGTTACTTGGCAGAACAAGGCTTTGATGTTTATGTACTCGACTTGCGCGGCCGCGGCAAAAGCACGCCATTGATTAATGCCGAATCGGATTATGGTCAACATGAGGTGATCACCCACGACTTGCCGTTAATCATCGAGCATATATTTACCCTAACCAAGCAGCCGCTGCATTTGATTTCTCACTCTTGGGGGGGAGTTTTAGTGGCGAGCGTGTTGGCCCGACATGCTGAGCTAGTCAATAAGGTGCGCTCTAACATTTGCTTTGGTACGAAACGCTCGATCACCATCAGTGGTATTGAAAAGTACCTGAAGGTGAATCTGTTTTGGAACCGGCTGGCATTGCGAATGGCAAAACGTAAAGGCTATTTAGATGCGAAAAAATACGGGGTTGGCTCAGATAATGAAACACAGAAGTCATTAGCTCACAGTGTCGCCTGGGTAAAACGCGGTCCCTGGCATGATCCGTTCGACGGTTTTGATTATCAATCGGCGGCGAAAAATATTATCTGGCCCCCCACCTGGCATTTAACCGGTATTAACGACTCGGTTTTAGGCAATAAAGTGGACGTAAAACATTTCATCGAGGAAACTGAAAATCGCAATGCCAAATTCACCGTATTATCGAAACGCAACGGCAACGCGGTAGATTATGATCATATCGATATACTGACCCATGCAAAAGCAGTTGATGATCATTTTCCGAAACTTGTTAACTGGTTGCAAAATAAATAAAATAGCCGTTGATACAAAGAGTTAACAGTATTTAGTGGTGAGTGGACTATACTGCTTAGATAACGTTAATGATGAGGAGTCTGTATGCGCTTTCTTTCACGCCGGTTAGTAATGCCCAATGATTTAAATTATGCCAATGCACTTTTTGGGGGCCGGGCGCTGGAGTGGATTGATGAAGAGGCGGCGATGTATGCGATTTGCCAGTTAGGCACCAATTCGCTCGTGACCAAGCACATTGGTGAGATCAGTTTTGAGTCACCGGCATTGCAAGGTGATATTGTTGAATTTGGCTTAGAAATTAAAGCCGTAGGTAAGTCGTCGATCACTGTGTCTTGTTTGGTTCGCAACAAGGCCACAAAAAAAACCATTTGTTTGGCCGATGATATTGTCTTTGTCCAAGTTGACCCGGTAACGCGTTTGCCAATGCCGCATGGCAAGAATATCGAACTATTGAAAACACAAACCGAAGAAGAATTGCAAACACTGAACATGTTAAAATCAGACCAGGGTTAGTTATGTAATTACCCCTCATGACTTGAATAAAAATAACTTGAGATAATGAAATGGCAGAACAGGCAACAGCACAAAGTCCCACAACAGCAAGCAACTACGATGCGGCAAATTTATTGAAAGATGAAATCGATTTAATCAATCAGCTGTACGAAATATCCGTTAACTTTTTTGCCAATTACAGTTTTCAGTTAATTGGTGCCTTCATCATCTTCTTAGTTGGCTATTACATTGCCGGTAAAGTCGCGAAGTGGGTATTATTTCTCTGCGAAAAAAATAAGTTGGATGTAACCTTAAGTCGTTTCATTGCCAATACCACGAAAATGTTGATGGTGGTGTTAATTACCATTATCGCGTTAGGCAAAATAGGGGTCAGTGTGACTCCGTTTATTGCCACTATTGGTGCCTTGTCTCTTGGTGCTGGCTTGGCGTTGCAAGGCTTGTTATCTAATTACGCCGCTGGCTTTAATATTATTATGATCAGGCCATTTGTGGTGGGCGATACCATTACTGTGCAAGGCGTCACTGGGGTAGTAAAAGAAGTGTTGCTTGCTTATACTATTTTATCCGATGAAGATGGTGTGCAAATAACCATTCCTAATAAGCACATCGTTGGTGAAGTGTTGCAAAACTCGCAACAAGACTCGTTATTAGAATTGAGCGTGGGCATTTCCTACGATCATAACCCGGTTGAGGTGGTTAAGATGCTCAGCCCAACAATTAGCGGCTTAACGGTGCTCAGTAAAGATAAAAAACCGCAATTTGGCATTGATGAATTTGCCGATAGTGCCATTGTTTTGGGGATACGGTTATGGGTGCCGACGGAAAACTTATACGCCGCCAAATATCAGGCTTACGAAGAAATTTATCAGGCGCTTGATAACGCCAAGATTAAAATTCCTTATCCGCAAACCGATGTGCATTTATTTAAAACAGAAGAATCAATATAATACTCTAAGCTGAATTTAGAATATCAGATGCATTAAAACCTTTCGTTAACCCAGTGCGCTTTTTGTTCTGGGTTAAGAAAGCTCCAGGCAATAAAACGACTAATTTTTTGCCCTTGTGCCATTTTTACTACTTTAATGTCGGCCACTCCCGCTTTTTTTAACGCCAATTTCAACGGTTTAATGTTGTCCTTTTTAGACAGCAAACTTGTGAACCACAGCACCTGTGTTTGATAATGTTTACTCTCAGTTATCATCTTGCGCACAAATTTAAGCTCACCACCATCACACCACAACTCTGCATTTTGGCCGCCAAAGTTTAATTTGCTTTCACTTTTAATGGCGTTACTTTTGTGTTTATTGAGGTTTTGCCACTTCTGCTGGCTGCCTTTAGTGGCATCATTCATCGATGCATGAAAGGGCGGGTTACATAGGGTTAAAGCAAAGTACTCATTGGCTTTGATAATGCCCTGAAAGGTATGAGTAGGATCACCTTGCAGCCGGCACTCAATATTTTCCGACAAGCCTGAATTGTGACTAAGATTTTCGTTGGCAAATTTTATCGACACTGGATCAATGTCGCTGGCGACAAATTGCCATTGATAACAGCGTTGCGCCAAAATAGGGTAAATACAACTGGCACCGGTACCAATATCGAGTACTCTGACTTTGCCGGGGCGCGGTATTTTATTGCCATTGCTTTGTTTTAATAAATCGGCAAGGTAATGCAGGTAGTCAACTCGGCCAGGAATGGGGGGGCATAAGTAGCCATCAGGTATATCCCAGTGCTGTATTTGATAATGGTGCTTTAGCAATGCCAGATTAAGCGCTTTTACCGCGTCACTATTGGCAAAATCAATGCTGAGATTTTGATATTGATTGGTTGTTACAAACGCCTTTAGGGGCGGATGCGTGCGAACAAGTGCCACCAAATCATAGCCATGATTGTGCCGGTTACGCGGGTGTAACTGTGGTTTTAGCACATTATGGGGGTTATTTTCGGCCAACTTTAAACGTTCCGTTTGATAAAAACTGTACCGCTTCAGGTCGTTTTTTGCCGATCAGTATTGGCCCATCATCCATCATTAAAAAGTTTTTCCAACAACGCTTAAATACTGCCCAGGTAGTTTCGATCACCTGTTTTTTTGAATTGCAGTAATACACGGTAGTGTTATCTTGCCAGCTGAGGTGCTCAAGGATCATGTCCGGCAATGCGTCGGCATCACTTTCCCAGGCCTTTTCCCACATCGCTTTATCACTCCAGCTGGCATCATCAAATGGCCAGTCTCCCTGACTGAAGAAATCGGGGTGATCGACTTGTTTGCTAATAAACTGACTCCATAATGCGCTCGAACGTGCGAGTGACATTGGTTTAATTGCTTTTAAGTCTTGCTCACTGATGGGCAGGTTTTTAAAACGAAAAACCCAGGCATGTTTTAAATCGTCAATGGCGATATAACTCATTAATATATTCTTGTTTGATTAGCGTGCGCCGATTATACCATTTAGATTGTGCTTGCGGTATGCTTAGCGTTATTGAATTAGTTACAGCAATCGCTGAGTCATTATATGTTTAGCTCGATTGATAATAAGGTTTTGTAAGAGATGTCTTCAGATAGATTTGGCACCAGCGCCAATTATAAAAGTAAAGAACAAGGGTACCGGGATAGGGCGTTAAAGCTGTTTCCCTGGGTTTGTGGCCGCTGTGCCCGCGAGTTTGAATACTCAAACATTAAAGAATTAACCGTGCATCACATCGACCATGATCACACCAATAATCCGCAAGATGGAAGTAATTGGGAGTTATTGTGTATTTATTGTCACGACAATGAACACGCCAAATATACCGATCAACAGCAATATGGCAGAGAAGTCAAAGCCGGCGATACTAACCAAGACTCGGCGACGTATAATCCATTTGCCGATTTAAAGTCGATGTTAAAGAAATAAGCTGACGGTCAATAAGTTAAGCTGATAGAATACGCCCGCTTAATTTTGGGCTTTTTCATTAACACTTAGGATCTTATTATGTCTAAATTTTTCTACCGTGGTACACCAGACGTTATGGGTAAGTACGGTAAAGCGGGTTATAGCCCGAAAGCGAAAATGAAATTAGGCACGGCAAACAATCCGTTGACCTTGGTTGTTGCCAATGATGAACGTCTGAAAGAAGTGCAAGCGCTAGTTATCGAGCATAACCTGGTTGCCAATATCGACGTAAATAGTGAAACGGTAGAAAACTTGCTTGAGCTTGATGGCGTACTAAATACACCGAAAACTCAAGTGTTTGCCAAAACCCCTGAGCGCAATGACCCATGCAGCTGTGGCAGTGGCAAAAAATACAAGAAATGCTGCGGCTAATGTTTTTCCGATAAGCGAGCGTTACTGGATAAATGCAACGTAGCCGTTTAGATCGCTTTATCAGCTTAACGCTAAATATCAGTCGCCGTGATGTGCGGTTAATGCTGGCACAAAAACGGATAACCGTAGATGGCATTATTGTCAGCGATATTGGTTTGATCATCGATAAATTTTCTTTGATAGTGGTTGATGACAAGGTGTTGCAGAATTATCAACCTAGTTATGTGATGGTACACAAACCGGTTGGAGTGGTGAGTGCGACCACCGATGAACAACATAAAACGGTGATTGATTTGCTCGACAGCGAACAATACCCGGAAAAGACCGAGTTGCACATTGTTGGTCGGCTGGATTTGAATACTTCCGGGTTAATCTTGCTAACCAATGACAGCAGCTGGTCTGAGCGCTTAACGCAACCGAATGCAAAAGTTGCCAAACACTATAAAGTGACGTTAGCAGATGCAATTAGCGAAGATCTGCAACACGATTATGTGAGTGCCTTTGCCAAGGGCATGTATTTTGCCTATGAAGACATCACCACTAAGGCTGCTAAACTTACGATAATCTCGCCACATACCGCGGTGTTAACACTCACCGAAGGCAGGTATCATCAAATTAAGCGGATGTTTGGCCGCTTTCAAAACAAGGTTGTGGCGTTGCATCGTTTTGCCATTGGTAATTTAGAACTTGAGCAACAATTGCTCGTTGGCACAGCAAGGCGATTAACTGCGTGTGAAGTTAGACAAATCAGTGTAAAATAGAGTCATATCAAGTAAGGCTATGTAAATTTAGGATCCCCATGAGCAAAGCGCCAAAATACAGCTATCGCGTTGTTGAAAAACGCAACAATACCTGGACTGCAGAAATCCAACGTCAGGCAACATCGAAAAAGAAAGTGGTTTCTAAACGTCAAACCAGTTTTGCCAGCGAAGACGAAGGCATTGCCTGGGCGAAAGTAGAGTTAGAGAAAATTTTAGTCAATCATATTGAACGCAATAAGCGTCATGATGAAGAGCGCGCTGAACAATATCAGGAAAAATTGAAAAAAGCGGAACTTGCCGCGGCAAAAGCTAGCCTGGAAGCCAGTGAAGAAGCAACGGCAGATGAGCAAGAAGAAAATGCGTCATTCGCTTTAACTGAAGAGCAACAATTGAAAGCCATTGCGGACTTACAAGAACTCGAACAGTTAGAAAATGATGATAGTGAAGACGATAGCGAATCTGCGTCTAAACCGAAGTTTGATTTTGAAGTTGAATTAGAACAAGCAGAGCTTGCGGAAAAAGAAGCTTTGAAAAAAGCGAAAGCGAAAAAGTCGAAAAAGGCCGATGCTACAGACGCTGACGATGATGCTTTAACCGCTGATGGCAGTGATAAAGTAAGCGATATTTACTTGCAAAAATAAACTTTCGAATTAACAGAATTTAAACCTTCCATGGCAATTCTAAGTTAATTCAAGGATGAATTAAAAAAAGGCAAACGAGAGTTTGCCTTTTTTCGTTTGAAAATACGGTTAACCTGCGCTGATCCCTACAGGTAAGTTAACCGCCTGCGGCAGTATCCTTATGTACAAGCGATTTGGATTTTATCGATCTCACAGGTGATAACTGTCACATTTTCATAACCAACTCGCTGCAGTTGTTCTGCTGCAAGAGTCGCACGAGCAGAGGTAGCGCAGTGTAAGTAAATCGGCCTTTTGGGGTCTTTCTCAGTCTCCATTAGCGTCATTTCAATTACGCCTCGGGGAATATTTGTCGCCCCCATGACAGGCTTAGCCAAGTGCTCTGCTGGCATTCTTACGTCAATCAGTAAGCCTTTATTTTGTTGGATTTCTGCAATTGCTTGTGCTGCGGTGATGCGCCTTGTATTTTGCGCAACTTGCTGTATCAGGTCTTTAATCGCTTTTAGCATAATTTGTTCCTAAACTAGGTATTTCAACGTTATTATATCAGTCATTAAAAATTCTCATGTTGGCGAACATGTTGCCATGTTTCACCAAAATCGGCCGATTCGTAAAAGTCACCGGAAACACCATCACAAGACAGTAAAATTTTGTCTTTCACTTCAGCAACGATGTCCATGCAATATTCATTCGGCAATTTCAATTCGGTTTTTACCCAATTGTTACCGCCATCGGTGGTTTTTAATATTTTATATTCTGTTTTCGCCGGACCGGTAAAAAAATTGTAATGTCTGAATGAGACAATACTCAGCGCTTCTAGATCATTTAAGAACCATGGAATTGAGACGAATTTAAACGATTCTTTTTTAATTTTTTCATGGTTTTTGCCTTTAAAGCAAAGTTTTTTACCTAAGGTGTAGCCTGCTTTGCATGATTTAATCGCCGTGCTTAGTTCATTTTTTCGCATGCCATTTTCATCGACCGTATAAATGCTTGGCATGCCTGTCCATGACCAATAGCCGGCTTGTTCAATCGCGACTTTCGCTTGTCCTGCCTGCAGTGTTCTAGTGAGTTGAGCTGAATGTTCAATCGCCTGAATTTCCCAGGTTTCTGGGTCAAATGTATAGTCTTTGCTGACGCCGTCACCAAAGGCGGCTAAATCATGGTTTCTGCCATAGGTAATGCTGACAACATGCTTGTCGTTTAGGTGATGAGTTTGAACATTGAATATCTGTCTAATTTTTCGTTTATTCTTCGCTTTCTTTTTCTCTTCTTTGCTAAGCACGGATATTTGTTGGGTATTTCCAGCGCCATCTTTCCAGCCCGATAACGAAGTGTAACTCGCCATTAAGCGCCAATTTGGCGTATTATCGGTTAAATTTGCTCGATAAATCTCAGCCGTTTTGGTTTGAAAACTCATTAACTCGACCCGGCCATTGTCGTTGACTTCAATTTGCTTGATATTGCTGTTTGTTGCTAGCGACACGTCTTGCCATTCGCCATCAAATTTTTTGAGAAATACTGCGCCTTCATTACCGGCTACAATCAAATCACCAGCTAAGTTTTGTTTAATCGTATTTAAATCGACGTTACTATCAACGGCATCTATGTCCCATTCACCTGATGCGCTGCGTTTAAGGATCACCCCTAATTTTCCAATAAAATACACTGAGCCATCAGGCGCCGCGTATTTATGATTGAAGGTGACCGGGTTTTGCGCGATTGAAACATATACAGACTCTCGCTCTTCGTCTAACTCATCTTCGTTCCAAGTCAATACCTGATTTTTATCATAATTATAGAAAGGGAAAAATTTATTCAACACTTCTACCGGTTGAGTGTCTTCAAGCCTTGTCAGGGTGTTGACATATTTATCATCTTGCGGCTTTGGATAGTAAATTATGGTACCTAAATCGGTTATCTTGCCCGGCTCAACTTCAAAGGTGCCAAATTTAATGTCGGCTCCGGTACCACGAGAATAATAGTAGTCGCCTTTTTGATGGAATGATGAAATTGAACTTAAAGAATAACTGCCCGCTTTGATGGCAGAAGAAAAGATATTACTGTCGGTGGTATGCGTTTTTAACGACACTAATCGTTCAAACTTTACTTTTTTCGATTCGTTTAAGTTTTTTGGTGCGATAGTCAGGTAATTAAACGGTAATGGGTATGACGAGGTATTAATCACCCTGACCACAACAACCCCTTGCTGTGAGTCGATTTTCGTCTTTGCGGTGAGTGGCTGATTAACATTCATTTGGCTAGAACAACCACTTAAAAAGATAAAGCCAATCAGCAATAGGTAGCGATTAAATAGTGATTTGGAAAATATTGAGAATATTGCCATTATTAAACTCCATTTTATTTTTTTCAGGTAACATTTTTGCGTTAGCGAAAGGTTATCATGGTGCTAACCGTTTAAATAGTTTATTTTAGCGTTATCAAAGCTACGACTAAAAAATCAAAATGGAATTTAAAAAAATACTATCCGTGCTGTTATTCTCTAGTCTGTTTATTTCAGGCATATCGGTTTCGGCAGAATTGGAAAAATTGTTAAGAACTGTTGAGCAAATTACCGCTCTGGAAGCCGATAAACGGTTGGCAAAAAATCAAGGTTTTCTGCTGATTAAATTAAACGTCAATCATGACGCTGCATCGATAAACTTCGCGAAAATTCGAAAAAAGCGGGCAAGTTATATTTTTGACAAAAAAACCTTAAAGCTAGGTCAGAAATACCTGCTGAATTTAAAAAATGCCGACAATGAATTTTACTTGATCCCACTGTTAGCCGGTGGTTATCAAATAACTCGCGTTAATGCGCCATTTTATAATTTACCGTATTGGCGACCCACCAAAGAGCTAGCAAGCTGGCGCTTTCATATCACTCCCGGGAAGATTAATTATGCCGGTGAAGTTAGTATTTCGGCAGAACGCGGCACCGATTTTATTAACGTGAACTTATTAAATCGTTTTGCCACCGATCAGCAACAAATTCAGGTGTTGTTAACGGATTTATCTGCGCAATTCCCGCTAGTGGGCGGTAGTGGTTATCGAGATGATTTTGCTACTGAATGGGAGGCCGAGTAGATGTTAAATAACAGATTCATCGGTTTTATTGTCTTGTTGTTTTTGGCAATACCACTGCACGCGATGGCCAAGGTAGATAGCAAATTGTTTTTTCAGCGGCCCGATATGCTGCTTGCAAAAATAAGTCCAGATGGTAAGCAAATAGCGGCATTGCGTTATGTTGATGACACTGAAAAGATCGTCTTGATTGACAGCAAAACCAAGACGCAAACAATATGGTTGGATTTAGCAGAATTTAGTAAGTCTGAATCCAAAATCAGTAACATTACCTGGATAGATGATCAGCATTTAGCGGCTCAATTTGTTGAAATTAAAAAAGGTGTTGAAGGGCTTTTAGACACTAAAGCGGTGCAACGCCTGTTAATTTTGCAGCGACCAGGCAATGAGCACGTGAAAGTATTTTCGGTAAGAACCAAGGGCTCATTAATTCATCCTCTGCCAGCGCAAAAAAACGAGTTTCTCTATGCCAAGTCCGGTTTATCTTCCAAAGTTTACACCCTAAAAATTGATAAATTAGGCTTACATGGTAAAAAGCTTAGCAAACTGCATAAAGTGGATGGCGGCCAATTCAAAAAATCGAATGAAGTGGTGAGTTTAAAAGGCTTTGCTACTCGATGGTTTTTGGATCAATCGGGCAAAATAAAAGCCGCATTTAACTTAAACCGGGAAGGCGAGTGGCAGTTAAGCCAATTTGATGAGAATAATGAGACCCAAGTCATTCATAGCTGGAAGTTCAACGAAGATGACGACAAGGCTACGGATGGAGCTAAATTATTGCCAATTGCCTATGCCGGAGAAGAAAACAGTTATTACTGCTTAGATTTTAATGAAGAACAACAAAGAACTGTATATAAAGTAAATTTTGAGACTGCTGAAGAACGTATCGTTTATCAGGCCGACTCTTATAAAATTGTTGATGTGAATTTGACCAAAGACGACAAACTGGCAGCGGTTAAAGTACTCAATGAAGGCAAAATTGATACGGTATTTATTGCCAGTAACCAAGCTAAAGAGAAGTTTAGTCTGGGTAACAAGTCGTCTTTAATCGCCGAAATATCGACTTCAGCTGATAGCCGCGCCAGTATTTATTATGGCGAAAACCATGATCAGCCCGGCGAATTCTTTCTCGTGCAAACTAAGCCGAACAAGGTTGAATATATCGGCGCGATGTTCCCGGAGTTAAAACAGCAATTAAGTAGTAAGTTGATAGAAAATACGGTTGAAGTTGAAGGCTTAAAAATACCGTATTTATTAACCATGCCAGAAACTACGCCAAAACCGATGCCTAACTCTGAACAAGCAAAATATCCTCTGGTAATTATGCCACACGGTGGCCCAATTGATGTCTTTGATAACCGCTACTACAACCCGGTGACACAATTATTAGTGGCAAGTGGTTATGCGGTATTGCAGGTAAACTTTCGCGGCTCTAGTGGCTATTCCACTGAATTAAGGGATGCGGGTAAAAAACAGTTCGGGGGGTTAATGCTGGAAGATATCTACCGTGCCGCAGAACAAGTGATGGCAAAACCCGATATTGATGATAGCAATGTTTGTACCTTTGGTATGAGTTATGGTGGCTATGCGGCGATGATGTTGCCGCTAAATTATCCGGGGAAGTTTAAATGTGCAGTAAACTTTGCCGGCGTATCCGATGTGAACTTATTGGTTAACCGCACGACGGTGTCGGTTAAACAAAGCGAGTGGATGAAGGAACATATTGGCGATAGCATCACCGAGTACGAGCAATTAAAAGCTATCTCTCCGGTGTATCTGGCAGCACAATTTCAGGTACCAATACTGATTGCTCATGGTGTGAAAGATGAAATTGTCGATATAGAACACGCCTATCGAATGAAGCTGATGTTAGAAAAACACAATAAACCTTTTGAATGGATAATCGATCCTGACGGCACCCACAGTTTTGGCAGTCCGGAACAAACGACAAAGTTTTTTGATGCCTTTCTGCTATTTCTGAATAAACATTTAAATAAAGAAAATGGCGAGGCTGACTCGCCGTTTTTGTACAACAAATTCTAGCTACGAGCTACTGGCCACGGGCTGTGCAGTTGATGAATTCACCTATCGTGTAACAACATCAACACTGCTCGTAGCTCGTAGCCAGAAGCTATTAATATTTTGTAGTTGGATTGTACTTATCCCCGGCTTGAGGGTGATTTTAAAATCATAGCAATAGCTACTGTTCAAAGTCTTTATTGATTGCCAATGCCATCGCTTCGGCAATTTTAATGCCATCAATAGCCGCAGACAGAATACCACCAGCATAACCGGCACCTTCACCGGCAGGGTATAAGCCGTTAACATTTAAGCTAGTGAATAGCTCTTTGTCGCGGGTAATTTGGATTGGCGATGAGGTTCGAGTTTCTACCGCCGTAAGGGTGGCGTCATTCATTGCAAAGCCTTTGATTTTACGCTCAAATGCCGGCAGGGCTTCACGAATGGCTTCAATGGCGTAATCGGGCAGGGTTTCGCTTAAATCGGTGTAGGTTACCCCGGGTTTATAAGACGGCACCACTTCACCATGTTCGCCACTTTTTCGGCCAGCAAGAAAATCACCCACCAGTTGTGTCGGTGCCTCATAGCTAGACCCCCCTAAGGCATAAGCTTTTTCTTCTAAGCGGCGTTGGAACTCAATTCCGGCCAATACCCCACCAGGATAATCTTCTGGCGAAATGCCGACCACGATAGCACTGTTGGCATTGCGTTCATGGCGCGAGTATTGGCTCATGCCGTTCGTTACCAAGCGACCTTCTTCGGACGCTGCGGCAACCACAGTGCCGCCCGGGCACATACAAAAGCTGTATACCGAACGACCGTTTTTGCAGTGATGTACCAGTTTATAATCGGCGGCGCCAAGGATAGGGTTGCCAGCATTGTTACCAAAGCGAGCGTCATCGATAACCGATTGCTCATGCTCAATACGAAAGCCGACCGAAAACGGTTTGGCTTTAATGTAAACGCCTTTATTAAACAGCATTTCAAAAGTGTCGCGGGCACTATGGCCAATGGCCAGAGCAATATAGTTGGTTGCTATTTTTTCACCGGTGGCCATGGTTAAGCTTTGTACTTGTTCATTGTCAATTTCAATGTCGTCAACGCGCTGCTCAAAACGAACCTCACCACCGAGTTCATGTATTTTTGCGCGCATTTGCTCAACCATGGTCACCAACTTGAAGGTACCAATATGCGGTTTCGATACGTATAAAATCTCGCTCGGTGCCCCAGCATCGACAAATTCATGCAAAACTTTGCGGCTGTAATGTTTGGGATCTTTTACCTGACTATACAATTTACCATCTGAAAATGTGCCCGCGCCACCTTCACCAAACTGTACGTTCGATTCGGTATTCAGTATTTTTTTACGCCAAAAGCCAAAAGTGTCTTTGGTGCGCTGTCGCACTTCTTTACCACGCTCTAGAATAATCGGCTTGTAGCCCATTTGTGCCAATACTAAACCGACAAATAGACCACAGGGTCCCATACCGATAACCACCGGGCGCTGGCTTAAGTTTATCGGTGCTTGAGCGACAAACTTATAGCTGGTATCCGGTGTCGCTTTTATATTGGGGTTTTTATCATGCTTGGCCAAGAGCTCAGCATTGCAAGTGGTATCAACGTCCAGGGTGTACATCAAAATGATGGCATTTTTGCGGCGTGCATCGTAACCACGTTTAAACATGGTAAAGTTGATCAGTTGCTCTTCGCTGATATCAAGCAAATTCAACACCGCTTGTTGCAGTTCATTTTCTTGATGGTTGAGAGCTAATTTAACATTAGTAAGACGGATCATTAATTGTTTTCCAGATAGTATATACAGCGCCATTGCGCGCTATTCTACCTTAATCACTGCAATCAACAAACAAGAGATTGAAATTGAAAATACAACAGGTATGATCATAGCCAGTAAGTATAAAGATAAGAGACTTTCATGACATTTGTGGTAACCGATAATTGTATTCAATGTAAATACACCGACTGTGTGGCGGTGTGTCCGGCGGATGCGTTTTATGAAGGCCCCAATTTTTTGGTGATTGGCCCTGACGATTGCATCGATTGCGATTTATGTCCGGTCGAATGCCCGGCTGGGGCGATTTATCAAGAAGATGACGTACCCGAAGATCAAAAGGAATTCATCAAGCTTAATGCTGAGTTAGCAAAGGTTTGGCCAAATATTACTGCAGTGAAGGCGCCGCCGGAAGATGCGAAACAATGGGATGGCGTAAAGAATAAAATCGATAACTTAATTATTGAAGATTAAACTTAATGAAAAACGAAAGCAGTATTGAGTGGGAACACTCTCATGATTTCGGTATTGAGCATAAGCAGCATGAAAACCAGGTGAAAATCGTTTTTTGGTTAACCACGGTGATCATGGTGCTAGAAATTGCAGCTGGTACCTGGTCGGGGTCTATGGCGTTACTTGCTGATGGCTGGCATATGGGGACGCATTCTGCTGCTTTTCTTATCGCCATTTTTGCTTATTCTTATGCTAAAAAACATGCGAATAACCAAAACTTTAGCTTCGGAACCGGTAAGGTTAACTCTTTAGGAGGCTTTGCCAGTGCCATTGCGCTAGCGATAGTTGCACTGATGATGGTAATCGAATCAGTGCAAAGACTATTCGAGCCACAACCGATCCACTTTAACGAAGCTATCGTTGTCGCGTTCATCGGCTTAATGGTCAATATAGCCTCTGTTTTTATTTTACATGACGAGCATCATCACCATCATGGCGAGGGTCATCACCACGATCATAATATGAAAGCAGCCTATTTCCATGTTTTAGCTGATACCTTGACCTCCATTCTAGCCATTGTGGCGTTATTCATTGGTAAATATATTGGCTTGATTTGGATGGATCCATTGATGGGAATCGTCGGTGCAATAGTGATTCTTCGCTGGTCGTATGGGTTAATCAAAGAATCGAGCGAGATCCTGTTAGATAGATCTGCGGATATTGCAACATTAGAGAAAGTATCGGATTTAATGAATGAAAAAAACACTGTGATTAAAGATATTCATGTATGGAAAATATCCTCAACACAGCAAGCCGCTATTCTTTCTATTTCATCGAATAAACCGCTAGATTATGTTGAGTATAGGAAAATTCTAATGAAGTTTTTACCGAACCTTGCTCACGTATCCATTGAAATCAATAAAAGTGAAAGACTGCCCCAAGAAACATGATGCTAACCCGATAGATCACTCTATCTGCTTGTAGCAGTTTAGCTACTGGCTACGAGCTACGGGCAGATCGCATTAGCGATAAAAGTCGGCACTGTTTTTATTATCGGTAAGTCTGGGAAAGTGGCACTTGCTGACATACAATATCCAGCCCGCAGCCCGCTGCGCATTGAAGAAACATTACCTTATCCTAATGCTCACTCGATCTGCTTGTACCTCGTACCTTGTATCTTTTACCTAGCTCTCTTTACTCATAAACCGGACCAACAAACTCCAATTGCGTTAAATAGAGTCTGAGCTCAAACTCAACCTGATGATAATCACATTGCATGTGTTGGCACAGTTGATAAAAACTTTTGTTATGCTCTTTCTCTTTTAAATGAGTTCGTGCACCACTATCATCGTTAAAAATTCGATTGGCGCATGCTTGAATATTGCCGCTATGCGGATTTCATTTTTAGCTTTTAACTTGCCACCTTGTACACGACTCACATAGGTATGAAGACCAAGGGCGTTATTAATGACGTGTATTTTATTATCGAAAGTGATTTTACTCAGCGGTGCGGATTTTTTCAGGTATTGATCTTTAATGGCGAGGACAAATTGGCGCAGCTTTTTGTCGTTATTAATGTGGTGAGTTGTTGGGTACTTGTTAAGTAAAAACCTGGCCAACCGTTTATCGTCAATAAGCTGCTGAATTTTCGTTTGAATGTCAGCAGCATAAGCGGATAAATATTTTAATTGGTTAGCCATAGTTTTTCTTAAATTAACGGGTAGCTTTTTACTGGTATCGCCTGATATTAACCAAAAATGGTACGCATTAAGCTAATTGCTTGCTCCACGGTTTTACCACCTTGTACGCTGTTAACGATAGTCGAACGCATGTCTAATAAATACTCAGGAATGTCTTCACCAGCAAGCGCTTTATCGACTAATACTTCGGCCGATTCTTTCGAGCGCTTAACCGCTTTAGCCACGCCAATTTTGGTTTTGGTTGGCTTATCGCGCATGCGAATATAGTTTGAATTTTGCGCCTGGTCTTCATCGGCAAATAGGAACATGTCCACCAACACTGCTCGTACTTTCCATAAACTCAATTCTTCACTATTTTCTGGCTCAGCTTGTCGATGCCAGGCAAAGCTTTGCAGACTGAGCACCATATCTTGATAATAACTGTCAAAATCCTGGTTATTAAATTTAGCGATATTTAAGCCCTGACAAAGTATTGATAATTTATTGTTGGTTAGCGCGATAAATTGATCGGGACGACGCATTGCCAACAAGCGTGTTGCTGCCATTAACGGGGCTTTTTCACCATCGGTATGTACGGCAAATATTTGCTTATAAGTTGCGACAAACGCTTGATATTGTACCAGGCTAACATCGCCAGTTAATGGAATGTGAGCTAATGCCTGATCAAAATCTTCTGGGTGTGCTTGTATCAGCATATGAAACGTTTTAGCGCCTTTGGTGCCAGCAAACCATTCAACATCAAATTGATACATGCTTGGGTCATGCGCGGCAGTATGCTTGCCGGTAAAAGCTAAGCGGTCTTCTTCAATCATATCGCTCAGGTTTTGCTCACGCAAACCATCAATATGAGTCATAAGTGCTAATCGTTCTGTCAATGATTGCTGCTCAGCCATATCATTTACTATGTTGGCAAATATTGGCCATGGCGCAATGCGCAACATTTTAAGTTGGGTGACTGAGATCCCTTGTTCTAAGATTTCTTTCAGCTTTTTTAATGGCAGTAATTGCTTTTCTTCAAGCAAATTCATATTGATGTCGTGCTTACAAATACGGTGTAAGGTTTTGCACCAGCCTAAAAAGTCTTCAGGGTGATGATTCACTTTTACTGCCATTAAATTTAGGGATAAATCGGCAATGTATTTTAGTGCGTTTTGATAAATAGTATCTTCGGTATTACCCATAGACATTTTCGCAGGGGATGTAAGCAATTTGCGCATAAATTGAAAAAACTCGCATTATTAGTAAGAAAAATTGGTGCCGAGATTTTACTTTGAAATGCCCAGTTAGCAAGGCTTTGTTTGTGGTTTTTTTACGTTTTTTGCTAATAAATCTATTGACAGCTGCTAACTGTATGCTTTGGTTGAATTTTAACCAGTTGCTCGATAAAGGCTAAAGATAACAAATTTTTAAAATAAAAAAGGTGAAAAAATTCTCACCTTTTTTGTACATGGATTGTACTTATACCCGACAGGCAGGGATAGCCTTTAGAGGGTGATTGAATGCACCAATTCACTAAAAAACTGCGAAAAGGGACGATTAACAGAGCTAAACATTAATCGATGATGATTTTTTGCCAGTCATCATCTTCATTAATACGCACCGAACGCGCTTTTTTGCCCAAACCATTTTGTTGCGAACTGTCTTTAAAAGTATGTTCGACATTAATTTGGTTCACTTGCCCAGGCCACACATCTTGCAATGCCGCCATTTTGATATAGACCGCAGTTAACTGTTGTGGCTGTTTAATTTCCTGATAAACCCAGAAAAATTTGCCTTCCACTTCAAAACCTACGCTACCTAATGGCAACAACTGTTGTTTGTCATCAAGCAGGCGAAATTTGGATTGAATGTATTCGGCAAATTCAATTTGGGTTTGTTCACTAGCAATTAAGTCGGCATGTTTGTTAAACAGTTTTACTAAGGCATGCTCAGCATCGTGTAGATAAAAACGATGCGATACTTCAATATTGCCACTGTGATCATTGAACAATATCGTGCTGTAGGCTTCTTTTTGTTGATGAGCAACAGCGTTGCTACTCACCATTAAAGCCAAAATTAAGCAAAACTTGCTAGTGATTTGGGTGATTAACTGCTTCATCATTCTCTTCATCGTTGCCTTCAATCGTTAGCTATTACTTTTTATACACTTTAACTTCCGGCTCTTTCAGCTCGGTTTTGCTGTCGTGCATGATATCACGTGCTTCCATTTTCTCAGATTTCTCTTTCTTGAACGCTTCAATACGAGAATCAATGATTTTACGTGGATAATGGTTGTTGTGCACATCAACATCAGCGGTTTCCCAATGGGCGTCCACCTCAACCGATACCAAATCTTTGCCTTTTGGAGTGATGACCAGCTTACTTACCGCTTTCGGCGCTCGACGCCAGATTTCGGCAGGAATATGCATTGACTCGGAAGTACCATCAGCAAAGTGCAAATCTAATAAGATAGGCATTACCAGGCCACCTAGGTTAGAGAAATTTAACACGTAGTAGTTATCATCCTCGATCACCGCACGCTCAAACGCTTTACGCTCCCAAGGTTCTAACTTGTTCAGCATTTTCTTATATTCGTTACGCTCTTTGTTAGTTACGGTCCAACGGTCGTTTTTATCATGAAAATCACTTACGTCCGGGTTCAATTCTAACCAGGTTTTCTGGCCAGCGGCTTTGTTGCGGTCAACATGGTAAGAACTAGGCTTTTCAAACTCTTCCTGACGACGACGATCTAGGTCGATATCTGGATTTTTAGTGTCTAAACGTAGTTTATAAACGCTGTCGATTGAGATATCGACGTGATCGGTAGTGTAGAACCAACCATGCCAGAACCAGTCTAAATCAACCCCTGAGGCTTCTTCCATGGTACGGAAAAAATCTGACGGCGTAGGGCGTTTGTTTTTCCAGCGCACCGCGTATTCTTTAAAAGCAAAGTCGAATAATTCACGACCCATTATGACTTCGCGAAGAATGTTTAACGCGGCAGCCGGTTTAGTGTAAGCATTAGGGCCAAGTTTTAATACGCTATCAGATTGCGTCATTACCGGCACTTGTACGTCAGATTTCATGTAAGAGGTGATGTCTCGTGGTTCTACGCCCCATGGAATGGTCGGATCCCATTCACGACCCGCAATACCGTCTAGAAAGCTGTTTAAGCCTTCATCCATCCAGGTCCATTGACGTTCATCAGAGTTCACGATCATTGGAAAATAGTTATGGCCAACTTCATGAATCACCACACCAATTAAAAAGCGTTTTTCGGCAAGGGTATAAGTACGAGTATCGTCTTTATGCCATTTGGTACGTGGACCGTTAAAGCTGATCATTGGGTATTCCATACCGCCTACAGGGCCGTTTACACTAATGGCAACCGGGTATGGGTAATCAAAGGTGTAGCGAGAGTACACGTCCATGGTGTGGATAACCGATTCGGTCGAGTATTTTTTCCATAGATCGCCACCTTCTTTGGGAAAGTAAGACATTGCCATGACGAATTCTTGCTCATCGCCACCTTGCTCGAAACCTTTCGCATCCCACATAAACTTACGCGATGATGCCCAGGCAAAATCACGAACGTTTTCGGCACTAAAGCGCCAGGTTTTGCTTTTGCTAGTAGCGGATTTTTCGTTTTCTAATGCTTCTTCCGCGGTTACCACAAATACTGGTCGCTTTGCTGTTTTTGCGGTTTCTAAACGCTTACGCTGTTCTTTGCTAAGTACTTTGCTGGCATTTTGCAATACCCCGGTTGAAGCGACAATGTGATCCGCCGGTACTGTCATTTCTACGTCGTAATTACCAAATTCGAGAGTGAACTCTCCACGACCTAAAAATTCTTTGTTGTGCCAGGCTTCGTAATCGGAAAATGCGGCTAAGCGTGGGAACCACTGAGCCAGCAGGAAGATATCGTTACCGCCTTCGCGGGCATCATCGGGAAAGTGTTCGTAACCAGAACGTGCCGGTACGGCATTTTCTTCGAGAATATTAAAGGCAAATTCGATGTTAAAACTGGTTTCATCACCCGCGGCCAGCGCTTTGGGTAAATCGATGCGCGCCTGGCTGCCAACAATAGTGACTTTTAACGGCTTACCGCGTTTATCGGTAACGTTGAAAACGTCATAGCCTACGGTATTATCGGCATAGTATTGCTGACGACGTAGTTCGCCCATGCTGATTTTCCCAGGGTTATCCGCTGATGGTTTGCCAGTAGAAGGACCACGGCGACCAATGCCACCAAAATCACCACTTAACTCTGAGATAGAGTCTTGCTTGAAACGATTTTGTTCAAGTTGTAACCATAAATACTTTAACCGATACGGAGAGTTATTGTGATAAGTCACTTGTTGAGTAGCGCTTAAACGACGCTTTTCTTCATCAAGTTTTACCTGAATGCTGTAATCGACTTGCTGCTGCCAGTATTCTTTACCTGGTTCGCCAGCGGCGTTTCGGTAATCGTTTGGTGTTGGCAGAATTTCTTCTAATTGACGAAATTTATCTTCGAAATCACCTTTCGTCTGTTTCACTGCTGAAGCAGTGGCAGGGGTGGTTAACAATGCAGACAAAGATACTGCAATGAACAAATTTTTTAAGCTCATAGGGGTCCCAAAATATTCTGAATATGAGGTTACTCTGATATTTTCCTGAGGTGTACGACTCGCTAGGAAAATGTGTTGAGTATCAAAAGTAATACTTTTTTTGCGCGCGTTATAGTAATGGCTGTGCTGGATGAGTCAACATCGATGGGGTGAAATGCAATAATATGCGATAAGTTGTAGTCTGGGGCAGTTGATTTTTTTGCTGTGTTATCTTGCAATCGCATTTATAATTGATGGTTCATTCAAAATATATTCAAAGTTGATGACATTTCATGGCTGTAGTCACACAATATAAGCGTTTGGTCGCTACCGGCAATTTAACCACAGACCGCGCTCAATTAAATGCCTTGCAAGCACTTAATGAGTTAACTATAGCGCTATGCCAGCAACATAAATCATCCGTTTTTCGATGGAAGAAAAGCTTTCATCGAAAATTTAACTTTGTCCACAAATTGCCTTTTCAAGCTGAAGTTAACCCCGCTAAAGGCATCTACTTATGGGGTAAAGTGGGCCGTGGCAAAACCATGATGATGGATTTATTTTTTACCAATCTTGCCATTGCCCGCAAACAGCGTATGCATTTTCATCATTTTATCGAGCAGGTGCACATAAGTTTATTAAGCCATCAGGGCAAATCGGATCCTCTAAGGGTTATCGCCAAAGAATACGCAACTAAGGTTGACGTACTTTGTTTCGACGAGTTCTTGGTCAGCGATATTGGCGATGCGATGTTGCTTTCGGGGTTGTTTGATGAACTGTTTAAACAAGGAGTGGTGTTAGTCACAACCTCTAATTGTAAACCGGAAGAATTATATAAAAATGGCTTACAACGGCAACGGTTTTTGCCAACCATTGCTCTGCTTAATCGATATTGCCAAATTATCAGCGTTAATGGTGAAAAAGATCATCGCCAACATCAACAACAATATGCTCGTTATGTGTATCCTGTAGCAGAGCATCGCGGTTATATCGCTGAGAAATTTATGCAATTCACCAATAAACCGCTAACCGCAGGAAATATTGAGATTAATGCCAGAACTTTGTCATATCTGGCCAGTGATAATGAGAGTAAAGTGATTGTGTTTAACTTTGCCAATTTGTGTAAAGGCGCCCGTAGCCAGCGTGATTATATGGCTCTGGCCAGGCAATTTTCGGTAGTGATGATCACCGATGTCCCGCAATTTTCCGGCATTGATATTAGTCATGTTGCCTCAGGGGTAGAGGACGGTTATCAACGCCAACAAAACATCTTTGCCAACATGCAATCAACCGACGATGAAGCCCGGCGTTTTATTGCCTTAGTGGATGAATTTTACGATCAAAATATTGAAGTGTTTATTAGCAGTGAGGTGGATATTATCGATTTATATCAAGGCAAAAAACTGGCGTTTGAATTTGCTCGCTGTGAGTCACGGTTAATGGAAATGCAAACCAAAGTGTTTAAAAATCGGTAATACTGTGGCATTTGTTGGGCTTTAAATGACTAAAATACATAACTTAACAAAGCAGTTCTTGCTTGCTAATTTCAGCTGTGTTCAGATAGCCAAGATCTTATAGCAAGTGGATTTATGCTAGCTTGTTATTCGCATTGGCATAACATTAGCACTAATTAAAGTTTATATTCTCCTGAGGCAATGACTCCATGTCGGCAATTATCGATATTAAGCAGTTAAAATATTCATGGTCAGAAAATTCTGATTTTGAATTTCATATTGATGATTTTAATGTTCACAAAGGTGAAAGACTGTTTTTGCGTGGCCCTAGCGGCAGTGGCAAAACTACCTTGTTAAGTTTACTTTGCGGAATAATTTCAGCGGACTCTGGCAGCCTTAATATTCTTGGCGAAAACCTGACAACGATGAAAGCTGGCAAGCGTGATCAATTTCGTGCCGATCATATTGGTGTAATTTTTCAGATGTTTAATTTAATTCCCTACCTTACTACCATTGAAAACGTGGTGTTATCTTGCCATTTTTCAACATTGCGCAAACAACGGGCGTTAACAAATTCGGCAACGCTAGAAACAGAGGCGATTCGTTTGTTAGCACACCTGGATATGAGCGATGAAAATTTATTGCATAAGCGTGTAAATGAATTAAGCATAGGGCAACAACAACGAGTGGCTGCCGCGCGCGCATTGATGGGCGCCCCGGAAATAATTGTTGCCGATGAACCGACATCATCTTTGGATGCCGACCGTTGTCACTCGTTCTTGGAATTACTATTTAAAGAATGTGAAGCAGCAGGTTCCACGTTAATTTTTGTCAGTCATGATCTACGCTTAAAAGTTGAATTTGAACGCAGTGTGTTGCTCAACCGACAAAGCTATGACAACAGCAATGACAAGAATAACGGCAAAGCTGTTGTCTCGCTCTTTGCTGAGGGAGGTGCATAATGGCGATTGCAAATTTGGCGTTAAAAAGCTTTCGCAATAGGAAGTTAACGGTACTGTTAACCATTTTTTCTATTGCTTTAAGTGTTGCGTTACTGCTTGTCATTGAAAAGATTCGGGTGCAAGCGAAAGACAGCTTTACCAATACCATTTCCGGTACCGATTTAATTGTTGGTGGCAGAACCAGCTCGGTGAATTTATTATTATCATCGGTATTTCAAATGGGCACTGCCACAAATGGCATTAGCTATGAGTCTTATGAAGAAATTATTAACCACCCGTCGGTGAAATTTTCGATTCCATTTGCATTAGGGGACTCCCATCAAGGCTACCGGGTGTTGGGCACAACAGCAGATTTCTATCAACACTATAAATATGGCAGTAAGCAATCACTAACCGTGAGCTCAGGCACTTGGTTTCATGGTGATGTTGATGTTGTGATCGGTGATGAAATTGCCAACAAGCTGGCGTATAAAATAGGCGATGAAATTATCATATCTCATGGCGGAAATGACAGTTACATTCATCACGATAAGCAGCCATTTAAAGTTTCGGGTATCTTAGCCCCAACGGCAACCCCTATCGATAGAACCGTATTTGTCTCGTTAGCTGGGGTTGATCAATTGCATGCCGCGCAAAAAAGTATCGCGGTAGGCCATGATCCATTTTTGACGTTAGATTTGTCCAGCCTGAAAAAATCGGTTACGGCAATCTTTGATGAGCATCAGGACCATCACCATAGCACCGAAACCATTACTGGTTTTTACCTTGGCTTGCAGCAGCGTCCACAAGCGTTAACTATGATGCAGCGGGTCAATAACTTTGCAGACGAGCCATTAATGGCGATAATGCCGGGGGTGGCGTTACTTGAGTTATGGTCAGTATTAGCTATTGTCGAGAAAACTTTATTAGCCGTGTCGTTGATGGTCGTGGTGATTTCACTGGCGACCATGCTGATTATTCTATTAACCAGTTTAAATCAGCGTCGCCGGGAAATGGCCATTCTTCGGGCCATTGGCGCCAGACCCAATCATATCTTTGGTTTAATGATGGGCGAGGCAATGGCGATTATCATTTCCGGGTTAGTGCTAGGCAGTGCATGTTTATACGCCGTTTTATTTGCCGTTAAGCCTTTTATTCTCAACGGCTTTGGTATTTACTTAGAGTTAAGTTTACCCACGGCCGAAGAATGGACGTTACTGGCATTGGTTGGCACCGCGGGCTTAGTCATTAGTTTATTTCCGAGCATGCAAATTTATCGTTACGCCTTATCTGATGGCATGTCGATCCGCAGTTAAATACAAACAGGTAGTTTAGATGAAAAAATTAGTCGCATTATTTTCCTTAACCAGTATTTTATTAGTAAGTGCTTTCTGGTCTGCCAGCTCATATGCGAAAGTGGTCAAAAAGATCTCTTGGGAGACCCTTAACGAACACGTGCAGACCGTTGAAATTGCCAATCCATTTGAAAGTATGAACATTGATCAAATTCGTAGACTGCAACAGGTCGCCATCATTAACGATATTGTCGCCAGTGGTCAGCCGCTGGATGCTGAGTCGGAAAAGCTAGGTGCACAAGCGCGTAAAGAATTGGAAGCTGATGGGATAAACATTGAGGAATTATTTAAAGTCCGAGAACAGATCATTAGCCAGAGAAAGCAGGAATTTCAATCAACAAATCCGCTGTTAGACAATGCCAGTATTGAAATGTCAGGCTTTTTATTGCCGCTTGAATTTGAAGGCAAAAAGGTAAAGGAATTTCTCTTAGTGCCGTATGTTGGCGCTTGTATTCATGAGCCACCACCGGCGGCAAACCAAATTGTGTACGCAAAATTGGCAACGCCAGTGGCACCGCCATCCTTGAATATGTTTACTGCGGTAACGGTTAAAGGGGTAATGACGAGCAAACTCGATGCACCGGAATTAAACCTGGTAGATGGTGCCAAAGAAATCCCCACCAGTTATACTTTAAACGTTGATGGTATTGAGTTTATCGACACTACAGAACACTAAAACTATTGAGTTAAAAGTTAAAAGTTAAAATAAAAATAAGTGTAAACAATGAAACCAATTACCACCAACAATCTTGTTATTAGACAAATTAGCAATCATGATGCTAAGTTTATTTTGCAATTGCTAAACCAAAACAGCTTTATTGAAAATATTGGTGATAAGCAGGTTCGAACCATCAATGATGCGCTGCATTACATCAAAACCGGACCTCAGCAGATGTATCAGGATTATGGTTTTGCTTTGCATATTGTTTGTCTAAAAGATTCACAACAAGCCATCGGCATATGTGGTTTATTACAAAGAGAAACTTTGCCAGAACCGGATATCGGTTTTGCATTTTTAGATGGGTTTTCAGGGAAAGGTTTTGGTTTTGAATCGGCGCAAGCGATTTTAAATTATGAAGTTAACGATAAAAAATTGGCGAAAGTATTAGCGATTACGGCATTGGACAACCCTTCATCAAAAGCGTTATTAATTAAGCTGGGTTTCGTTTTCGATAAAACCATCACCCTTGCTGGCATGAGTGAAGAAAGCAATCTGTATGTTTTAGAGTAAGGACTTATTGATTTTGGCAATGTAGTAATATAGCGGTATGCACATAGCAAGTGCCACAACGGTTAAGTTTATGGCAATAGCCGCGAATAAATCTGGCGCTTTCATAAACGTACTCATTAACGATTCCTGGTAATAAAAGAACCATTGATGATTATCCGGAAAAACTACGGTGTGTAAGTAATAGAATATTTTTTTGAAGCCAAAAACACTAAAACTAAGCAGCAGTGCTGATAACGAAACCACTGAGGCGTGTATTTTTAACTTTCTCTCTGGCATTAACAGTTTTTTTGACCGATAGCACAACAAAAGTGTTGTTAGCGGGATAAGATTAATTAACCAAAGCCAGCGTAATTTATCGACTAAATTGCTGACATCTTGTAAATGTACTACCTCACTATGAGTAAACAGCGTTTTACTTGCAGCACCAAGGTGATACTCCATTTCTGCCAGCCCTTCGCCATGATTATTAATGGCAACGACCACATCGCTAAACAGCTGCTGGTGTTGGCCAGCATCGGTGTTGACGAAGTCTTGTTTTTGATATTTATTCTGCGGCGCGTATTTATCAATATGGCTGCTGATATCGAGCACTTGATACCAAAATGGATAGGTAAAATTAACGCTTTTATTCACTTGCCAGGATAACCCCAAGCTAAACAGTAATAACGACAGGCAGAACATAAACCAAAGTAGCGGAGCAAGTAATTTCACAATAATAATTTTCTGTTTTATAGAGTTTTAATCTAACGAAGAGGCGATGAATACCATATAATCAACTCTACCATACTCTCTTGAGCGATAAAGTTTTAAATGAAAAACAAGCAGTTGAACCAGCAAAAAGTACTCATTGATAATGAATTTGGTGTCATTAAAAAAGTGAATGTCAATAAAGACATTGAAATTATCAGCATCGAACACCGACACTGCAAAGCAAAACTTTGTTTACATGGTGGTCATGTTTTAAGTTGGCAGCCGCAAGGTCATGAGGAGGTTTTTTGGTTAAGCAATGATACTGCTTATCAAATTGGCACGGCTATTCGGGGCGGTATCCCCCTTTGTTGGCCCTGGTTTGGCAGCTTTAAACAGGCAGCAAATCATGGTTTTGCTCGCACCAGTGTCTGGCAAGTAGAACAACTGCAGATGACTGCCGCAGGAGTACGCATCGAGTTGCTCTTATCTGGCTCTGAATACGCTGCAGATTGGCCCTATGCTTTTACTGTTAAACAAATTATCACTTTTGCCGATACTTTTTCTCAGCAATTAACTGTCAGCAATGATGGCAAAAGTGCGTTTCAATTTACCGATGCCTTGCACAGTTATTTCAACGTAAGCAGTCCCGAAAATGTTGCCATACCTGATTTAAGCGAAAGCATCTTTGACGATAAAATCAACCAGTTATCACACTGTAATGGGGTTGATATTTTAGATTGTGTTGGCCCAATCGACCGGATTTATCATAATGATTCATCGATGACGATTGTTGATAACGGAGCAAAAAGAGCGATAGAGATTAGCAAAACTAACTCAGCTCAATGGGTACTGTGGAATCCTGGAGTTGAGATTGCTAACAATATGGCTGATATCCATCCGCAAGGCGAACAGGAATTTGTTTGTTTAGAAGCCGCTAATACCAACTGGATTAATCTACCTGCGGGCGAAACCACGGTGCTTAGTCAGCAAATTCGGCTTCATAAATTGTAATTGGCCGATAAACCCGAGCCAAGCACTGAAGAGTTAATTTACCCGTAAGTGATTGTTTAAAATTGATTGGGTAAATGGAATCTTTAAATAGAACCCCCTTGGCAGGGTCATAAAAGGTCTTCCTTGGGCATCAAACGCTTGGGTTTTTACTTTCGAGTGAGCCGCTTTCGGTCTTAACTGTAATACTTGCCCATATTTGGCGTTAATGTCTTCGACTCTGCCCAGGGCTATCATGTCAGTCAGTTCTTGCCAGTCCTGTGCTAATAACTGCTCTTCTTCAGCGTTAGCTTGCCATAAAAATGGTGTGCAAACGATGCGATCTTTAATCGCAATACTACGTTCAGAAATTACCGGTACCCATAACACCTTGGCTAATTTATTCTTAAGGTGACATTTTTGCCAGGTCATGCCGGTGATTCCGGTTAGTGGCGCGACGCAGACAAAAGTGGTCTCTAATGGTTTGCCGGCACGGTTTATTGGCAAGGTTTTTAGTTCGATGCCTAAATCAGGAAAATCAGGTAATGGCAGTGAACCGGCACTGGCACCGAGAACTTTTTCGAGCAACAAACCAATCCAGCCTTTTTCCCGGTTTAAATTCTCAGGCACCACAATGCCTGCTTGTGCTGCAAGCTCACCAAGACTCAACCCAGCCAATGATTGGGCATGAGTCATTAATTGCTGCTCTGTTTCGGGCCGTGGATTTTGCAATGGTGGATAGGTCATTAGAGTACTTTCACTAAGTATGCTTAAAAAAATTAAAGATTAACATTAATTTTAATCTTTAATTTGCTCATCATCGTAGTTTGTGGAACAATCATTTCATATATTAAAATTTGAACGGGAGTTCATGTGATTGATGCCGAAGGCTATAGAGCCAATGTCGGCATAGTGATTACGAACGGCAAAGGTCAAGTTTTTTGGGCTAGGCGATTTGGTCAGCATTCATGGCAATATCCGCAAGGTGGCGTCGACGAAGGTGAAACCACTGAGCAAACGATGTTTCGTGAACTGCATGAAGAGGTAGGTTTAAAACCTCATCAAGTGGAGATCATTGCCAGTACCAAGCATTGGTTAAGATACCGTTTACCGAAGCGTTTAATTAGGCATGAAAGTAAACCTGTGTGTATTGGCCAAAAACAAAAATGGTTTTTGCTAAAACTGACTTGCGCCGAAGATGAGGTTGATTTGTTGCATTCAGGTCACCCTGAGTTTGATGATTGGCGCTGGGTAAGTTATTGGTATCCAGTTCGTCAGGTGGTTTCATTTAAACGCGATGTATATCGTCGGGTAATGAAAGAGTTTGCTGCCGTTGCATTACCTAGCCATAAGAGCGAGGGCAATGAACGTAGAGCAAACAAATTCCATCGAGGTAACAATCAGCGACGTAATAATCAAAGACGTCGAGGTTAACACTCAAAGTGGTATGTGATCATTATGTAATACAAAAGTTGTGCAGCTAACGCTGCACAACTTTTTTTTTACTTCATGGATGATGGAATGCAAATCGCCAGGGATGGTATTAGATTTGTAGCACAAGGATATGTGCTTATACCCGGCAGGCAGGACGCCTTTTGAGGGTGATTGTTTTAAGCTTCGAGCAACTAGCTACTGGCCACGGGCTGTGTATTTGATGAATTCACCTATAGTGTAACAATACCAATGCTGCCTGAAGCTCGTAGCCAGAAGCGATTAATATTTTCTACCTTTACCCGGCAGGCAAGAGGCCTTTTGAGGGTGATTGCACAAGGTTGTGCTTAATTTAAGATGGAATCTTAAATCCTCTGTTAAAGCAAAAGCTTACATTGTTTTTAGATGGCTAAGTTTTAGGTTATACTGATATTTCTGGTTAAGACCAATTTGATTCATTAAAAATGATCAGATAATTAGCCAACTTGGTATAGTATTTTAGCAAGGGAGTTTATGTTAACCACTTTACGGAGAATTGTTTTAGCGTTTGGGCAAGAACCTGAGTTAGGTAATGCTTTGCAGAATTTGGTGGCGCAGGTGAAAACCGCTATGGCCACCGAATGTTGCTCGGTATATCTTGCTGATTATGAGCGCGAACATTTTTTGTTAACGGCCTCTGACGGTCTTGCTAAAGCTTCCCTTGGGCAGGTGACCATAGGTTTTTCTGAAGGCCTGGTCGGTTTGGTTGGTCAGCGTGAAGAACCGATCAATATTGCTGATGCCCAACATCACCCTCGCTTTAAGCATGCACCGGAAGTAAAAGAAGATGATTTTAATGCTTTTTTAGGAACGCCAATCATTCATCAACGACGGGTGTTAGGCATACTTTCTGTCCAACAAAAACAAGCCAGACAATTTAACGAGAATGAGGAAGCGTTTTTAGTCACCCTGGCGGCGCAACTTGCCATCGCCATCGCCAATGCCGAAACCACGGGTATTTTAAGCCGCAATAAAAATCAGCAAAATCGACACTACGTGCAAGGCGTGCCTGCGTCTCCCGGTCTTGCCATTGGCAACTTTTATATTAGTTATCCAAAAGCACAGCTCAGCAGTGTCAGCCTGACCAAAGTCGAGCAAGTTGCTACACAGACGAAAATGTTTCAACACGCAGTGCTAAAGACTAAGCGTGATCTTTCGCAAATGAGTGAGCGCATGCAAGGTGCGATCCCTGAAGATGCCTTAGATATTTTTGAAATGTATAAACATATACTCGAAAGTGCCAGTTTGGGCGACGAAATAGTGGAAAAAATTAGTTTCGGCTGGAATGCTGAAAGTGCTTTGAAACTGGTAATAGATCAATATGTTATTCAATTTGAGTCGGTTGAAGACCCTTATATACGAGAACGTTCAACCGATATTAAAGACTTAGGCAATCGGGTTTTATTTCATTTACAAGAAGAAGAAGCGAGTCGAGAGCAAGTTCCGAAAAATATGATACTAGTGGCGACAGATGTTACTGCCTCTTTATTGGCGGAATATCAGCATAAGGGATTAAAAGCGATTGTATCATTATCGGGGTCAACCAACTCACATGCCGTTATTTTAGCCCGGGCATTGGGCATTCCGGCAATTATGGCGGTAGGCAATATCGGCTTGGCGAACTTTAAATATAAACAGGCCATTATTGATGGTTATTCAGGAGAAATATTCTTATCTCCCGATGCTGCGCTGTTAGGTGAATATCAACATTTGGTTCGCGAAGAAGGTGAATTACAAGAACTGATAAAGGCAGTGATTGATTTACCGGCTATTACTAAAGATGGCAAATCAATTGAGTTATTATTGAACGCGGGTCTTAGTGCCGAATTCGATTCTTCGATGAAAAATGGTGCGGTTGGTATCGGCTTATACCGTACTGAAATTCCATTTATGGAGCGTAATTGTTTTCCTTCAGAACATGAACAAGTGAACTTGTATCACACGGTATTGCGCTCTTTTCCTCGGCAACCCGTAGTGATGCGTACCTTGGATGTGGGCGGTGATAAGGCTTTGCCTTATTTTCCTATCAATGAAGATAATCCGTTTTTAGGCTGGCGCGGCATTCGCATTACCTTAGATCACCCTGAAATCTTTTTGGTACAAGTCAGAGCCATGTTAAAAGCCAATATCGGCATCGGTAATTTGGAAATCATGTTGCCAATGATCTCTGGTGTGACCGAAGTTGATGATGCCGTAAGACTGGTAAATCAGGCTTATTTTGAAGTGTGCAATGAAAGCGATACGCCAGTGTCGAAACCCAAAATCGGCATAATGTTGGAAGTGCCGTCAGTCATTTTTCAATTAGAAGAATTAGCAAAAAAAGTGGATTTTTTCTCTGTTGGCAGCAATGATCTCACCCAGTACCTGCTTGCGGTAGATAGGAACAATTCAAGAGTAGCACCGTTATATGATTCGTATCACCCTGCCGTATTGCGGGCGCTAAACCAGATTGCCGAACAAGCGCAACTATTCCTGATAGAGTTAAGCCTGTGTGGCGAGCTGGCCAGTGAACCTGGCGGGGCGTTATTACTGTTAGCAATGGGCTACGATAAGTTAAGTATGAACACTCATAATATTCCAAAAGTTAAATGGGTGTTGCGCCATATTGATTATAAACAGGCACAGCTAATCCTATCCCATTGTCTAATGTTAACCACGGCGAAACAAGTGCATAATTACTTGAATGAGCAATTAGAATTACTTGGTTTAGGCGGTTTTGTCCGTGCCGGTAAATAAATATTGGGTTAATTGCCGGTAATTAGACCTTTGACCGGTGAAATCGGTAATTTAATAAGCAGCTTTAGCGATTTAAGGTTAAAATTTATTATCAGCGAGATTTTTTCCTAGTCTCGCGTTTCTAGAGTTAACAATGTTTTTATCAGTATTCTTATTTTGTATGTTACTAGGCACCTTGGTCGGCTTTTTAGCGGGCATGTTGGGAATTGGCGGCGGTTTAGTCATAGTCCCGGTGTTGATTATGTTACTACCGACAATTGGCTTACATCCTGATATTGTCATGCCTATTGCCTTAGCATCTTCATTAGCGTCCATCGTGGTGACATCTTCCAGTGCGGCATTTAATCATCATAAATCGGGTAATATTCCCTGGAAATTAACCAAAAAATTATTGGCCTTTGTTGCTGTAGGAGCAGTAATTGGCGCCAATTTAGCCGATTTACTGCCAACCAAAACGTTAACGGCCATTTTTGCTACCTTTGTGATCTCGTTGGCAACCTACATGTTGTTTTCCATCAGACAAACGGTACATAGAGGTTTGCCCTCAGATAACGTGTTGAAAGGGGTTGCCACCGGGACTGGTGTTATCGCCAGCTTAATGGGCATCAGTGGTGGTGCCGTACTCATTCCATTTTTAAGTTATTGTGGTGTTAATTTATTGCAGGCTATTGGCATTTCTACAGCTTGCGGTATGATTGTCTCGCTTTTTGGCACAATGGCGTTTATGATTGCAGGTCTTGGTAATCCCAACCTTCCGGAATGGAGTTTAGGGTACATATATTGGCCAGCAGTACTCGGTATCGCTTCTACATCTACGGTATTGGCAAGGTACGGGGTAAAGTTAGCGAATAAGCTGCCAGTAAAAACAATAAAAAAAGTATTTGCTGCATTCCTGATACTTGTGGCAATAAAAATGATGACTTAACACAGGATCTTTTATGACCCTAGCTGCACTACAATTTCCACAAATTGACCCGATAATTTTCTCCATTGGCCCTATTGCCTTACGCTGGTATGGCTTAATGTATTTGATTGGCTTTATTCTAGCCATGATGATTGCCAATAAAGCTGCCGATAAAAGTCGTGGCCTTTGGACTCGAGAGCAAGTTAGCGATTTACTATTCTATGGCTTCCTTGGCGTGATATTGGGTGGCCGGGTAGGCTACGTCTTATTTTATAATTTTGATTATTTCTTGGTTGATCCGCTCTATCTGTTTAAAATCTGGACCGGCGGCATGTCGTTTCATGGTGGACTGTTAGGAGTGATCACTGCCATTGCGATTTTTGCGCGCAAGGAAAAGAAAAGTTTTTTACAGGTTGGTGACTTTGTCGCGCCATTGGTACCGCTTGGTTTAGGTGCTGGCCGTATTGGTAACTTTATTAATTCAGAACTTTGGGGCAGAGAAACCGACGTCTCCTGGGCAATGATCTTCCCGACCGACCCGTTAGGTCTAGCACGTCATCCTTCGCAACTCTATGAGTTCTTCCTTGAAGGCGTAGTGCTGTTTATGATCATCTATTTCGTCTGTCGTAAACCAAAGCCTGCCGGGGTTGCCAGTGGTCTATTTTTAGCGGGCTACGGCTTGTTTAGAATGATAATAGAGTTTTTCCGTGAGCCAGATGCCCATTTAGGTTTTTACTTTAGCTTTATCTCGATGGGACAAATGCTGTCACTACCTATGGTGATCGTTGGCATTGGCCTGATCACGTGGGGCTTAAACAAAGGTTTACCTATTGAAAACAAGTCATCTAAGACAAAAACCGCAAACAAAAAAAATAACAAGAGTGTCGCCAAATGAAGCAGTATTTAGATTTATGCCAACGCATTATTGATGATGGTATTTGGGTTGATAATAAACGTACCGGCAAGCGTTGTTTAACGGTAATTAACGCGGATCTGGAGTATCAGGTTGGCAACAATGAGTTTCCATTAATTACCACCCGTAAGAGCTTCTACAAATCGGCAATTGCTGAGCTGCTTGGCTACCTTAAAGGGTACGACAATGCCGCCGATTTTCGCGCTTTGGGCACCAAAACCTGGGATGCCAATGCCAATGACAATGAAGTGTGGCTGAAAAATTCATATCGCAAAGGTGAAGACGATATGGGCCGAGTATACGGCGTGCAAGGTCGTGGCTGGGCAAAGCCTGATGGTGGCACCATTGATCAGTTGAAAAAAGTTGTTGAAAACCTAAAAAATGGTGTCGATGACCGCGGCGAAATTATTACCTTTTATAATCCGGGTGAATTTCATATGGGCTGTTTACGTCCATGCATGCATACGCACAATTTTTCACTGCTCGGCGATACCTTATATTTAACCAGCGCTCAGCGCTCTTGTGATGTACCTCTGGGACTGAATTTTAATCAAATTCAAGTGTTTGCCTTTTTGGCGATTATGGCGCAAATTACCGGCCATAAAGCTGGTGTTGCCTACCATAAAATTGTTAATGCCCACATTTATGAAGATCAATTGGATTTAATGAAAAATGTGCAGTTAAAACGAGAGCCACTTTCGGCGCCAAAACTTACCATTAATCCTAAAATTAAATCGCTAGAAGATATTGAAACCTGGGTGACGATGGATGACTTTGAAGTGACAGGTTATGAGCATCACGATGCGATCAAATACCCGTTTTCGGTGTAGGTAAAAAAGGGTACGAGGTACAAGGTACGAGGTACGAGGTACAGGGTACAAGGTACAAGCAGACTGCGCATTACTCACAGAACTGTCTATATATTCTAATATCAACTTTGATTGATAATTTATTATTCTTAAGAAACGAGAAGCGAAGAGCCATTGTTCCTATGCACGTTTTGAATTTGGGAGGTCCCGTTCAAAAGCATAACGGGATGACGGAGTAATTTTTCTAAGTATATGATAACCAACTATTTAGGTTTACTTACACCACGTCATATAAAAGAAGAAGCCCCTAAATAAATTATTACTTAAGGGCTAAGCTAGAGTGAGAAGAAGAGGCTAAGACGTCAAAAGCTTTTAGCTTCTCGGGATGCAAAAGCCTCTTCTTACTCTAGCG
>NZ_JQDZ01000113.1 GCF_000764205.1 Thalassotalea sp. ND16A
AAATTATATTGTTGGTATAGATCAAATTTTGGTAGATATAGAGGCGAAAATTGACCAAGCATTTCTTGCCGAATTTTCTTTAACACGTGGCATGTCACAAATCATTTCAGATGAAGTAACTGAAAAACTCTACCAGCGTTTGAAAGATGAATCCCTAATTAATTATGAGTTTGCCGGTGGCACTATTGGTAATACCATGCACAATTATTCTGTATTGGCAGACGACCGTTCAGTATTACTTGGTGTTATGTCAGAAACTATTCATGTTGGTGATTACGCCTATCGGTTTATTAGTAATACTTCTTCACGGGTAGACTTAAATTACTTGCAGCCAGTAAATGGCCCTATTGGTCGTTGTTTCACCTTAATTGATGACACGGGTGAACGAACCTTTGGTATTAATGCCGGTTTAATTAACCAACTTCGTCCTGACTCAATTGATGAATCTTTAATTGCAGGTGCTTCTGCGCTGGTGATCAGCTCTTATTTAATGAGAACTGAGCCAGGT